>NZ_JAHBAY010000001.1:600000-900000 GCF_018499875.1 Kineosporia corallincola | reverse complement strand
CGACGCCAGCGGCAACGGCCACGCCAGCGCGGTGCCGGCCGAGGTGCTGAAGCGGATCGGTGACGCGTACGTGTCTCCGCCCGAGGGCTTCTCGGTGCACCCGAAGCTCCAGACGCTGCTGGAACGGCGGGCCACCATGGCCTCCGACGGCGGGGTCGACTGGGCGTTCGGCGAACTGCTGGCGCTCGGCTCGATCCTGATGGACGGCACCAACGTGCGGTTCACCGGTCAGGACACCCGCCGGGGCACGTTCACCCAGCGGCACGCGGTGCTGACCGACAAGATCACCGCCGAGGAGTGGACGCCGCTGCTCAACCTCAGCGAGAACCAGGGCAAGTTCTGGATCTACGACTCGTTGCTGTCCGAGTTCGCGGCCATGGGCTTCGAGTACGGCTACTCGGTCGAGCGGCCCGACGCCCTGGTGCTGTGGGAGGCGCAGTTCGGTGACTTCGCCAACGGCGCCCAGACCATCGTCGACGAGTTCATCTCCTCGTCGGAGCAGAAGTGGGGCCAGCGCTCGTCGGTGACGCTGCTGCTGCCGCACGGCTACGAGGGTCAGGGACCGGACCACTCCAGCGCCCGCATCGAGCGTTACCTCCAGATGTGCGCGGAGAACAACATGACCGTCGCACAACCGTCCACCCCGGCCTCGTACTTCCACCTGCTGCGCCGTCAGGCCTACGCCAAGCCGCGCCGGCCGCTGGTGGTGTTCACGCCGAAGTCGATGCTGCGGCTGAAGGCCGCGGTGTCGCCGATCGAGGACTTCACCAACGGTGAGTTCAGCCCGGTGATCGCCGAGAAGGCGCAGCTCGGCCAGGTGGACCGGGTGCTGTTCTGTAGCGGCAAGATCTACTGGGACCTGCTGGCGGAGCGCAACAAGCGGGGCGACACCAGCACGGCGATCGTGCGGCTGGAGCAGCTCTACCCGATCGACGTCGACGGGGTGCTGGCCGCGATCGACCCGTACCGCGACGCCCAGCTGGTCTGGGTGCAGGACGAGCCGGCGAACCAGGGCCCGTGGCCGTCGATCGCCCTGAGCCTGCCGCAAGACCTGGGTGGGCGGCCGCTGCTGCGGATCTCCCGTCCGGCCTCGGCCTCCCCGGCCACCGGCTCGGCGAAGAAGCACCAGGCGGAGCAGGCGGCACTGATCGCGCAGGCCTTCAACCGCTGATCCGACGACGGCCCCCGCATCCGTGCACGACGGATGCGGGGGTCGTCGGGGTACCGCCACCGAAAGTCGGACAGAATACGGACCATGTACTTCACCGACCGAGGGATCGAGGAACTCGAGCAGCGCCGGGGCGACGAAGAGGTGACGTTCGCCTGGCTGGCCGAGAAGCTGCGTCATTTCGTCGATCTGAACCCGGATTTCGAGACTCCGGTCGAGCGCCTGGCCACCTGGCTCGCCCGCGACGACGATGACGATGCCGACGAGGACCTGTGAGCCGTCTCCGGATGGGCTCCGGCGGAACCACCGGCGTCCCCCGGGTGCGCATCTGCGTGGTCGGCGACGCGCTGGTGGCCGGCGTGGGCGACCCGAAGGCGCTGGGCTGGGTGGGCCGGGTGGCCGCCCGCACACCACAGGACGAGATGTCACTGGCTGTCTACACTCTCGGGGTCCCCGGCGAGAACACCGCCGATCTGGGCGCCCGCTGGTGGCAGGAGGCGAGCCGCCGGTTCGGCGACGGCGGCCAGCAGCATCCGGGTGACCAGCGCGTCGTGATCGGGCTCGGCAGAGCGGATATCGATGCCGGCCTGTCGATCCCCCGGTCCCGGCTGAACCTGGCCAACATGCTCGACGACGCGCACTCACGCCGTCTGCCGGCCTTCGTGGTCGGCCCGCCGCCGGTCGCCGACAACGAGCAGAACCGCCGGATCGAAGAGCTGTCAGCCACTTTCAGCGACGTCTGCCGTCGGCGGAACGTGCCGTTCGTGGACTGCTTCGACCCGCTCTACGCGCACGAGGACTGGCTGACCGACCTGGCGGCCGGCGACGGCGAGCACCCCCGTCAGGCCGGTTACGGTCTGATCGCCTGGCTCGTTCTGCACAACGGCTGGTACGAGTGGCTCGGCGTGCAGCGGCCCTGAAATGATGGACGACGATGAGCTTTTGACGCCGCTCATCGTCGTCCACAATTTTCAGCGAGTGAACACGACCTTGCCGGCCAGCTCACCGGCGGCCATCTTCGCGAACCCCTCGCGGGCCCGCTCCAGGGGCAGCACCGAGTCGACCCGCGGCCGCACTCCGGTGGTGATCAGGAAGTTCGCCAGCCGGCCGAGCTCCTCGCGGGTTCCCATGGTCGAGCCGAGCACCCGCAGCTGGAGGAAGAAAATCCGGTTGAGCTCGGCGTTCTTCGGGGCGGCACCGCTGGTGGCCCCGCAGATCACGATCGCCCCACCGGGTTTGAGCGACTTCACCGAGTGGCTCCAGGTGGCCGCGCCGACGGTCTCGAACACCGCGTCGACCCGCTCCGGCAGCCGGGCACCGGAGGCGAACGCGGCCTCGGCCCCCAGCTCCACCGCGAGGGCCTGCTTCTCCTCGCTGCGGCTGGTGGCGAAAACCCTGATCCCGGCGGCCTTCGCCAGCGAGATCAGGGCGGTGGCCACTCCCCCGCCGGCCCCCTGCACCAGGATCGTCTGGCCGGGCACCACCTGACCCTGGGTGAACAGCATGCGGTAGGCGGTGAGCCACGCGGTCGGCAGGCAGGCGGCGTGCTCCCAGCTGAGACCGGCCGGTTTGGGCACCAGATTGCGCCGCGGCACCACCACCTCGTCGGCCAGCGTGCCCTGGTGCACCTCGGAGAGCAGGCTGCGGCGGGGGTCGAGGGTCTCGTCGCCCTTCCACGCCGGATCACTGATCACGGCGTGCACGATGACCTCGTTGCCGTCGTCGTCCAGCCCGGCGGCGTCGCAGCCCAGGATCATCGGCAGGCGCTCGTCCGGCAGCCCTACGCCGCGCAGGCTCCACAGGTCGTGGTGGTTCAGGCCGGCCGCCTTCACCCGCACCCGGACCCAGCCCTCCGGAACCTCCGGGGCCGGGCGCTCACCCACCTCCAGCGCGGAGAGCGGGTCGTCGGCATCGGTGGCGGTGGTGAAGGCAGCAAGCATGAGAACGACGCTAGTGCAAGCCCCCTGGAGTCGCCTGAGCACCCCCGGTGACCAGTCTCACGTCCGGTCGGCGGTTGTCACGCAGGTCGATCTCCATGTCGGTGCGCACCGCCTGCTGCTCGCCGGTGCCCTGCCCGAGCGGGTCGAGCGGGTCGATGTGCAGGTCGTCGTCGAGGTCGTGGACCGGGATCGAGCCGGTGTGCGCGCCCTGGCGACGGATCGAGGCGGTGTTGATCGAGCCGGTGTTGTGCACCTCCTGGTGCCGGTCGCGCAGCTGGTCGTACTCGGTGCGGACCTCGATCACCTCGTGCACGTCGTTCGGCAGGGCGTCGTCGTAGATCTCGCCCTCGACGGCGTCGGCGGCCGGGGCCTCGTGCCGCAGCTCGCCGTCGCCCCGGTTGTTCATGGCCGCCTCGACCGCGGCCGACAGCGATCCGGCGGCCGCGTCGGCGCCGATCAGCTGGCCGAGCACGTCGCGGATCTGGGTGAGGCGCACGAGCGCCTCGGAGTGCGTGGCGGTGAGCGCGTCGAGTCGCTGGGCGGCCAGACCGTTGACGGCGCCGGAGCGGCGCTGCGCGTCGTCGATCAGGTGCTCGGCGTGCCGCACCGAGTCCAGGCGCAGCTGGTCGGCCTCGGTGCGGGCCGAGGTGATGGTGATCTCGGCCTCGGCGCGGGCCCGGCTCAGGTCGGCCTCGGCGGTCTGCCGGGCCTCGGTCATCTCGCGGTTGGCCGTCTCGCGGGCGCTGTTCAGCTCCTGCCGGGCCAGGGCGCGGGCCTGCTCGATCTCACGCTCGGCCTCGGCATGGGTCTGGGCCAGCAGCCGCTCGATCTCGGCCTTGGTCTCGCTCTGCACCCGGGCGATGTCGTCGCGCGCCCGGTTGCGTTCCTGCTCGGCCTCCTCGTTGGCCAGCCGCAGGATCTGTGCCATCCGGTCACTGACCTCGGTGTGCACCGGTACCGGTTTGGGCGCCGCGCGCAGTTCCTCGTTCTCGTTGCGCAGCCGCTGGGCCTCCGCCACCGCGGCGTCGGCACCGGCACGGGCACGCTGGCCCTCGGCGCGGGCCACGGCCAGCTGACGTTCCAGTGTGGTGAGCAGATCGTGGGTACGCGTCATGTACTCCATGACCTGCTGGCGGTTGAAACCACGCACAGCGATGTCGAAGGAGTCTTCTCGAGGTGCTCCGGGTGCCACCGGTCGATTCTCGTCCATGAGCCTTCACAGGGGGAGTGAGCCGACGTGTGGGGCGAACTCTTCCGCGACCGGCCGTCCAGGCGCAACCGCCCGGGTGGTAAATGCCGGTCAAGGCTGTTCGCCGAATCCTCTCAGACCCGGGCCACGCCCTCCGCCCGGGCCGCCCCGGCGACCGCGGCGGCCACCGCGCCCACGACGCGCTCGTCGAACACGCTGGGCACCACCTCGCCGGCCGTCGGCCGCACCACGCAGTCGGCGATCGCCCCGGCGGCGGCCAGCTTCATCCCCTCGGTGATCGCGGTGGCCCGCACGTCGAGCGCGCCGCGGAAGATGCCGGGGAAGGCGAGCACGTTGTTGATCTGGTTGGGGAAGTCGCTGCGGCCGGTGCCGACCACCGCGGCGTACCGCCCGGCCAGGTCCGGGTGCACCTCGGGAGTCGGGTTGGCGAGCGCGAACACGATCGCGCCGGGGGCCATCGAGGCCACCACCGGCTCGGGCACCCGGCCCCCGCTGACGCCGATGTAGACGTCCGCCCCGGCCATCGCCACGTCGAGGCCGCCGCTGAGCCGGCCCGGGTTGGTGCGCCCGGCCAGGGCCTCCTTGTGCGGGTTCTGCCCGGCCCGGCCGGGTTCCAGCACGCCCCGGCTGTCGCAGACCACCACGTCGTGGAGTCCGGCCCCGGCGAGGATGCCCGCGATCGCCACCCCGGCGGCCCCGGCACCGGCCACGACCACCCTCAGGCCGGGCAGGTCACGACCGGTGACCCGGGCGGCGTTGCGCAGGGCGGCCAGCACGACCACCGCGGTGCCGTGCTGGTCGTCGTGGAACACCGGCAGGTCGAGCCGCTCCCGCAGCCGGTGCTCGATGTCGAAGCAGCGCGGTGCGGAGATGTCTTCCAGGTTGATGCCGCCGAAGGTGGGGGCGAGCCGGGCCACCGTGTCGACGATCTCGTCCGGGTCGGTGGTGTCCAGGCAGATCGGCACCGCGTCGATCCCGGCGAAGTGCTTGAACAGCATCGCCTTGCCCTCCATCACCGGCATCGCGGCGCCCGGCCCGATGTCGCCGAGCCCGAGCACCGCGGTGCCGTCGGACACCACGGCGACGGTGTTGCCGCGCCCGGTGTACACGTCGAGCAGGTGCGGGTCGGCGGCGATGGCGAGCGACACCTCGGCCACGCCCGGCGTGTAGGCCAGCGACAGGTCGGCCCGCGAGCGCAGCGGCCGGCGCAGGGCGGTCTCGATCTTGCCGCCGTGGTGCAGGGCGAACACCGGCGAGTCGTGGATCACGGTGGCCAGGTCGGGGCGGGAAGTTCCGATGGTCACGCGACACCTCACGACAGACAGTTCCGGCAGGGGCTGACTTCGCACGCGGGCGGCGTGGTGGGCTCGGCCGGCGCAGGTGAACGGGGGTGTCCCGTGGCGGCCATCGTGTCACAGCTCACACCGTGCCGGGACGCTTACCGTGGAGTCATCGCCCGACGACCCGAGTGAGGACGACGATGAGCTCCGACCAGGTCCGCCCGCTGCTGCCGATCGGCCAGGTGCTGGTGGGGGGCAGGTCGATGGAACCGGCCCTGCGCGACGGCGACCGCCTGCTGGTGCACTGGGGAGGACGCCCGGAGCCGGGCCTGGTGGCCGTGGTGCGGTTGCCCGGCGACCGGCCGCTGGCGGTGAAACGGCTGGCCTTCCGGGAGCCCGGCGGCTGGTGGGTGGAGCGCGACAACCCGGCCGAGGGCGTGGACTCCTGGCAGGTGGGCGCGGTACCGGACGACGACGTGCTGGCGGTGGTGCTGTTCCGGATCTGGCCGCGCCCGGGCAAGATCACGCCACGGATACCCGGCCCAGGACGCGCATCCGGCGAGGGTGCGGAGTAGGTTACGAGTCCTAAGCCTCTAGCCTCGCGACAAGGAGTACCCATGCTCTCGCGGTTCCTCAACGCCTTCACCGCGGTCGAGGTCAGCGCTCACTGTGACCTTCCGTGCGGTGTCTACGACCCGGCCCAGGCCAAGATCGAGGCCGAGTCGGTCAAGGCCTGCATCGCCAAGTTCAACGCCTCGGACGACGCGGTGTTCAAGGAGCGCGCGATCCAGATCAAGGAGGAGCGCTCCGACCTGGTCAAGCACCACCTGTGGGTGCTGTGGACGGACTACTTCAAGCCGCCTCACTTCGAGAAGTACCCGCAGCTGCACGGCCTGTTCAACGAGGCCACCAAGCTGGCCGGCGCCGGTGGCACCAAGGGCAGCACCGACGTGGCCGTGGCCGACCAGCTGCTGGCCAAGATCGAGGAGATCAGCACGATCTTCTGGGAGACCAAGGCCGCTGCCTGATCCCCCTTCTCCACGTTCGGCGCCCGGCTCCGGCCGGGCGCCTTTCGTTTGCCGTAAGCAAGGGAACGAGTGGTGACTCACGCCACACGGTTTACGAGTCGCGCTTTAAATGTAACAACTTGATAATGGACCAATCGGGCGTTGCGAGGGCAGTCACAACGCCCCAGCTCCCTGGTCTCGACGGCGAGACCGGGTGAGCCCGCAGGAGGTGGTGGGCGGAACGGGACCCCGCCCCTCACCTCCTGCGGACCCCTCCCCCGGCGCTCTCAGGCCACCAGGCCGAGCCGCCTCAGCTCCACCGTCAGGTCGTGCGGGTTGCTGGCCACGGCCATTCCGTCGTGCAGGCTCACCACCCCGTCGCGGATCAGCTCCACCAGGTGCATGTCGAACGACTGCATCCCGTAGAAGCCGCCCTCCTTGATCAGGTCGCCGATGGTGCTGGTCTTGTCCGGGTCGGCGATGGCGTCCGCGATCCGCCCGGTGTTCACGCAGACCTCCATCGCCAGCGCCCGGCCCGAGCCGTCGGCGCGCGGCACCAGACGCTGGCAGACGATCCCGCGCAGCGCCCCGGCCAGCGACAGCCGGATCTGCTTCTGCTCGTGCGGCGGGAAGAAGTCGATGATCCGGGTGATCGTCTCCTTGGCGTCCTGGGTGTGCAGCGTGGACATCACGAAGTGACCGGTCTCGGCCGCGGCCAGGGCCGAGTGCACGGTCTCCTGGTCGCGCATCTCACCGATCAGGATGACGTCGGGGTCCTGTCGCATCGCCGCCCGCAGCGCGACCGAGAAGTTGTCGGTGTCGACCCGCACCTCACGCTGGCTGATCATCGCCAGCTTGTCCTCGTGCAGAACCTCGATCGGATCTTCCACGGTGACCAGATGGACTTCGCGCTCGGTGTTGATCTTGTCGACCATGCCGGCCAGCGTGGTGGTCTTGCCCGAGCCGGTCGGGCCGGTGACCAGCACCAGCCCGCGCGGCTCCAGGGCCAGCCGGCCGATCACCTCCGGCACCCCCAGCTTGGTCAGCGGGATGGCCCCCATGTTGACCCGGCGGAACACCAGCCCGACCGAGCCGCGCTGCCGGAAAGCATTGACCCGGTACCGCCCGACACCGCTCATCGAGTAGGCGAAGTCGGCCTCGTTCGTCTGCTCGAACTGGGCCCGCTGGTCGTCACGCAGCACCTCGTTGGCCATCGCCTCGGTGTCGGCCGGGGTCAGGTCGGGCACGTCGAGGCGGCGCAGTTTGCCGTCGATCCGGATCCGTGGCGGCGACCCGACCTTGCAGTGCAGGTCGGAGCCGAACAGCTCGCTCAGCGCCCGCAGGAAGGGCAGCACGGACACAGGGTGGCTCACGCCCGGGACATCGGCAGGGGTGAGCGAGTCTTGAGGCGACTGTCCTGAGCCGACCGACGGATTCCGGAGCACCGGCCCGGACGTGAAAGGATGCAGGCAGCCAAGAGAAGGAGAAAGCCATGAGCAAGCGCGGTCGCAAGCGCCGCTCGCGCAAGGGCAGCGCGGCCAACCACGGTCGTCGTCCCAACGCCTGAGCCTCAGCGCCAGAAAACGAAGAAGGCGTTGCCCCCGCCAGGGGAGCAACGCCTTTTTCTGTGCCCGGGATCAGCCGTTGAGGTCGATCCTGGCTTCGGTGATCTTGACCATGATGCGTTCCCGCAGGTCGGCCGGGGCCGTCTCGCGGCAGCAGCGGCGCACCAGGGCCTTCAGCGCGACGTCGAGGTCGTACTGCTGGAGGCAGGGCGAGCACTCCTCGAGATGCACCCGGATCTGGGCGAGCTCGGCCTCGCCCATCTCGCCGTCCAGGTACTCGTAGACCTGGTCGAGCACCTTGGAGCAATCGGGCTCATTGCAGCTGCTCATGCCGCACCGTCCTGAGATCGCGTGGCAACGATGCCACGTTCGGCAGCGTACTCCTCGAGCAGGTCACGCAGCTGCCGTCGGCCGCGGTGCAGCCGGGACATGACCGTGCCGATCGGGGTGCCCATGATCTCGGCGATCTCGCGGTAGGCGAAACCCTCGACATCGGCCAGGTAGACCGCGATCCGGAACTCCTCGGGGATGCGCTGGAGCGCTTCCTTCACGTCGGAGTCGGGCAGCCGGTCGAGCGCCTCGGCCTCGGCGGAACGCAGGCCGGTCGAGGTGTGCGAACCGGCGCGGGCGATCTGCCAGTCCTCGATCTCGTCGGTCTGCGCCTGCTGCGGCTCGCGCTGCTTCTTGCGGTAGGTGTTGATGTAGGCGTTCGTCAGGATCCGGTACAGCCAGGCCTTCAGGTTGGTGCCGGGCTGGTACTGGTGGAACGACGCGAACGCCTTGGTGAAGGTCTCCTGGACGAGATCCTCGGCGTCAGCCGGGTTACGCGTCATCCGGAGGGCCGCCGAGTACAGCTGATCCAGGTATTGCAGGGCATCCCGCTCGAAACGGGCAGACCGCTGCTCGGGGTTCTCAGTCGCCGGTGCGCGACCCGCTTGGGCATCCATCACCGACGAGCCTAGCTGCACCGGAGCGGCATTACCCGCCCAGGTTCGCCCTGTGGACTGGCCGGACGACCGTTCGGCCGCACCGGACCGTTCCTCCACCGTCGTCACGAGTAGCAACGGCGCACTCCTCACTCTTCGCGGACGCCCCATTGAAAGCCGGGCGAGCATGACTCACGGTGGCTGTCATCGGGATTGACATGGCGGACACGCCCGGGCTCGTGGGTCGGTGACCGCCTGCGCATCGAGCACAACGCACGACGCCGGGGTGTCATTCCGGGCTGTCGCCTACGGATTGAGCCACCCGGGCAGAGCCGCCGCCACCGCCTCAGCCACCGGGACGTCCTTCTTCAGAGAGTGATCACCTTCGACTCTGGACACCCGGACGCCGGGCAGGTCCAGGGCCGCGATCTCGTCCGGTCCGCCGAAGGCGTCCCTCTCGCCCTGCACCACCAGCACGTCGATGCCGGCGGCCCCGGGCAGGGCCAGCTCGGCCGCCCGGCTCTTCTCCGGCCGGCCCGGCGGGTGCAGCGGGAACGCCAGGCAGCAGACCGCCCGGGCACCCAGCCCGGCGGCGCTACGGCAGGCCACCCGGGCACCCGCGCTGCGACCACCCACGACCACCGGCAGATCACTCCAGCCCGGCCGGGCGCCCAGGCCCGCGAACACCGCGGACCAGCCGATGTCGAGCCGGGGCGGCGGCGCGGCCACCTTCTTGCCGGCCACCCGCCACGGCTGCTCGACCAGCACCACCTGCCAGCCGAGGGCCACCACCCGCCGGCGGACGGCAACCAGGTCGGCCGCGCCGATCCCGCCCCCGGCACCGTGGCCCAGCACGATCCGGCCGGCCGGGGGCCGGGCCGGCGTCCACAGATGGGCGCGGGCCGGGCCCAGCGGGGTGTCGATCGGCATCACCTCGGCGGCGTCGTCCGCCGCCTCCGGAACGCTCTCGGGCTGGGTGGTTGTCACGGGCTCCTCGTCGTCCTCCATCGGGTTTCCGCCGGTGCGTGAACTCAGACCTCAGAACAGGGACCCCGCGGGCGGTCCACCGAGCAACTCACCGGTGGCCGGGTCGACCACCCCGGCCAGGCTGTCGGCCGGGGCCGGCTCGATCAGCTCCGGGCCGTCGTTACGCACCGAGTTCACCCGGGTGCTGATCGGCAGCGCGGTGAACCGGCCGGCGGGCAGGTTCTCGGTCAGGCCGCGCACCGAGGCCGGGTCGTTCAGCGCCGGGTCGAGCCAGTGCGCCCAGCGATCCCGCGGCAGCACCAGCGGCATGCGGTCGTGCACGGTGTCGAGGCCGGGCTCCGCGGCGGTGGTGATCACGGCGAAGGTGATCAGCCAGGCGGCCGGGTCGCCGGTGGGCAGCCGCGCGTCGCGCCAGAACTCGTAGACCCCGGCCAGGGCCAGGCCCCCGCCGTCGGCCGGGCTCATGAAGAAGGGCTGCTTGCGGGGGCGGCCCCTGGCGTCCTTCGCGGTCGGGCTGACCTGCCACTCGTACCAGCCGTCGGCCGGCACCAGGCAGCGCCGCGACAACGCGGCCTTCTTGTAGGCCGGCTTCTCCAGCAGGGTCTCCAGCCGGGCGTTGATCATGCGGGCTCCGCCGGAGGCGTCCTTGCTCCACGAGGGCACCAGCCCCCACTTCAGGGAACGCAGCTGACGCACCGCCCGGGCCCTCTCGTCGTTGATCAGCTCGGCCGTCACGTGCGCGTCGGCGGCGTCGAGAACCGAGGCGGAGACCTCCTCTTCGGGCAGACCGGGGGCCGGCACCGCCGTCCGCTCCACCACCACGGCAACGGTGTCGGTGGGCGCGATGTTGAAACCCCGCTTCGGCTCGCCGAGATGGTCTTCTCCCGCCTCGAACTCCACCTCGAACTCCACGACGAGTTCCTCGCGGCTGCGACTGGAGGCATAGCGTCCGCACATGGTGGTCAGCGTAGGCGCGGGATCACCTCCGGGTCTGTTCGGAGGCTGTGATTCAGTGCGGATTTCAGCCGATTTCCGGCCTGTCCGTTCGCATCCGGCCCGGATCAGGGGTAGCAAAGGACCATGACCATCGTCCGCCGTGTAGCCCGTCCCCTGCTCGCCGCCCCGCTGATCCAGTCCGGGGTCGACGTGGCACGTCACCCCGGTCCGCACGCCGAGGCCGCCAAGCCCGTGCTGAACCAGGTGTCCGGCCCCCTGCGCCTGCCCAACGACCCGGTGATGGTGGTGCGCTCCGCCGGAGCGGTGACGGCCGTGGCGGGTTCGCTGCTCGCCCTCGGCCGGCTGCCCCGCCTGTCCGCCCTGGCGATCGTCGCCACCGCCCCCGTGGTGCAGCCGGTGGAGCCGTTCTGGAAGGAGAAGGACCCGGAGCTGCGCCGCCAGAAGCAGGCCACGTTCGTGAAGACGCTCGGCCTGATCGGCGGCGCGCTGCTCGCCACCGTCGACACCGAGGGCAAGCCCAGCGTGGCCTACCGCGGCCGCAAGGCCCGCAAGGCCGCCACGCTGGCGCTGCACGAGGCCCGCGAAGACGCCGCCGAGTCGGTGACCGCGGTCAAGGTGTCCGGTCGCAAGGCCGCGAAGCAGGCCCGCCGGTCGGCGAAGCAGGCGGCCAAGGAGGCCGGTAAGACCAGCCGCCGCTCGCGCAGGAAGGCCGAGAAGATCGCCGCGCAGCAGGCGGCCCGCGCCCAGAAGGCCGCCCGCAAGGGCCGCGCCGCGCTGCCGGTCTGAGCCCGCACGTCGCCCCAGCTTCCTGAGCCCCGCCGGCCGGGCTGCCCCTCCCGGGCGGCCCGGGGCGGGCGGGCTCAAGCCGGAACCGGGTTGGAACCCGGCCGGAACCGGGCCGATCCGGGTCCTTCCGGGCCAGGGCTGCCCGGCGGGCCTTCCGGCGGATACCCTCATCGCTCGGTGACCGTGTATGCGGCGAAGGCGATGACGGAAGTGGCGCGAGCGAAGCGATGAGTAACCCGGTGAGCGACGAGGCGACAGCACACTGGCCGGCCCCGACGGTGGACGGCCCGGTCTCGGCGACGGTGTCCCTGCCCGGCTCGAAGTCCCTCACCAACCGCTATCTCGTGCTGGCGGCCCTCGCCGACGAGCCGTCCCGGCTGCGCGCCCCGCTGCGCTCGCGCGACACGCTGCTCATGGCCCAGGCCATGCGCGGTCTGGGCACCGGTGTGGAAGACGCGGGCGCCACCGGGGCGTTCGGCGCGGACTGGATGGTCACCCCCGGCGAGCTGCGCGGCCCGGCCATGATCGACGTCGGCCTGGCCGGCACGGTAATGCGTTTCGTGCCGCCGGTCGCCGCCCTGGCGACCGGTGACATCGCGTTCGACGGCGACCCGCACGCCCGGGTGCGGCCGATGGGCCCGATCATCTCGGCGCTGCGTGGCCTCGGCGTGACCGTGGTCGAGAGCGACGAGGGCCGCCTGCCGTTCGTCGTGCGCGGCTCCGGTTCGGTGCGCGGCGGCACCCTGGAGATCGACGCCTCGGCCTCGTCCCAGTTCGTGTCCGCGCTGCTGCTGGCCGGAGCGCGGTTCGAGGAGGGCCTGACGCTGCGCCACGTCGGCGGTCCGGTGCCGAGCGAGCCGCACATCACGATGACCGTGGAGGCCCTGCGCGACGTCGGCGTGGTGGTCGACGACTCCGAGCCGGACGTCTGGCGGGTCGAGCCCGGCCGGGTCGGCGGCCTCGACGTGATGGTCGAGCCCGACCTGTCCAACGCCGCGCCGTTCCTGGCCGCGGCCGTGGTGGCCGGTGGCGAGATCACCGTGCCGGCCTGGCCGCAGTACACCACCCAGGCCGGTGACCACCTGCGCGACCTGTTCGACTCGATGGGTGCCGACGTCTCGCTGCACCGCGACGGGCTGACCGTGCGCGGCACCGGCGAGCTCTACGGCCTGGACGCCGACCTGAGCGCGGCCGGTGAGCTCACCCCGACCGTCGCCGCGCTCGCCGCCCTCGCCGAAACCCCTTCGCACCTGCGCGGTATCGCTCATCTTCGGGGCCACGAGACCGACCGGCTGAAGGCGCTGGCCACCGAGATCAACCGGCTCGGCGGCGATGTCACCGAGACCGAGGACGGGCTCATCATCCGGCCGGCCCGGTTGCACGGCGGGGTGTTCCACTCCTACGCCGACCACCGGATGGCCACCGCCGGAGCGGTGATCGGCCTGAAGGTGCCGGGGGTCTCGGTGGAGAACATCGGCACCACCGCCAAGACCCTCCCGGAGTTCACCCAGCTCTGGGAACGGATGCTGACGCCCCAGGACGGTCCCGGGCGGCGGTGAGGCGGCGGTGAGCCCACGCCGAGGGGGCCAGGACGAGGAGTCCCGGATCCGGTTCCGCCCCAATCCCAAGGGGTCCCGGCCCCGCACCAAGGACCGTCCCACTCACGAGAACGCCGTCGCGGCCCAGGTGGTCACGGTCGATCGCGGCCGTTACGGCTGCCTGCTGGGCGGCTTCGAAAGCATGGACGACGGGGGCGATCTCGTCGTCACCGCGATGAAGGCCCGCGAGCTGGGCAAGGCCGGGGTGGTGGTCGGCGACCGGGTCGGCCTGGTCGGCGACGTGTCCGGCTCCCCCGGCTCGCTGGCCCGGATCGTCCGGGTCGAACCGCGCACCTCCGTGCTGCGCCGCAGCGCCGACGACACCGACAAGATCGAGCGGGTGATCGTGGCGAACGCCGCCCAGCTGGCGGTGGTCACCGCGCTGGCCGACCCGGTGCCGCGCCCGCGCATGGTGGACCGTTGCCTGGTCGCCGCCTACGACGCCGGGCTGGACCCGCTGCTGGTGCTGACCAAGGCCGACCTGGCCGACCCGGCGGAGTTCACCCAGGGCTACAGCGCACTGGAGGTGCCGTGGGTGGTCACCCGCCGCTCCCCCGGGGTGATCGAGGGCCTGGACGCGGTGCGCGAGCAGCTGGCCGGCCGGGTCACGGTGCTCGTCGGGCACTCCGGCGTGGGTAAGTCGACGCTGGTCAACGCCCTGACCGGGGCGGACCGGGCGATCGGCCGGGTGAACGACGTGACCGGACGGGGACGGCACACCTCGACCTCGGCGATCGCGCTGCGGCTGCCCGGCGGCGGCTGGGTGGTGGACACGCCTGGCGTGCGCTCGTTCGGCCTGGGGCACGTGGACCCGGACCGGCTGGTGCACGCCTTCCCCGAGCTGGCGGCGGGCACCGACGAGTGCCCGCGCGGCTGTGGCCACGACGAGCCGGAGTGCGGACTCGACGCCTGGGTGGACGCCGGGAAGGCGGGCCCGTCCGGCCGGGCCCGCCTGGAGTCGCTGCGGCGGCTGCTGCGGGCCCGGTCCGGGCTGCCGGACTACTGATTCGTGCTGGCGATGCTGTCTTTCCACACGGCCGCGGCGCCGCTGTCGCCCACCCGGTAGGTCCAGGCGACGGCGGCGATCCCGACGGCCAGGGTGAGCACGACCGAGGTGGCGAGTTTCGGGGCGGAGGTGCGCGGCGACTCGTCCCGGGTGCGCAGCAGCAGCCAGACGATCAGCGAGACGACGAACTGGGCGATCGCGAACCAGATCAGGTACTGGGCGATGTCGCCGTGTTCCTTGGCCACCGGCTCGAAATCCGGATTACTCAGACGGGCCTGGAGTTTCTCCCCGGATTCCATCGCGGCGTAGGTGGCCGCGGCGGCGAGAAGATTGCCCAGCACGGCCCACGGAAGCTCGCGGCGCCAGCGGGGACGGAGCACGAACGCGACCGTGACCACCGACATCAGCGGCAGCAGGATCACGACGGCGTGGACGACGAGCGCATGGACCGGCATACCGTTGACAAGATCGAACATGGCCGGAAGCTTAAACCGTCAAACAATTAGCGGCGACAGTTCCCGCCGTGTCTTTTGGTCTTAGTACCCGGCCACACCGGCGCAACCACATCTGTTATTCACCGGTTCGGAGCACAGGAATTCCTCAGGCAATTCAAAGCCCTTCCGTTGCGCGATTCACTTCCGCGCGCGCCGGGGGCAGTGACCGTGCCGGGACGCGGGGCCCACGGGAAACAGCGTGACCCGCGCGTGACCGGCGGCCTGTACCGTCGCGGACTGTGGGCTACGACGACGATCTCCGCCTCGCGCACGTTCTCGCGGACCAGGTGGACGCGGTGACGAACGACCGGTTCCTGGCAGCCGACCTCCGGGTCGAGACGAAGCCCGACCTGACGCCGGTGAGTGACGCGGACCGGGCGGCCGAGGAACTGATCCGCGGCCAGCTGCGGCGCACCCGGCCGCGCGACTCGGTGTTCGGCGAGGAGTTCGGCACCACTGGGCACGGGCCCCGGCAGTGGATCATCGACCCGATCGACGGCACCAAGAACTTCGTGCGCGGCGTGCCGGTATGGGCCACGCTGATCGCCCTGGTCGACAACGGTGTTCCGGTGGTCGGCCTGGTGTCGGCGCCGGCGCTGGGCCGGCGCTGGTGGGCCGCCACCGGCACCGGCGCCTGGACCGGACGCAGCCTGGCCAAGGCCCGGCGCATCCACACCTCCCGGGTCGCCGAGCTGGAAGACGCCTCGCTGTCCTACTCCTCGCTGGGCGGCTGGGAGGAACGCGGCCTGGGCGAGAACTTCGCCGAGCTGACCCGCACGGTGTGGCGCACCCGGGCCTACGGCGACTTCTGGTCGTACATGCTGCTGGCCGAGGGCGCGGTCGACATCGCCTGCGAGCCCGAGCTGGAGGTGTACGACATGGCCGCGCTGGTGCCGATCGTGGTGGAGGCCGGCGGCGTGTTCACCTCGCTGGAGGGCAAGGAGGGCCCGTTCGGCGGCAGCGCGGTGGCCACCAACGGCCTTCTCCACGCCGACACGATGGGGATGCTGACCCATCCCTGAAGCACTTTCGGCGCCAGCAGGGTGGCGTAGAGGTCGAACCAGCCGTAGCCCCCGGCCGCGCCGGAGGGCGGGTTGCCCTGGCTGATCACGCCCAGCACCGGGTCCGTGGCACGCCACGACCAGGTGTGCAGGTGGGTGCCGAGCAGCTCCAGGTAGGTCACCACGAGGAACGCCCCGACGTAGAGCAGCCGGGCCCGGCCCCAGGCCAGGAAGCCGAGCAGGCAGAGGTACCAGAAGGCGCCGAGCAGGTCCGGCCGGGCGGCGACGAACAGGCCGTACACCGCCCATCCGCCTCCGGCCAGAACCGTGAGGACGACGAAGAACCGGGAGTGCGCCCGCACCAGCGCACTGCGGCCCAGGGCCAGCGCGGCCAGGTAGACCATGCCGTGGCCGGGCGGGACGAACGGCGGCACGGTGCCGATCCGGTACACGTACGCCTCCAGCAGGGGCGAGAACGTGTACTCGATGATCGACGCGAACACCACGACCAGCAGGGTCTGCACCCGCACCAACGGCGTCTCGCGGCTGAGCAGCCGTCCGAGCATCGCCCAGGTGGACGCGCCCAGCAGCAGTTGCCGGGTGAGCTCGCTGATTCCACCGAGCGCGGCGAGCGGAGCCGCGTCGACGGTCAGGAAGAGGCCGATCCAGGCCAGGACCACCCCGACGATGACGAGTTCGGGATCGGCCCGGGGCCGTCGCGGGCGCATGAGCATGGGCCCAGACTCGCAGACCACCTGGCACCGGACGGACGGGAGGGGCCCCGGCTACCGGCACAATGGGCGGGTGCGCATCTCCGCGAAGACCGACTACGCAGTCCGGGCGGCCCTCGAGCTGGCCGCCGCGCCGGAGGGCGTGTGGATCAAGACCGAGACGGTGGCCGAACGCCAGGGCATCCCCCTGCCGTTCCTGCTGAACATCCTGGCCGAACTGCGCACCGCCGGCCTGGTGCAGAGCCGGCGCGGTGCCGAGGGCGGCTACCGGCTGGCCCTGCCGGCCACCGAGATCCGGATCGCCGACGTGATCCGGGTGATCGACGGACCGCTGGCCAACATCGCCGGGGAGCGTCCCGAAGACGTGGCCTACTCCGGCGCGGCGGTGGCCCTGCGCGACATCTGGGTGGCACTGCGGGCGAAGATGCGGGTGGTGCTCGAGGGCGCCACGCTCGCCGACGTCGCCAACGGCACGCTGCCCGCCGAGGTGGCCGCCCTGCTCACGGACGACGACGTGTGGCGGGCCCGGATCTGACCGGCCGGTCGCCCAGTGAACGGCTGATCTGCGCCACCACGTCGTCCATCGACTGCCCCGAACGGAACACCGCCACCACCACGTCACCGGCCGGGCGGGTCGCGGGCTCCTCGTCGTCCTCAGTTGTGCGCGTGACCGTTGCGCCCGTGGCGGTCGGGCCGGCGCCGAAGGTGCCCAGCACCCATCCGCAGGCCGCGTCCAGATCGGCCACCGGGTCGTAATCGCCACCCGCGCGCAGCCATTCGCGCAGCACCGCGTTGTGCGCCGCGACCACGGCGGCGGCGATCACGTCGGAGCGCAGCACCGCCTGCGCGTCGGGCAGCGTGCCGGAGAGCCGTCCGCGCAGATAGCGGCTGAAGGCGTGCTCGTAGCGCTGCACGCTGGCCAGCTCACGCTCACGCAGCGCGGGCACCCGGCGGGAGAGCTCGTAACGCTGCACCGACACCGCAGGGGCGTCGAGGTAGCTGAGCAGCACCAGCCGGACCGCGCCGCAGATCGTCTCGATCGGGTCGAGGGCGGTCTGCGCGGTCAGGTGCTGGTTGACCATGGCCAGCAGCGAGTCGTGGTCGGGGAAGATGACGTCGTCCTTCGACCGGAAGTACCGGAAGAAGGTGCGCCGGGCGATGCCCGCCCGCTCGGCGATGGCGTCGACCGTGGTGCCGTCGTAGCCGCGCGCGGCGAACAGCTCGAACGCCGCCGCGGCGATCCGCTGCCCGGTGTCCGGATGGCTGCCCGGCACGTTCTGCTCCCCGGAGGGCCCGGGAACTCCAGGGACGAGGGGTACCCGTGACATGCCCGTGACCATACCCGGCCGGGGAGGGGGACTCAGGCGGTCCGGCGCAGCGCGGGATCGAGGCGGCTGCGCGAGGCCTCCGGCAGGCTCGCCTCGACGCAGGCCGGGCAGGTCTGGTGCGCGGTGGCGGAGAACGAACGGTCCCAGAAGACGGTCCATCCGGACGTCCACTCACCGCACAACGTCTTGCGGGCACCGGCTTTCCAGGCGTGCTGAACGCCGTAGGGCACCCAGTCGAAGGGGGGCCTGCCGACAGTGGCGCGCACCTTGTGGGTGGCGGTGACGTAGAGCTGGCCCTCGGCGTGCTGGGCGCCGCCGAGGGTGGGGGTCAGTGTGCTGGTCATGGCCCGACTCCTCTCGTCCGTACCGGTGCGGGACGCATCCGGGAGAGGAGCCCCGCACCGCTGATGTCACTCGATCAGGGAGGGTCGACGCTCGCATGAGGGCGTCGATGCACTCAGTGCCATCATTAAGGCACTCAATGCATAGGGTGCGCAAGACCCGCTCCGTGCCCGGCCGGTCTTCGTCGGCGAACGGCTTTCTCTGTTTTTCCTCAAGATCCACGCCAGGGCTCCCGAGAGACGGACGATGGGACTGCTGACGACACTGACCGGAAGGGCCCCCGCGGCCGCCTCGCTGCACGCGGCGCTGCACGACCCGGCCGACCCGACCCGGGCGGTGCTGGACAGCCTGTACGCCAACGTCCTGGTGGCCGATCCCGACCTGCGGCTGATCTGGACCAACCAGCTGGCCTGGGCCACCCTGCAAGACCTCGCCCCGGCCCTGCGCAACAGCTTCGGGGTGGGACTCGACGACCTGCTCGGCGGCTCGATCCACCGCTTCCACCAAGACCCTTCGCGGATCGAGCGGATTCTGCACGAGGCCGGCGGCCTGCCCCGCACCGCGGTGTTCACCTTCGGCGGCGTCACCCTGCGCACCCTGATCAACGCCGTCACCGACGGCTACGGCACCCGGCTCGGCTACGTGGTGGTCTGGGACAACGTCACCGACCGGAATGCCCGGGCCAGCGCCACCTTCGCCGGCAGCGAGGAGGTCACCGGCCGGCTCGACGCACTCTCGCGCAGCCTGGCCGAGACCGCGGGCGACACCTCGCTCCAGGCCACCAACGCGGCCGGGGCCACCGACCAGATGAACTCCGCGGTGCGGGAGATCGCCCGGGCCTCGTCGGAGGCCACCGACCAGGTGCAGCGCACGGTGGAGGCGACGGCCGACAGCCTCAAGCAGCTGCGCCGGCTCCAGACGATGAGCAGCGAGATCGGCGGCATTCTGCGGATGATCGAGACGGTGGCCGGGCAGACCAAGATGCTGGCGCTGAACGCCACGATCGAGGCGGCCCGGGCCGGTGAGGCGGGCAAGGGCTTCGCCGTGGTGGCCGACGAGGTCAAGCAGCTGGCCGAGACCACCACCGGCAGCATCAGCGACATCGAGAACAAGATCAAGGACATCCAGCAGGCCGCGAACGGCAGCGCGGAGGCCACGGCCGGGATCGACGCGCTGGTCGACCGGATCCGGGAGTCGCAGGAGACCATCGCCGCCGCGATCGAGCAGCAGTCGGCCACCACCGCCAGCATCGCGGACACCATCTCGGTGATCGCCGAGCGGGCCCAGCACACCTCCGACCAGGCCACGCAGGTGCAGCACGCGGTGAACTCGGTGCAGGACCAGACCCGGGTGCTGCGCGAGATCATCGACGCCTGAGAGGGTTACCGGCCGGACCCGCGCCATATTCCTTAGGTGAATGCCCGGAACGTTGACAGACTGACCCCGTGTTCCTGACCATCACCTCGACCAGCGAGGATGCCGAGTCACCGGCCACCGATCTGGGCTACCTGCTGCACAAGCACCCGGACCGGGCGCAGAAGTTCGGGTTGCCCGTCGGCACCGCACACGTGTTCTACCCCCAGGCCGACGCCGCCACCTGCACCGCCGCCCTGCTGCTGGAGGTGGACCCGATCGCGCTGGTGCGCGGTCGTGGCCCCCGTCCGCTCGACGGCTTCTCGCTGGCGCAGTACGTGAACGACCGGCCCTACGCCGCATCGTCCATGCTCGCCGTGGCCCTGGGCAAGGTGTTCCGCACCGCCATCACCGGGCGCTGCGAGGCCCGGCCCGACCTGGTCGGCGTGCCCATGCAGCTCGATCTGCACGTCCCCGCACTGCCCTGCCGGGGTGGGGCCGACGTGGCCCGGCGGATGTTCGAGCCGCTCGGCTGGACCACCCGGATCACCCCGATCCCGCTGGACACCGAGCTCGGCTGGGGCGACTCGCGCTACGTCGACCTGCGGCTGAGCGGGAGAATGCTGTTGTCCGAGGCGCTCGGCCAGCTCTACGTGCTGCTGCCGGTGCTCGACGACGCCAAGCACTACTGGGTCAGCCCGGACGAGGTGGACAAGCTGGTCCGGGCCGGTGAGGGCTGGCTGGCCGAGCACCCGGAACGCACCCTGATCACCGAGCGGTACCTGCGCCATCAGCGACGGCTGGTGAACGACGCGGCCGAGCGGTTCGCGGGGCTGGAAGACGCCTCGGTGCCCGACGAGGAGACCGAGTTCCCGGCCGACGTGCCCCTCGACGCACCGGCCGACGTGCCCCTCAACGCACCGGCCGACGAGTCAGTCGGGGAACCGGCCGGTCAGCCTGCCGCCGAGCCGGTCGTCGAGTCGACCACCGAGTCCGCCGGCGCGGCTGCCGCCGAAGATGCCGAAGCCGCGACGGCTGCACCGGAGCGCCCGCTCACGCTGGCCGCGCAGCGGCTGGCCGAGGTGGCCGAGACGCTGGAGGCCTCCGGCGCACAGAGCGTGGCCGACCTGGGCTGTGGCGAGGGCAAACTGCTCAGGCGCCTGCTCGCCGACACCCGGTACCAGCGTCTGCTGGGCGTCGACGTGTCGCACCGATCGCTCGAGATCGCCTCCCGCAGACTGCGTCTCGACCAGGTGCCCGACCGGGTGCGGGCCCGCATCGAGCTGCGCCAGTCGTCACTGGTGTACGTCGATCCGGGCCTGGCCGGTTTCGACGCGGCGGTGCTGATGGAGGTGATCGAGCACATCGACCTGTCCCGGCTGCCCGCCCTGGTGTCCGGCGTGTTCGGCACGGCCCGGCCCGGCGTGGTGCTGGTCACCACCCCGAACATCGAGTACAACGCCCAATACGGCTTGGTGGACGGCGAGACGCGGCACACCGACCACCGTTTCGAGTGGGACCGCGGCCAGTTCCAGACCTGGGCCACGTCAGTCGCAGAGCAGTACGGCTACAGCGTGCGCTTCAAGGCGGTCGGCGACGAGGACCCGGAGGCCGGCCCTCCCACCCAGATGGCCGTGTTCACTGCTGGTTCCGCCCCGGAGGTGTCCCGATGACCGAGCATCAGCTGACCGTTCCGCAGACCTGCCTGGTGGTGCTGATCGGTGTCTCCGGCTCCGGCAAGACCACCTTCGCCAACGCCAAGTTCGGCCGGTACGAGGTGTTGTCGAGCGACTTCTGCCGCGGGCTGGTGTCGAACGACGAGAACTCGCAGGACGCCACGGTGGCCGCGTTCGACGTGCTGCACCACATCGCCGGCAAACGTCTTGAGGCCGGCCTGCTCACCGTGGTCGACGCCACGAACGTGCAGAAGGAGGCCCGGGCCGGGCTGCTCAAGCTGGCCCGCGACCACGACGTGCTACCGGTCGCGATCGTGCTCGACATGCCCAAGGAACTCTGCCTGGAACGCAACGCCGCCCGGCCCGACCGCGACTTCGGCGACCGGGTCGTGCACCGGCAGGCCGACCAGCTGCGGCGGTCGCTCAAGGGACTGCGCCGCGAGGGTTTCCGCCGGGTGCACGTGCTGGACTCGCCGGAGCGCGCGCAGCACGCCCGCATCGTGCGTGAGCCGCTGCTGAACGACCTGCGCGAGCGCACCGGCCCGTTCGACGTGATCGGCGACGTGCACGGCTGCCGGTCCGAACTCCAGACCCTGCTGGGCAAACTCGGCTACGGCGTGGTGCTCGACCCGCAGGGGCACCCGGTCGACGCGGTGCCCCCGGCCGGGCGCACCGCCGTCTTCGTCGGCGACCTGGTCGACCGCGGGCCCGACACCCCCGGCGTGCTGCGCCTGGTGATGGGCATGATCGAGAACGGCCACGCGCTCTGCGTCAGCGGTAACCACGAGCACAAGCTGGTGCGCGCGCTGGGCGGCAAGAACGTGAAGCTCACCCACGGCCTCCAGGAGACCATGGACCAGCTGGCGACCGAGCCGGAGGAGTTCCGGGCGAAGGTGGCCCAGTTCAGCGAGAGCCTGGTCGCGCACTACGTTCTCGACGGCGGCAAGCTGGTGGTGGCGCACGCCGGGCTGAAAGAGGCCTACCACGGCCGGGCCTCGGGCCGGGTGCGCAGCTTCGCGCTGTACGGCGACACCACCGGCGAGACCGACCAGTTCGGCCTGCCGGTGCGCTACCCCTGGGCCAACGAGTACCGCGGCCGGGCCATGGTGCTCTACGGGCACACCCCGACCGTCACCCCGGAATGGGTCAACAACACGCTCTGCCTCGACACCGGCTGCGTGTTCGGGGGCAGCCTGACCGCGCTGCGCTACCCGGAACGTGAGATCGTCAGCGTGCCCGCAGAGAAGGTGTGGTACGAGCCGGCCCGGCCCCTGGGCAAGGACGGTTCGACGGCCGGCCGGACCACCCCGGCCACCGAGACCCCGCGCGACCCGGACCTTCTCACCCTGGCCGACGTGAGCGGCAAGCGCGTGGTGCAGACCCGCCACCACGGCCGGGTCACGGTGACGGCCGAGAACGCGGCGGGTGCGCTGGAGGTGATGAGCCGCTTCGCCCTGGACCCGCGCTGGCTGCTCTACCTGCCGCCGACCATGGCCCCGGCCCCGACCAGCCGGCTGCCCGGCCTGCTGGAGCATCCCGCCGAGGCACTCGCGGCCTACGCCAAGGACGGCGTGCCGCAGGTGATCTGCGAGGAGAAGCACATGGGCTCCCGGGCCGTTATCCTGGTCTGCCGTGACTCCTCGATCGCCGCAACGCGTTTCGGCATGCCGGAGGGGCACACCGGTGTGATCCACACCCGCACGGGCCGCTCGTTCCTGCCCGCCGGCGACACCGAGACCCTGCTCCAGCGGGTGCGTTCGGCGCTGGAGAAGACGAAGCTGTGGGACGAGCTGGAGACCGGCTGGGTACTGATCGACGCCGAGATCCTGCCCTGGTCGCTGAAGGCCGGTGAGCTGATCCGGCAGCAGTACGCGGCCGTCGGCGCCGCGGCGCAGGCGGTGCTGCCCACCGCCGTGTCGGCCCTGACCAAGGGAGCCGAGCGGGTGCCCGAGCTGGCCGAGCTGCTCGACCGCACGTCGGCCCGGCTGTCGTCGGCGCACGCGTTCGGTCACGCCTACCGGCGTTACGTCTGGCCGACCGAGGGCCTGGAGGGGGTGCGCATCGCGCCGTTCCAGCTACTGGCGGCCGAGGGCACCACGTTCCACGAGCGTGACCACTCCTGGCACCTGGCCCTGGCCGACCGGCTGGTGGAGGCCGACGACCTGTTCGTCACCACCCGCCGCCTGGTGGTGGATCCGGCTGCGGAAGAAGGCGTTTCGGAGGCCGTGACCTGGTGGGAGGAACTCACCGGGGCGGGCGGCGAGGGCATGGTGGTCAAGCCCCTGGCCAACCTGACCCGCACCAAGCGCGGTCTGCTCCAGCCCGGCCTGAAGGTGCGCGGCCCGGAGTATCTGCGCATCATCTACGGCCCCGACTACCTGCTCGACGAGAACCTGTCGCGGCTGAAGTCGCGCGCCGTGGGCCGCAAGCGCTCGGCGGCCCTGCGGGAGTACGCCCTGGGCCTGGAGGCCCTGGAACGGGTCGCCGCGAACGAGCCGCTGTGGCGGGTGCACGAGCCGGTGTTCGCGGTGCTGGCGCTGGAGTCGGAACCCGTCGACCCGCGCCTGTAGCAACGAAATTGAGGACGCGTGCGGTCGGCGACCGCACGCGTCCTCCATTCTCGTCTCAGGCCATCCCGGTGGCCGGGGCCAGCGGAGCCAGCGGCAGACTGGCGCTCGCGTTGCGCGCCTCGGCCGCGGCCTTGCTGGTGGCGTCGGCCTCGTGGCTGTAGTAGATCGACATCGGCGACACCCAGGCATCGGTGGCACCGGCGGCGATCACCGCGGGCATGGCGTAGGGCACCGATGCGCGGGGCAGCGTGACGGTTGCCGTGAAGCCCTGTCCGTCAACGGCTTCCGAGGCCGCGACGACCCGGGCGTCCGGGCCCAGGATCTCCGCCAGGGCCAGCGGCTTGTCGGCCACCACGCGCAGCTCCACCACGTCGTTCGCCCGCAGCGCGCCCCGGATCAGGTGCGAGATGGCGTCGAGCTTGGCCCGCTTCCACTCGTCGTCCCGGTAGATCTTGCGGCTGACGAAGAACTGGTTGGTCGAGCTGAACACCTCGGCCACCTCACGAAGGTGGTTGGCGCGCAGCGAGCTTCCGGTCTCGACGCCCTCGATGATGGCGTCGGCGAAGTATTCCGCCTTGGCCTCGGTGGCCCCCCAGGAGAACTCGACGTGGGCGTCCACACCCTGCCGGGCCAGCCACATCCGGGAGATCCGGGTGAGCTCCGTGGAGATGACGAACGGGTCGCCGTCCAGCCGCCGCCGGTCGCACTCGGCCCGCAGGTCTTCGACGGTCTTGATCGGCGAGGCGGCGGGCACCGCGAGCACCCAGCGGATCGGGCGCGAGGTCTGCCGCGAGAACGGCAGTTCCGCCTTGACCGCGATGTGCTGGAGCACGTCCTGCTCGACGATCCAGTCCCGGCCGGACAGCCCGGCGTCGAGCCGGCCCGACTTCACGTACATCGGAATCTCCTGCGGCTTCAGCAGGACCGGCACGATCTCCGGGTCGTTCGAGCTGAGCCACAGGGTGCGCGAGCCGCCGGTGAACTGGAGGCCGACCCGCTCGAAGATGCCCAGGGTGGACTGCTGGAGGCTGCCCTTCGGGATGCCGAGGGTGATCTGCCGGTCGCTCATGCGCTCTGCTCCTGCTCGGGGGACTCGCCGAGGATCTCGCGGACGGTCGCGGTCAGCTCGGTGCGGGGAACGGTCATCTGCCCGGCCGCCTTGGCCGCGCGGTACTCGCTGTTGTCCGCGATCTGGGCCCGGGACTCGGCCCCGGCCTGGAGGTTCTTGACCGTGACGGTGCCTGCCTCGACCTCCTTGCCGCCGATCATCACGGCAGCCCTGAAGCCCTGGGCGTTGGCGTAGGCCAGCTGCTTGCCGACCTTGCCGACCGACTCACCGACGTACAGCTCGGTGTTCACGCCCGCCGAGCGCAGTTCGGCCGCCACGCGGGTGGCCACGGCCGGGTCGACCTTGGGCATGACCAGCACCACGACGTCGGCGGTGGTGCGGGTCGTGCCGAACTCGATGCCCAGGTTGGCCAGGCCGGTGACCAGGCGGTCGATGCCGATCGAGACGCCGACCGCGGCCACCGGGTCGTCACTGAAGCGGCTGACCAGGCCGTCGTAACGACCGCCGCCGCCGATCGAGCCGACACCGGCCCCGACCAGCGTGGCCTCGTAGACGGTGCCGGTGTAGTAGGCCAGGCCGCGGGCCAGGCCCGGGTCGAGCCGCACGCCGGCCTCGGGCACGCCGAGTGCCTCCAGATGGCTGAGGAACTCCCGCACCTCGGCGAGCGCGGCCTGTGCCTGCTCGCTGTCGGGCAGCCGGGCGGCGAGCTCGTCGAGGGTGCCGGCCCGGGTGTCCTGCCGCACGCCGACGAAGTCGAGCAGGCGGTCGATCAGGTCCGCCGCCAGCCCGACGCCGCGGATCCGGTCGCCGGACACGTCGTACCGGCCCTCCCCGAGTTCCGCGCGCAGCGCCTCCGGCGTGATCTTGTCGGCCTTGTCGAGAACCCGCAGCACGTGCCGGGCCACCTCGAAGTCCTCGATGCCGAGACCGGCGAGGAAGGCGTCCACCAATTTGCGGTTGTTCACCCGGACGAAGTAACCGGTGCCGGCGGCCAGGTCGAGCGAGTCGAAGGCGGCGGTGAGCACCGCCACGATCTCGGCGTCGGCGGCGACCGTGGAGGTGCCGGCGATGTCGGCGTCGAGCTGGGTGAACTGGCGGAACCGGCCCTGCTCGGGCTGGGGGTCGTCGGCGCGGAACACCGGGCCCACGTGGTAGCGCCGGAACGGCAGCTTGATCTGCTGCGGGGCGTACTGCGCGATGATCCGGGCGAACGGCACCGTGAGGTCGAACCGCATGCCTACCTCGGCCGGCGGTTCTTCTTCCGCGGAAACGGTTTTGGTGTTCTCCCGGACCACGAAGATCTGCTTGTCGGCCTCTTCGCCGCCACTGCCGAGCAGCGTGGGCAGCGACTCCAGCACGGGGGTGTCGAGCGGCACGAAACCGAAGGACTGGTAGACCCGGGTGATGCGGGCGACCACCTCGTTGCGGAGGAGCATCTCCTCGGGCAGCAGGTCGCGGAATCCACGCAGGGTCTGCGGTCGGACCAGTGCACTGCCGGTCATTGCTGTAAAGCCTTCCTCGTGAGCTGGAGAGAACGCCCGGCGCACGAGGAGATCGATGAACGATCTACCTGTACCGGGAGGGGGTATCGAACCCCCGCCTCCTGATCCACAATCAGGTGCTCTACCACTGAGCTATCCCGGCTCGCGAGATACATTAGCAGAGCATCGGCCGTGGTCTGAAACGGGTAACCGTGGGGGCTTTCGGGGTGCGTCACGGACCGCGCGCGGGTCACAGCGCCAGGTCCCCGTCGGGGTCGACCTTCTGCGCGTCGGCGAACGAGACCTGGTCGTAGAGCGCACCCGGCTGGCGGTAGAAACGCGCCCACTCCTTGTCGCCGTACGAAAAGTGCCACCACTCACCGTCGAAGGGCGCGAAGCCGGCCGCCATCATCGCCCGGCGCAGCAGTTGCCGGTGGTCCCAGGCGTCCCGGGAGACGAACGGGGAGAAGGTGAAGGCGTCACGGTTGGCCTCCATCACCGGGGTGCCCATGTCGACCGGCTGCTCGTCGCGCAGGATCTCGACGGCCACCGCGCCACCCGTCGGGTAGCCCGCGACCGAGGGCACCGCGACGTTGCGATGCGCCGCCTCGACCAGCTCGTCCTCGTTCGGATACTGCTCTCGCAGAGCGTCTTTCGCCTCCTCGTAGAGGCGGGTCTGGACCTCCGAGGCGCGGAAGCCGTAGACCACCTTCAGGGTCAGCGAGCGGTCCAGGTTCTTCAGCTCCTGGCCGGCCCAGTAGAGCATGTCGATCACCGGGCGGCGCACGTAGATCACGCCGCCGGTGAGCTCGCTCATCTCCGCCGGAACGTGCTCGACCCGCAGAACCCCTTGCTGCGGAACCGGTTCGAAGAGCACGACCTCGTCGACCTCGATCACCGGAACATTGGCGTAGTCGGCGTACTTCAGCATCTTCTCTTCGAGGAGCTGGTAAACGTCTTCCCGGGTACCCACGTGCGGCCTTCCGTCTGGTCCTGCTTGGCATCGGAATCCGGCCGGATCCAGGGGCTTTCACGAAATCGGCCGGACAGGACCCCGTGCGCGGGCTCGCCGTCCGACCGTGGAGGACGAGGGATGCGCCGGGGTGGGGTCTGGGGCGCCGATCGGTGCTGCGCTCACCCGTTCAGGTCAGGAGGACCTGGATTCAGCGGGAGCCGGCACCCATCGGCGCGATATGGACGCCGTGATGGGCATGCCCATGATGCAGGTGGCTCCGGAGAGCGGGCACGGCGACGCGAACCGACACGATGGTCGCCGCGCTAGCCGAGAAGATGCCCATGATGCTGGGCAAGTTAGCAACCCGGCCGTGGTGCTGGCAAATACGCCGGAGGACGACGAGGAGCCCCCCGTCGTCCTCAAGCTTCTTGCCCTCAGCCGCCCAGTTCCGCCTTGACCAGCGGGGCCACCTGCGTACCCAGCAGCTCGATCGCCCGCAGAACCTGCTCGTGCGGCAGCGTGCCCACGCTGATGTGCAGCATGAACCGCTGGATGCCCAGCAGCCGGTGCGCGTCGACGATCTTCTCCGCCACCTGTTCGGGTGTACCCAGCACCAGTGACCCGCCCCGGCCGCGCAGGTTGTTGAAGGTGTTGCGGGTCATCGCGCCCCAGCCCCGCTCGCGGCCCAGCTGGGTCATCGCCTGCGCGTACGACGGGTAGTACTCCTCCACCGCCTGCTCGGCGGTCGGCGCTACGTAGCCGTGCATGTGGACGGCGAGCGGAGCCTGCTCCGGCGTGTGACCGGCCTCCTTGAGCGCGTGCCGGTGCAGCTGGGCCAGCGGGCCGAACTGCGCGGGCTGCCCGCCGATGATCGCCAGCGCGACCGGAAGACCGTACTGCGCCGCCCGCACGATGGACTGCGGGGTTCCGCCGACCGCGACCCAGACCGGGAGGGTGCGCTCCGGGCGCGGAAACACGCCCTGCTCGTGCAGCGCCGGACGGAACCTGCCGGACCAGGTGACCTTCTCCTCGCGGGTCAGCTCGACCAGCAGGTCCAGCTTCTCGGCGAACAGGTCGTCGTAGTCCTCCAGGTCGTAGCCGAACAGCGGGAAGGACTCGATGAACGACCCGCGCCCGGCCATCACCTCGGCCCGGCCCCGGGAGATCAGGTCGAGGGTGGTGAACTCCTGCCAGACCCGCACCGGATCGGCGCTGCTCAGCACGGTGACGGCGCTGGTCAGCCGGATCTTCTCAGTGCGCGCGGCGGCCGCGGCGAGCACCACGGTGGGGGCGCTGGCGGCGAAGTCGGCCCGGTGGTGCTCGCCGATTCCGTACACGTCCAGCCCGACCCGCTCGGCCAGCTCCACCTCCTCCAGCACCTGGCGCAGCCGTACGCCGTGCGGGGTCGGCACGCCGTCGATCGGGTAGGCGTCCGCGAAGGTGGTGATGCCCAGTTCCATCGGGGTTCATCCTCGGGTTGGTGATTGAGTGCGCAACTACTGGGGACGAGGGTAGTCGGGTCGCGCCGTCTGCTCCCCTAGCGGTCTGCGCCAGTGTGCGGGGCGGTGGCGCGGACCGGCCGGACCCAGCCGGGCGCGTCGTCGGCGGCCTCCGGTTTTCATCGGGAGTGGGCTGGTCAGGGCGGGGGCGGTCATTTTGTCGGTGGCAACTAATAGGCTCTGTCGTGTGATGGAACGATGAGCAAAGCAGACGCCCTGCGCGCCATGCGCGAGGCCCGGTTCGCGCGGTACGCCGAGCAGAAGAAGGCCGAGGCCAAGGCGGCGGCCAAACCCGCCCGCCCGGCGAAGGCCCCGTCTGCGCCCAGCGTGTCCGTCGAGCCGATCGAGTTGTTCGAGCAGGAGCCGAAACCCGCGGCCGGCGCCAAGGGGCGCAAGAAGGCCCCGGCGAAGAAGGCTGCGGCTTCAGAGGTCGCAGCCGGGGGCTCCGCGGGCGAGGGCTCCGGTGCTGCGGCTGACGGGGCCGCAAGCTCGGGGCCTGAGGGTTCCGCGGCGGGCGAGGGCACGGCCACGGCGACTCAGCACCCGGATGCGGGTGCCGCTGACCCGGGCACCGCAGACGAGGCGGTCGCGCAGCCGAAGGGGCGCACCCGCAAGACCGCCTCCAAGCGTGCGGCCAAGCCGAAGGCCGCTGCCGCGTCGCCCGAGAGCGACTCCACCGGAACCGGAACCGCTACCGGAACCGATGCCGTCGGAACCGATGCCGTCGGAACCGACACGGCTGGAACCGATGCCGTCGAGACCGCTTCCGCGGAAGCCTCGGCTGCCGGAACCGCAGCTGCCGGAACCGCCGACACCACCGACACCACCAGGCCGGCCGACGATGCCGACTCCGCGCAGACCGCCACCGGGTCCGCCGCTGGCGCCGCTGCGGAGGCCGGGGCGCAGGCCGAGCCGCAGGGTGCCAAGGTCATCGACCTGCGCCCGGTCGAGGCCGCGCAGGAGCAGGCCACCGAGGAGCTGCCCGAGGAACCCGAAGAGGAGGCGTGCGGCCACCGCAGCATGAACGGCCGCATCTGCACCCGGCCCAAGGGCCATCCGCAGAAGAGCCACCGGTACAACTGATCGGCGAACGCGGCCTCCGGCACGAAGGGCCGTGTCCGCCGCTCAGCGGTCCGTCGGAGGGGGCGGACCGGATCCGGCCGGGGCGGGCGTCCACCGGAGGCCGGGAGCACCACGTGTCCGGGGAATCCAGGGACGCCCCCGATTTTTGACACCACCGTCAGCGGGTTGGGGGTGTCAAACCCGGAAGGGGTTCCCCTCCAGACACTCTCACGCAGGGTCTCTCACGACGACACGGTCGGCCCGGCAGACGAGATCGGTGAGGCGATGTCTTCCAGGTTGCGGTTCTCGGCGTCCACCCCGAGCCACCACTCCAGCAGCCCGGCGACGAGCATCAGCCCGGCGCCCAGGTAGTAGCCGCCGGCCACGGCGTCGAAGCTCTCGGTCTCGACCAGCCTGCCGAACAGCAGCGGCCCGATGATCCCGCCCAGCCCGGTGCCCACGGCGTAGAAGAAGGCGATGGCCATGGCCCGGGTCTCCATCGGGAAGATCTCGCTCACCGTCAGGTAGGCCGAGCTGGCCCCGGCCGAGGCGAAGAAGAACACGATGCTCCAGGCCACGGTCAGGGTGGCGGCGCCGAACACCTCCTGCTGGAACAGCACCGCGGTGAAGATCAGGGCGATCGAGCTGACCACGTAGCTCAGGGTGATCATCATCCGGCGCCCGACGGTGTCGAAGAACGGGCCGAGCAGCACCGGGCCGAGGAAGTTCCCCACCGCCAGCGGGATGATGTAGAGCCCGGCGGTGCCCGAGCCGACGTCGAAGAACTTGGTCAGCACCAGGCCCTGGGTGAAGAACACGGCGTTGTAGAGAAACGCCTGGCCGACGAAGAGCCCGAGCCCCAGCGCCGAGCGCGAGGGGTAGGTGCGCAGCATCGTGCGGATGATCTCGAAGACCTTCACCGGGCCGCGCTCGCGGATCGCGATCGACTTCTCGTCCGGCACCGGTTCGAGGGTCAGCTTGTCCTGGTGCTCCACCACGTGCTCGATGTGGTCGACGATTCCCTCGGCCTCCTCGTGCTTGCCGTGGATCGTCAGCCAGCGTGGGCTCTCCGGAACATTGCGCCGCACCAGCAGAATCACCAGCCCGAGCACCGCGCCCAGGCCGAACGCCAGTCGCCAGCCGACGTCGGCGGGCAGGATGTCGGTGTCGAGCAGCACCAGGGTCAGGGCCGCCCCGACGGCCGCACCAAGCCAGTACGAGCCGTTGATCATCAGGTCGATCCGGCCGCGCAGGCGGGCGGGCATCAGCTCGTCGATCGCCGAGTTGATGGCCGCGTACTCACCGCCGATGCCGGCCCCGGTGAAGAACCGGCAGACGAAGAAGAACAACGGGTTCATCGAGAACGCGGTGAGCACCGTGGCGGCCAGGTAGAGGCCGAGGGTGATCATGAAAAGCTTTCGTCGTCCATACTTTTCGGTCAGCTGCCCGAAGAACAACGCCCCCAGGCAGGCCCCGGCCACGTAGATCGCGGCGGCCTGCCCGACCTGTGAGGCGGACAGCTCCAGACCGCTGCCGCTCTCGGTGAGCCGGTCGCCGAGCGCCCCGACGATGGTGACCTCGAGGCCGTCGAGGATCCAGACCGTGCCGAGACCGATCAGGACGGTGAGGTGCCAGCTCGACCAGGGCAGCCGGTCGAGCCGCGCTGGGAGGTTGCTCCGCAGGGTCCGGCCGTCCCCCGTTCCCTGCTGCGGCGTCGTCGTCACGGGAAGACCTTGAACCCGCATTCCGGACACCGCACGTCGATCTGCCGCAGCCGCGAAAAGTTCCCAGTTCAGCGGCCTGTGATCGCCACACCGCAAGTGCCGTACGAGCGGCCCGGCGCCGCAATAGTGTGGACGGCATGCAGAGCAGCCTGTTCCACGAGTCGAATCTCGAGATCTCCGGGCAGAACCGGTTCGCGCTCCAGAACTCGCAGATGCTGCGGGTCGCGCTCGGCCCGGACGTGCTGGCGGCCAAGGGGGCCATGGTCGCCTATCAGGGCCGGGTCACGTTCAACCACGAGGGCTCCGGCAGCGTGGGCAAGTTCCTGAAGAAGGTGCTCACCAACGAAGACCTGCCGCTGATGCGGGTGAGCGGCCAGGGCGAGGTGTTCTTCGCGAACGAGGCCGGTTACGTGCACCTGGTCGAGCTCACGGGCGACGCCCTCAGCGTGAACGGGCAGAACCTGATCGCCTTCGACGCCTCCCTGGAATGGGACATCAAGCGCGTTCAGGGCGCGGGCATGATGGCCGGCGGCCTGTTCAACACGGTGCTCTCCGGCCAGGGCACCGCCGCGCTGGTGTCGGTCGGCCAGCCGGTGGTGCTGGACTGCTCGAACCAGCCCACCTTCGTCGACGTGCAGGCCGCCGTGGCCTGGTCGGCCAACCTGGTGCCCGACATCGTCTCCAGCATGAACGTGCGCTCGCTGCTGCGCGGCGGCACCGGAGAGGCGTTCCAGTATGCCTTCCACGGGCCGGGTTTCGTGATCGTTCAGCCCAGCGAGTGGAGCGCCGCGGCGCAGCAGGCCCAGTCCGCCGGTGGTGGCGGTGGCGGTCTGGGCGGACTGTTCAGTTGATCGAACCATGGACGACGAAGAGCCGCTGACGGGGCCCTTCGTCGTCCATCATTCCGCGGCCGCCAGGCGGTCGCGCAGCCAGCCCTGGAGCTCTTCCAGAACGGGCATCGAGATGCCGTGCCCGCCAGGCCTTCTCACCGCGCGCACGATCGCGCCGGAGCCGCCGGTCAGGTACTGCCAGGTGCGGTCGAGCAGTTCGCGCGGGATCACCGCGTCGTCCTCCCCCTGACCGACGAAAACCGGCAGCCCGGCCAGGTGATCGGCGTCCACCGGCACCCCCGCGTCGAACGGCAGCGTGCCGTAGAGGACGGCCGCCCCGGCGAAACGCCCCGGCCGGTCGAGGATCAGGCCGCCGGCGAAGGCCGCCCCGCCGGAGAACCCGATCAGGTGCACCGGCCGGTCCTCCGCGAAACCGTCGAGCCAGGCGGTGAACCAGTCCATCGTCTGGCGCAACGACTCGGCACGTGGCCGGCCGATGCCCCGGTTCGCGAACCAGGCGTACCCCCCGCCCTCGGCGATCGGCGCCCGGACCGCCAGGTACTCGGCCCCTTCCGGCAGGTGCCCGGCCAGCCCGATGATGTCGGCCTCGTTCGAGCCCCGGCCGTGCAGCAGCACCACCAGCGGGCGGCCCGTGCCGGCGCTGACGGTGACCGGCTCCGGGAAGGGCGAGTGATTGAGCATTCAAATATAATACCCCGGGGACGACCTCTCCGTCGGCACGGATGCGTCAGACGCGGGTCAGCGACCCGGTGAACGCCTGGATGCGGGAGAGCCCCTCATGCAGTTCGGCGACCGAGGCGGCGTGTGACAGCCGCACGTAGCGGTCGGCGCCGATCCGGCCGAAGTCGCGGCCCGGGGTCAGGGCCACGTGCTGCTCGGCCAGCATCCGTTCGCAGAACTCCCACGAGGTCAGGCCGGTGCCGCTGACGTCGAAGTACACGTAGAAGGCGCCGTCGGGCAGCACCGGCACCGGCAGCCCGGCGGCCTCCAGCCCTCGCAGCACCACCGCCCGGCGCCGTTCGAACTCCTCCCGGCGGCTCTCGGCCACGTCGATCGAGGCCGGGGTGAAGCACTCCAGGGCGGCGTACTGCGCGGGGGTGGAGGGGCAGATGTAGTAGTTCTGGGCGAGGCGCTCCATCACCGGCACGAACTCCTCCGGCACCACGCACCAGCCGAGCCGCCAGCCGGTCATGCCGAAGTATTTGGAGAAGCTGTTGATCACGAAAGCGTCCGGGTCGCAGGACAGAACACTGGCGGGAGGGCGGCCGTCGGCGTCGTGGGCGCCGAGGTTCAGGTAGATCTCGTCCACCACCCGCCAGGCGCCGCGCTCGCGGGCGAGGTCGCAGACGGCCCGCAGCTCGTCCGGCGCGATCGAGGTGCCGGTCGGGTTCGACGGAGTGGCGATCATGATGCCCCGGGTGTCGTCGGTCCACTCGGCGCGCACCGCGGCCAGGTCCAGCTGGAACCGGGACTGCGCCGTGGTGGGCACGAGAACCACGTCGGCACCGAAGCTCTCGGCGAACTGCCGGTTGCACGGGTAGGCCGGATCGCCGATCAGCACCCGGTCACCCTCGTTCACCAGGGCGGCACTGACCAGCAGCAGGGCGGCGGAGGCCCCCGCCGTCACCACGATGCGCCGCGGGTCCACCGCCACGTCGTGCTGCTGCCGGTAGAAGCCGGAGATCGCCTGACGCAGCTCGGGCAGCCCGGTGGCCCCGGTGTAGGGCAGCGGCCGGCCGTCGGACAGCCGGCCGAGCGCGGCCAGCACCGCGGGCGGGGCACCGAAGTCCGGCTCCCCCAGATTCATCCGGACCACGTGATGACCCTGCTGCTCCAGCTCATGGGCCCGTTTGCCGAACTCCATCGCGTAGAACGGCTCGACGGCCAGTGCTCGCTTCGACGGTCTCACCGGCTTGCTCATCGGCTCAGCATAAAGTCCGGCGATTGTGGACGACGCCGAGCCCGTACCGGGCCTATCGTCGTCCACAATCGCCTGCCCGAGCTGGAGGAGAGCAGATGGTGGCCGAAGCGATCGCCCCACCGCGCGCGGAGGTGCAGGAGGCCTGGGCCGGGCTGCTCGACGCCCTGGCCCGGGCCGGTTACGCGGTGGACGAGCTGGTCCGTCCCGGTGCCGCCCAGGCCGACGTCGCGGCCGCCCAGCAGGCCGTCGGCCGGGCGCTGCCCGCCGACCTGGCCGGGCTCTACCAGCTCGCCGATGGGCAGACCGAGTGGTACGACCTGACGCACGGCGCGCACGCGAAAACCGTTCGCGAGCGCGGGCGCTGGGCGTGCGCCCTGTTCGGCGACGGCTGGGGTTTCGACCCGGTGGCCAAGCTGGCCGACGGGTGGCGGGCCTGGCAGGAGGTGCGGTCCGGGTACACGCCGCAGGAGCTGGCCAAGAACTTCGACCGTGCGGTGGAGGTGCGCGAGGGCGATCCGGTGCAGGGCCTGTACACCTCGCCGGACTGGATAGGTTTCGCGACCGACGGCGGGGGCAACCAGCTGGCCGTCGACCTGACCCCGGCGCCCGGTGGACGGGTCGGGCAGGTGATCGTGATCGGCGCGGACGAAGACCTGCGCCGGGTGATCGCACCGGGAGTGGTGGAGCTGCTGGAACTGTGCGTGGAACGGCTCGCCGCGGTGGACCCGGCGCAGGCCGAGAACGGGGTGCTGCTCTACGAGCTGGAGCCTTCTTGAGACGGCCCGCTCAGGCCGGACGCGGCTGAGCGTCGCGCCAGGCCAGGAAGCGGGCGATCACCGCTCGCTGCCCACCGCCGAAGGCGAACTCGTCGAGGAGTCGCGAGGCCGCCTCGCCCCGGGCGACGTCTCGCGCCGGGATCCAGGCCGAGTACAGCCGCACACCCCGCCGCGCGGCCCAGGTGATCAGCACCGAATCGCCCGACCAGGCCTGCACCGCCGCCGGCACGACCGCCAGCACCTCGTCGTCTTCCCCCCGCAGCAGGGCCAGCACCGGCACCGCCTGCGGCGGCTCGTGCACCCGGACCCGCGGATCACGGGGAAGGAACTGATGAACGGCTCGCGACTGCATCGGCTGCATGAGCACCCCCGCCACGGTCGGTGTGGCCAACACCCCCAGTTTATCGAACGTTTGTTCGAGTGACCACACCACCGTTCAGCGGGGCCCCAGCACCACCAGCGCATCGCCGGGCGCCACCTGCGACCCGGGCGTCACCGGGATCGCGGCCACCACCCCGGCCGCGGCCGCGAGCACCGGTGCCTCCATCTTCATCGCCTCCAGCACCACCACCTCCTGCCCGGCCTCGACCAGGTCGCCCGGCCGCACCAGCACCTTCCAGACGTTCGCCACGAACGGCGCGTCCACCCGGGTGCCACCCTCCGGCACCGCCACCTCGGCGGTCACCTCGACCACCTGCGCGGCGGCCCGCTCGGCCCGGTCGAACTCACCCGCCTCCTCCCAGGCCCGGCGCTCCGCCCCGAACGCCGCGGCCTGCACCTGGCGGAACGCGGCGATCGAGTCGGCGTTGCCGGCCAGGAACCGTTCGTGCTCGGCCAGCGAGAAGCTGCCCTCGGTGATGTCCGGGGTGCTGCGCCCGGCGGCCAGGTCGGCGCGCAGGTCGAGCAGTTCCTCGGCCGACACCGGGTACCAGCTGATCCGGTCGAAGAAGTCCAGCAGCCAAGGGTTCTCGCCGGCGGCCGGATGGGTGCGCCAGACCTGCGTGGTACGCCCGACGAACTGGTAGCCGCCCGGCCCCTCCATGCCGTAGATACACAGGTATGCGCCGCCGATGCCGACCGAGTTCTCCGCGGTCCAGGTGCGGGCCGGGTTGTACTTGGTGGTGACCAGCCGGTGCCGCGGGTCGAGCGGCGTGGCCACCGGTGCGCCCAGGTACACGTCGCCCAGCCCGAGCACCAGGTACTCGGCGTCGAACACGGTGCGGTACACGTCGTCCGGCGTCTCCAGGCCGTTGATCCGGCGGATGAACTCGATGTTCCACGGGCACCACGGGGCGTCGTCGCGCACCCCGGCCATGTACCGCTCGATCGCCAGCCGGGTGGCCGGGTCGTCCCAGCTCAGGGGCAGGCGCACCCGCCGGCTCGGCACCACCAGCTCGCTCGTGGCCGGCAGGTCGCCCTCGGCCTCCACCAGCAGCCCGAGCAGACGCGACACCGGCAGCACCTCCGGATCCACGTGCACCTGAAGGCTGCGGATGCCCGGGGTGAGGTCGACCACGCCCGGGATTCCGAGCCCCGCCAGACGGGTGTGCAGCGCGTGCACCCGCGCCCGCAGGCCGAGATCCAGTGTCATCGGGCCGTATTCGATCAGCACATTGTCGTCACCGCTGCGCCGGTACGCCACCTCGGGAGCGTCGCCGTCGGCCGCGCAGCGCAGCAGTACGCCGTCCGTACCCCTCAGACCCCTTGAGGTCTGAGCCTTCTCGACGAATCGCACGGTGTCACCCGGTCGCAGCTGACCGAGTTTCCAGCGCTCGGAACGGATCACGGTGACCGGGCAGACGAACCCGCCGAGCGACGGGCCGTCCGGGCCGAGCAGGATCGGGGTGTCGCCGGTGAAGTCGAGGGCACCCACGGAGTAGGCGTTGTCGTGGATGTTGGACGGGTGCAGCCCGGCCTCCCCGCCGTCCCGGCGCGCCCACTCCGGTTTCGGGCCGATCAGCCGCACGCCGGTGCGCGCGGAGTTGAAATGCACCTCGTAGCGGGCCGACAGGATCTGCCGGACGTCCGCCCGGGTGAAGAAGTCCGGGGCACCGTGCGGGCCGACGGTGACCGTCAGGTCCCAGTGCCGTTCGAAGGCAACGGGTTCCAGGGTGGCGGCGGGCTCACCGGTGGCCTGCCTGTGCCCGGCACGCAGCACGTCGCCGGGGCGCAGGGCCCGCCCGCCGTGGCCACCGAACCCGCCCAGGGTGAAAGTCGACGCAGAACCCAGATAATCAGAGACGGCGAAACCCCCGCCGATCGTCACGTAGCTGCGCAGCCCGGCGCTCGCCTCGCCGACCGCCAGCGTGGCCCCGGCCGGAACCGTCACCACGCTCCACATCGCCACCTCCCGGCCGTCGACCGTGACCGGGGCCGGGGCACCGGTGACGCAGACCCGGGTGGCGTGGGTGAACGTCAGTTCCGGGCCGTTCGCCGTGCACTCCAGCCCGGCCGCGTCGTCCGGGTTGCCCAGCAGCCGGTTGCCCGCCCGCAGCGACCGGTCGTCCATCGCCCCGCTCGGCGGCACCCCCACCTGCCAGAAGCCGCGCCGGCCGTCGGCGTCCTGAACGGTCGTCATCAGGCCCGGCCGGCCCACGGTGATCCGTGGCTCCGGATCGCCCAGCCCCTCCAGCGTTCCGGTGTGATGGCCGAGCGCGGAGAACTCCGGCAGCCGCGTGATTGCCCGCAACAGGCCGAGATTCACCTCCACGCCGTCGAACCGGGTCCGCCCGAGCGCCTCGCGCAGCCGGCCCAGCGCCTCGTCACGGGTGTCGCCGTGCACGATCACCTTGGCCAGCAGCGGGTCGTACTCGGTCGGGATCGTGGTGCCGGTGGTGACCCAGCCGTCCACCCGCGCACCGGCGGGCAGTTCCACCCGGGTCAGCAGACCGGCGCCGGGCCGGAACCCGGCGGCCGGGTCCTCGGCGTAGACCCGGGCCTCGAAGGCGTGCCCGCGCGACGGAACAGCATCGGAAATCCCCGCCAGCAGGTCTTTCTCGCCCCCGGCCAGCCGCAGCATCCACCCCACCAGGTCCACCCCGGTGACCGCCTCGGTGACCGGGTGCTCCACCTGGAGGCGGGCGTTCACCTCCAGGAACGACGCCTCGCCGCGGGCCGGGTCGTAGACGAACTCCACGGTGCCGGCCGAGCGGTAACCGACGGACGCCAGCAGGTCGCGCGCCGAGGTGTGCAACCGCTCCCGCAGCCCGTCGGGCAGACCCGGCGCGGGCGCCTCCTCCACCACCTTCTGATGCCGCCGCTGGAGCGAGCAGTCCCGGTCGCCCAGTGACACCACCCGCCCGGCACCGTCGCCGAACACCTGCACCTCGACGTGCCGGGCCCGCTCCACATACCGTTCGGCGAACACCCCGGCGTCACCGAAACTCCGGGCCGCGAGCCCGGAGACGCGCTCGAAACCGGCCCGCAGCGCGGCCTCGTCGCGGCACACCGTCATCCCGATCCCGCCACCGCCGCCGGTGGCCTTCAGCATCACCGGGTAGCCGATCTCCGCCACCTCGGCCACCGCCGCCTCGGCCGACTCCAGCAGCCCGGTGCCGGGGAACACCGGCACCCCGGCCGCCACCGCGGCGGCCCGGGCGGTGTGCTTGACCCCGAGCAGCCGCAGCTGCCGCGGCGTCGGGCCGACCCAGACCAGCCCGGCCGCCTCCACCTGCTCGGCGAACGAGGCGTCCTCGGACAGGAAGCCGTAGCCCGGGTGCACCGCCTGCGCACCGGTGTCGCGGGCCGCGGCCAGCAGCGCCCGCGCGTTCAGGTAGCTCGCCGCCGGCGCGGCCGGCCCGATCAGCACCGCCTCGTCGGCCAGCAGCACGTGCGCGGCGGCCCGGTCGGCCTCGGAGAACACCGCCACCGTGCGGATGCCGAGCCGCTTCGCCGAGCGGATGACCCGGCAGGCGATCTCGCCGCGGTTGGCCACCAGCAGCGTGGAGATCCCCTGGCCTGTGCGCAGTTCCGTCACCAAGTCCTCGCGATTCCAGACATCCGGCCGCACCCCCCGAGGAGCGGCGGCCCATTTTCTATTAGTTGATAGAAAGTCAAGACAGCACGCGTTGACGCCGGATTCCGTACCGGTTAACACGACGTAACCTCGCTCGCCGGGGCGGGTTACACTCCGGCCATGCCCACGCTCGGCCGGCCCCGTGCCAAAGGCCCCTCCACCTCCGGCCTCAGCACCGAGCAAGACATCCTGGCCGCCGCCGCGCACCTGTTCTGCACGGCCGGCTACGGCAGCACCAGCACGCACAAGATCGCGGCCCGGGCCGGCATCAGCCAGGCCTCGATGTACCACTACTTCCCCGGCAAGCAGGCCGTACTGCTGCGGCTGCTGATGGAGACCGTGCGCCCCTCGGTGGAGTTCGCCACCTCACTGGCGGCCAGCGACGCGCCGGCCGACGTGCGGCTGTGGGCCCTGTGCTCCTACGACACCCGGCTGCTGCTGTCCGGACCGGACAACCTGGGCGCGCTCTACCTGATCCCCGGGGTCGACGAGGAGCCCTTCGCCGAGTTCCGGACCGAGCGGGAACGCCTCTACGGGGTGTACCGCGAACTCGTCGCCGCCGTGCTAGACACCACCCCCGACCTGGCGAAACCGACTGCGGCACTGGTGATCGGCCTGATCGAGTCGGTGATCCTGCGGCGCCGCACCGAGGGCACGATGGATGCCGCCGAGGTGGCCCCGGCGATCGCCGACGCGGCCCTGCGCGTGCTGCGAGTGCCCGAGCGCCGGCTACGCACTGTGGCCCGCACCACATCTTCCGCCTTCACCATTTAACCAATCCCGCCGCGCCCGCGTATCACCGGCGAAACACGCGATGGGCTGAATAGGGCCGACTTCCTATCGGTTGATCGAAACTCTCCCGGCTGGCGAGGACCCCCATGAAGCGCCGATTCTCCCCGTATCTGCGGCCCCTCAGCGCCGTCGTCATCGTCACGAGCCTGGCCGCGTGCTCGGGCACGAGCCAGGGCGGCGCCGGCGGCGCCGCGGACGAGCTGCGCCTGGCGATCTCCGCCGAGATGCCCACACTCGACCCGCAGACCGTGTACCAGTACGAGGGCAACCAGGTGCTCACCGCGGTCTACGAGGGCCTGCTCACCTACAGCCCCGACTCCACCGACGAGATCGAGCCGATGCTCGCCGAGTCGTACGAGATGTCGGACGACGGGCTCACCTACACCTTCCACCTGCGCGACGACGTGACCTTCGCCGACGGCCGGGCGATGACCTCGAAAGACGTTCTGGCGAGCTTCGAGCGGCTGGCCGACCCGGACCTCGGGTCGCAGATGGCCTACATGGTGGCCGGGGTGAAGAACTACGACACCCCCGACGACTCCACCTTCGTGGTCGAGCTGTCGGCGGCGAGCAGCTCGTTCCTGTCGCTGGTGGCCAGCCCGTTCGGCCCCAAGGTGATCGACGCCGACGTGCTGGACGAGCATGCGGACGACGACGCGGCGGCCTACCTGGCGGAGAACACCGCGGGCACCGGGCCCTACCAGCTCACCTCGATGACCGCGGGCCAGGAGTACGACCTCGCCCGGCGGGACGGTTACTGGGGCGCCGAGCCGTATTTCGCCACCGTGTCGGTGAAGGTGATCAGCGACGCCGCCACCCAGCTGCTCCAGTTGCAGGGCGGCGACCTGGACGTGATCACCGGTCAGCCGGTGACCACGCTGAACCAGTTCGCGGCCGACGACGACTACCAGGTGGTGCGGTTCCCCACGCTCCAGAAGGCCGACCTGCACGTGAAGACCAGCGGCACCCTGGCGGACGTGGAACTGCGCACGGCGCTGCGAGACTCGATCGATCGGCAGGCCCTGGTCAGCCAGGTCTGGGGTGAGTACGCCACGGTGTCGGAGCAGATGTACCCGGCCGGGATGGTGCCGGAGGGCACGGCCGCCGACACCTGGCAGACATCGACGCAGACCTCGAACGGCGATCTGGCCACCCTGGCCCGGGGGAAGACGATCACGCTCGGGTACATCGCCGGGCACACCGCCGACCAGCAGGCCGCCGAGGCGCTCCAGGCGCAGTGGGCCGCCGCCGGGGTGGACGTCGAGCTGAGCTCGGTGCAGGGCAACGACGTGTACGGGCTGAGCGGAAGTCTCGACACCGCACCGGATCTGCTGTTCGAGGCGGCCTACCCGGACTCGGCGCACCCGGACACCTGGGCCCGGCTGTTCTGGTACTCCGACAGCGCCGACGGCAACGGCGCCCTGAACTACCTGGCGGGCGGCACCCCGGCGGCCGACGAGCTGATCGACACCGGGTCGGCCGCGACCGACCAGGCCGAGATCGAGAAGGCCTACGGCGAGGCGGGAGACGCGATCCACGACGACGTCTCGTACATCACCCTGGCCGACCTCCAGGACGCGTTCATCATGAGCGCCGACCTGACCGGCGCCGGGCACTGGCTGCCGCTGTCGGTCACGCTCGACCTGCGCACGCTGAAGCGGAACTGACCACCGTGAGCACCATGGCCGCGCCGGTGCGGTTCCGGGTCGTCGCACCGCGCCGGAATGCCGGCGGCATGCTGGAACTCGGGTGCCTGGTCCTGATCGTCGTCCTCACCCTGGTTCTGCCGTTCGCCCGCTGGCTCGTGCCGGCGGGCGAGACCGAGATCGTGGCGGCGCCTTTCACCGCACCCGGGTGGCAGCACTGGCTGGGCACCGACGAACAGGGCCGCGACGTGCTCTCCCGCGTCGTCCTCGGGTTGTCGGCCGGCTGGTGGGGAGTGCTCGGCATCATCGGGGGCAGTCTGCTGATCGGCACCCTGGTGGGCACTCTCGCCGGGATGTCGGGCAAAATCGTGGACGGCGTGCTGATGCGGATCACCGACGCCGTGCTGGCGCTGCCCGGGCCGCTGGTCGCGCTGCTGGTGGTGGCGGCCCTCGGCCCGGGCCTGCGCAACGTGCTGCTGGCCGTGACCGCCACCTGGTGGCCCTGGTACGCGCGCATCGTGCGCGGCCAGGTGCGGGCGGTCCGGCACCTGCCGCACGTCGACGCCGCCCGCTCCGCCGGGTTGTCCCGGTTACGGGTCACCGGGCGGCACGTCCTGCCCGGGGTGCTGCGGCAGGTGGTCGTCGTGGCCTCGCTCGACGTCGGCTCGGTGCTGGTGCTGCTGGCCTCGCTGTCGTTCATCGGGCTCGGCGCCCCGGCCCCGGCCGCCGAGATCGGCAGCATGTCGGCCGCCGGTTTCACCTACCTGTTCAGTGCGCCGTGGATCGCTCTCGCTCCCGCCGCAGTGCTTTTCGTGGTCACGATGGCTGCCAACTTCGCCGGCGACGGGGTACAGGAGCGGATCGGCTGATGGCTTTCCTGCGACAGTTCGGCGTGCGGCTGGCCGCGATGGCCGGCGTGCTACTGGTGCTGACCTTCGTGGTCGACCTGATCCAGCGACAGCTGCCCTCCGACCCGGCCCGGGTGCTGGCCGGGCGCACCGCCTCACCCCAGGCGCTGGCCGCGGCCCGGGAGCGACTTGGCCTGGACGAGCCGCTGATCCCGCACTACCTGGGCTATCTCGGCCGGTTGCTGGGCGGTGACCTGGGCACGTCGGTGAGCACCCGGCGCCCGGTGGCCGACGACATCGCCACCTATCTGCCCGCCACGCTCGAACTGGTGCTGGTGGCGGCGGTTATGGCGCTGGCCGGCGGCCTGCTGCTGGGCGTGTTCGGGGCCCGGGACGGGATCGCCGCCGGCACGGTGCGGGTGGTCACCGTGGCCGGGGCCTCGGCGGCGTCGTTCCTGGTGGCGATCGTGCTGCTCCTGGTGTTCTACCGCGACCTGCACTGGTTCCCGGCGGGCGGCCGGGGCGCGGCCCTGCTGGCGCCCGGCGGCGTGACCGGATTCCTCGACGCGCTGTGGCATCTCGTGCTGCCCGCCGTGGTGCTGTCGCTGTCGCCGGCCGTGGCGATCGGCCGGGTGCTGCGGGCCTCGCTGCGCGAGGCGATGGCGGCCGACTACGTGCGCTCGGCCCGGGCCAAGGGGGCCGGCTGGTGGGCCACGGTGTGGCGGCACGGGCTGCGCAACGCCGCCGGGCCCGCCCTGTCGATGGCCGGGCTCCAGGTGAGCATCATGTTCAGCGGCTCGGTGGTGGTGGAGGGACTGTTCTCCTGGCCGGGTCTGGGCCGCTACCTGTCCGGGGCGATCGCCGCCTCCGACCTGGCCGCGATCACCGGGGTGGTGCTGGTGCTCGGGGTGGCCTACGTGCTGCTCAATTTCGTCGTCGACATGCTCCAGCTGCTGATCGACCCGCGACTTCGGGAGACGTCATGACCCACATCGTGGCCCGGGTGTCCGGGCTGGTGGTCGATTTCGGCGGCCGGCGGGCCGTGGACGGGGTCGACCTGGAGATCACCGCGGGCGAGATCGTCGCCCTGGTCGGCGAGTCCGGCTCGGGCAAGACCGTTCTGGGCAGCTGCCTGCTCGGCCTCCCGGCTCCGCACGCCTCGGTCGGCGGCACCGTGGAGGTGGACGGCGTGGACATGCTGACCGGGTCGCGGGCGCAGCGGCACCGGGTGCGCCGGCACCGGCTGGGTGCCGTCTTCCAGGACCCGCTCACCTCGCTCGACCCGACGATGCGGGCCGGGGCGCAGGTGTGCGAACGTGGCGCCACCCCGGAGCGCGGGGTGGCGGCGCTGGAGGAGTGCGGAGTTCCCGAGCCCGGCGAGCGGTTTCACTACTGGCCGCACCAGCTGTCCGGCGGGCTGCGGCAACGGGTGAGCATCGCCGGGGCGATCGCCACCCCGACCGGCGAGGCCCCGGCGCTGATCGTGGCCGACGAGCCGACCACGGCTCTCGACGTCAGCGTGCAGGCCCGGGTGGTGGCGCTGTTCGCCCGGTTGCGGGCCGAGCACGGCTGCTCGGTGCTGCTGATCACCCACGACCTGGGGGTGGCCGCGCAGATCGCCGACCGGATCGTGGTGATGTCGGACGGGCAGATCCGCGAACAGGGCCCGGCAGCCGCCGTACTCGGCGCCCCGAAACACCCCTACACGCGCAGGCTCCTGGCATCGCGCCTGGACATCGCCGGTCCGTTCGGCGTTCCGGACGCCTCGTTCGATACGGCGAACGAGGTGCTGGGGATGTCCGGCATCGTCCAGGACTTCCCGGTGCCGCACCGCCGGCGCCAGACCCGGCGGGTGCTGCACGGCGTGGATCTGAGCCTGGCCGAGGGGGAATCGGTGGCGCTGGTCGGCGAGAGCGGGAGCGGCAAGTCCACGCTGCTGCGGATCGCGGCCGGACTCCAGACGCCGAGCGCGGGTTCGGTGCGGGTGCCGGCGGACACGCGTCCCCAGTTGATCTTTCAGGACGCCCGGGCCTCGCTGACGCCGTGGATGCCGATCGGCCGGCAGATCGCCGAGCGGCTGCCCCGGGCGGAGCGCGGGCACCGGGTGGCCGAGCTGCTGCGGCGGGTCGGGCTGGACCCGGAACTGGCCGGGGCACGTCCGGGACGGCTGTCCGGCGGCCAGTGCCAGCGGGCCGCGATCGCCCGGGCCCTGGCCTCCTCGCCGCGCGTGCTGCTGTGCGACGAGCCGGTGAGCGCACTCGACGCCACCCTGGCCGCCCAGGTCGTGGACCTGCTCGACGAGCTGCGCCGCACCACCGGTGTGGCTCTGCTGCTGGTCACCCACGACCTCGCGGTGGCCAAGCGGATCGCCGGGCGGGTCGCGGTGATGACGGAGGGCCGGATCGTGGAGGAGGGTGGCGTGCGCGAGGTGTTCGACGCGCCGCGGCACGACTACACCAGGAGTCTGCTGGCGGCGTCCCCGAGTCTGGAGGTGGCTTCATGAGTGTGCGTGACTGGCAGCCCGGTTCGGGCCTCGGCCTGACCGGCCGGCCGCTGCGGATGCATCCGATGGTGGTGGGCTACGAGCCGATCCGGGAGCCGATCTCGGTGCCCGGCGGCGACCCGGCCCGGTTCCTGCTGGAGCCGGTGACGGTGGCCGCGGTGGTGTTCGAGAACGGCTGGCTGTTGTTCGACAGCGGTTTCAACGTGGACGTGGTGCGCGATGCGGCCCGGCGCGCGGAATACCTGAACTACGAGAGCTACACCGCCCTGCTGCCGCCCGGCGACCCGCTGGCCGACCAGGTGGCGGCGCTCGGCCTGGACTGGGCCGGCCTGAAGGGCTGCGGAATCTCGCACGTGCACCTCGACCACACCGGCGGCCTGCGCCTGATCAGCGCCCCGGTGCTGATGCAGCGGGCCGAGTACGAGTTCGCCCGGGCCATCCCGGAACTCGGCGACACGCTGGTCACGGTGCCCGGCGACTTCCTGCGGCCGGACCTCGACCTGGTGCTGCTCGACGGCGACACCGCCCTGGCCCCGGGGGTGAGCGCCCTGGACACCCGCGGCCACACCCCGGGCCACCAGTCGTTCCGGATCGAGCTGCCCACCCGCACCGTGGTTCTCGCCTGCGACGCGGCCGACCTGCGCGGCAACATCGAGCAGGCGCTGCCGTGCGGCACCACCATGCGACCCCAGGACGAGCCGCACGCTCTGACCGCGATCCGGCGGCTGCACGAGCTGGATCAGCAGCCGGGGGTGGAGGTCTGGCCCGGGCACGACCCGGACTGGGCACCGTGGCGTGAGACGACGGTCACCTGATCGGCGATTCCACAGCCCGCGCACAGGCTCTGCCCTCCAGCGCGGCGTGATGAACGTCCGGCCAGGCGCTACCAGGCCACGCTGAAATACTGGGTCTCGGTGTACTCCTCCAGCCCGGCGCGGGCTCCCTCGCGCCCGATGCCGCTCTGCTTGAACCCGCCGAACGGGGCGGACGGGTCCGAGACCAGGCCGCGGTTGATGCCGACCATGCCGGCCTCGATCCGCTCGGCCAGCTTCAGCGCCGCACCCAGGTCACCGGCGAAGACGTAGGCGGCCAGGCCGAATTCGGTGTCGTTCACCTGGGCCAGCAGCTCCGCCTCCGAGGTCCAGGTGACGATCGGGGCGACCGGCGCGAAGATCTCCTCGCGCACCACGTCCGACTCCGCCGTCACGCCGGTCAGCACGACCGGGGTGAAGAAGTGCCCGGGCGCGGTGGCCGGAGCGGCCCGGTGCGCCACCCGGGCGCCGGTCACCAGGGCCGACTCGACCAGGCGGGTCACGTTGGCCAACGCCTTCGCGGAGATCAGCGGGCCGATGTCCGAGCCCTCGCAAGCCGGCCCGACCACCAGCTTCTCGACCCGGGCGCCGAGCCTGGCGGTGAATTCCGCGGCGACGTCGGCGTGCACGTAGAACCGGTTGGCCGCGGTGCAGGCCTGCCCACCATTGCGGAACTTGGCGATCATCGCACCGTCCACCGCGGCGTCCAGGTCGGCGTCGGCGGTGACCACGAACGGCGCGTTGCCGCCGAGTTCCATCGACGTGTTCATCACCCGGTCCGAGGCCTGGCGCAGCAGCTGGCGCCCCACGTTCGTCGAGCCGGTGAACGAGATCTTGCGCACCCGCGGGTCGTCGGTCCAGGCCTTCACGATTGCCGGGCCGTCCAGCCCGGGCACGACATTGACCACGCCGGACGGGATTCCGGCCTCGTGCATCAGCCGGGCCACGGCCAAGGCGGTCAGGGGTGTCTCGGCGGCGGGCTTGAGCACCACCGTGCAGCCGGCGGCCAGGGCCGGGGCGATCTTGCGGGTGGCCATGGCGGCCGGGAAGTTCCACGGCGTCACCAGCGCCGCCACGCCGACCGGGTGGTGGGTGACCACGGTGCGGGTGCCGCCGGCCGGTGAGGAACCGAAGTCGCCGTGCGGGCGCACGGCCTCCTCGGCGAACCAGCGGAAGAACTCGGCCGCGTAACCCACCTCGCCCCGGGCGTCCACCAGCGACTTGCCGTTCTCCGAGGCGATCAGCGCGGCAAGTTCCTCGGTGTCGCGCAGCATCAGCTCGCGGGTCCGCATCAGCAGGTCGGCCCGCGCCCGCGGGGCGGTGGCCGACCAGGCCGGCAGGGCCGCGGCCGCGGCGTCCACGGCGGCCACCGCGTCGGCCGGGCCGGCGTCGGACACCCGGGCGACCACGGCGAGCGTGGCCGGGTCGACGACGTCGAACTCGCCCCGCTCCCCCTCCAGCCAGTTACCGTCGATCAGTACGTCGTTCACGACTCAGTTCTCCTTCAGCGCGGCGGCGATCACGTCGAGGCCCTCGGTGAGCAGCTCGTCGGAGATGCTCAGCGGCGGCAGGAAGCGGATCACGTTGCCCCAGGTGCCGCAGGTCAGGGTGATCACGCCCTGCGAGTGCGCATGAGCGGCAACGGCTTTGGCGAGCGCCGCGTCGGGCTCACCGGTGGCCGGGTGGACGAACTCGGCGGCCAGCATGGCGCCCCGGCCCCGCACGTCACCGATCCGGGGGTCGTCCAGGGCGCTCAGCCGGCCGAGCACCAGGGTCTCGATCTGCCGGGCCCGCTCCAGCAGGCCGTCCCTCTCGATCGTCTCGATCACGGCGAGCGCGGCGGCGCAGGCCAGCGGGTTGCCCCCGTAGGTGCCGCCGAGTCCACCGGTGTGGACGGCGTCCATGATGTCGGCCCGGCCGGTGACGGCCGACAGCGGGAGCCCGCCGGCGATGCCCTTGGCACTCACCACCAGGTCGGGCACGACGTCTTCGTGCTCCACCGCGAACATCGTTCCGGTGCGGCCGAATCCGGACTGCACCTCGTCGGCCACGAACACCACGCCGTTGGCGGTGCACCAGTCGGCCAGGGCCTTCAGGAATCCCGGTGCGGGGACGACGAAACCGCCCTCGCCCTGGATCGGCTCGATCACCAGGGCAGCGAGATTGCCGGCCCCGACCTGGGTCTCGATCTGCGACAGCGCACGCCGGGCGGCCTCGGGCCCGGAGAGGCCGTCGCGCGAGGGGTACGACATCGGCGCCCGGTACACCTCTCCGGCGAACGGGCCGAACCCGTGCTTGTAGGGTGCCACCTTCGCGGTCATCGCCATGGTCAGGTTGGTGCGGCCGTGGTAGGCATGATCAAACACCACCACGGCGTCGCGGCCGGTGTACGAGCGCGCGATCTTGACCGCGTTCTCCACCGCCTCGGACCCGGAATTGAACAGGGCGGAACGCTTTTCGCCGTCGCCCGGGGTCAGCCGGGCGAGCGCCTCGGCAACCGCCACGTAGGACTCGTACGGCGTGATCATGAAGCAGGTGTGGGTGAACTCGGCCACCTGGGCCCGCACCGCCTCGACCACGCGGGGCGCGCTGCTGCCGACCGTGGTGACCGCGATGCCCGAGCCGAGGTCGATGAACCGGTTGCCGTCGACGTCCTCGACGATGCCGCCGGCCGCGCGGGCGGCGAAGACCGGCATCGTGGTCCCCACACCGGGGCTGACGAAGGCCTGCTTGCGCTGCATGAGGGCGGCCGAGCGGGGGCCAGGCAGCTCGGTGCGCAGCAGGCGGGACTGTTCGAGTTCGGGCATGTGTCGAGGGTGCGACGTCGTCCATCATGTTGTCCAAGACCTGTTCAGCACTATCTTCATGCTTCGTGAGCATGAACCTGCGGCTGCTGCGCTATCTCGTCGAGACCGTGGACGCAGGCTCCGCCACCCGTGCCGCCGGGCGCCTGCACGTGACCCAGCCGGTGCTGTCGCGACAACTACGGCAGCTGGAGCAGGACCTGGGCCTGCCGCTGTTCGAGCGGCAGGGGCACCGGCTGCGGCTGACCCCGGCGGGTGAACATTTCCTGCCCCTGGCCCGGAACCTGCTGCGGCAGGCGGACGAGGTGCGGCGGGCCGCGGCCAGCATCGCCGGCGGGCGCCTGGACCAGGTGCACCTGGCCGTGCCGACCACGACGCTCAGCGACGTGCTGGCCCCCTTCCTGGCCACGCTGCGCCCGGACGACCCGGTGCCGTTCGTGCGGCAGCTCGACCCGCGCGGCGCCGACGTGGCCCTGCACTCCGGCGCCGACCTGGCCATCGTCACCCGGCCACCGGCCCGGCCCCTGGCCTCACTGGCCCTCGCGGTGCTGCCGGTCTGGGCGCAGGTGCCTGCGGCCCACCCTCTGGCCACGCGGTCGACGGTGGACGTCGGTGAGCTGGCCGGGCACCCCCTGGTGCTGCTCACCGAGGACTTCCGGCCCCGGCAGTTGCTCGACGAGGCGGTGGCCGCCGCCCAGGTGAGCTACCGGGAGACCATCGACTGCACGAACGCCCAGGTGGCGCAGGCCCTCGCGGCGGCCGGCCGGGGTGTGGCGGTGGTGTCGGACGACCCCCGGTTCGGGCTCACTCCGCTGGGGCTGACCGGGCCGGGCGGGCCGGTACGCATCCATCTGTATGCCGCCTGGGATCCCCGTCATCACGCCGAACCCACGCTGGCCGGGCTGGCCGGCCGGCTGGCCGCGTTCTGCGCCGAGCAGTACGGATCCAGCGTCGTCCCATAATTTTTGCTGTTGATTTCGTCGTTGTTAACCGCACTTGACGCTGATTCGAGCGTCGCTGACACTCATGACGACGATATACGCACCTCTTGGGAGCCCGATCATGAAGTCCGAAGTCGACGTCGTAGTGGTGGGCGCCGGTGTCACCGGCCTGACCGCGGCCACCCGCCTGGTGAAGGCGGGGCGCAGCGTGGTGGTGCTGGAGGCCCGCGACCGCGTCGGCGGCCGGCTGTGGACCGACACGGTGGACGGCGTGCGGCTGGAGCTCGGCGGGCAGTGGGTCTCCCCCGACCAGTCCGCCCTGCTGGAGACGATCGACGAGCTCGGGCTGAAGACCTTCTCCCGCTACCGCGAGGGCGAGGGCGTCTACGTCGGCCGCGACGGCGTCCGGCGTACCTTCTCCGGTGCCTCGTTCCCGGTCTCCGCCCGCACCGAGGCCGAGGTGGACCGGCTCACCGCCGTGCTCGACGACCTGGCCGCGCGGATGGACCCGCTGAACCCGTGGGACATGCCCGGTGCCGCGGAGCTCGACCAGGTCTCGTTCGCCGCCTGGCTCGAAGGGCAGACGGACGACGAGGAGGCGCGCGACAACATCGCCCTCTACATCGGCCCGGCCATGCTGACCAAGCCCGCCCACGCCTTCTCCGCCCTGTCCGCCGTGCTGATGGCCGCCAGCGCGGGCAGTTTCAGCAACCTGGTGGACGCCGACTTCATCCTGGACAAGCGGGTGGCCGGTGGGCTCCAGCAGGTTCCGCTGATGCTGGCCGCCGCCCTCGGCGACCGGGTGGTGACGGGTTCGCCGGTCACCTCGATCGCCCACGACGCCGAGGGGGCCACCGTCACCACCGCGACCGGGCAGTGGCGGGCCAAGAAGGTGATCGTGGCCGTGCCGCCGACCCTGGTGTCACGCATCGCCTTCAGCCCGAACCTGCCCCCGATCCAGATGCAGGCCCGGCAGCACACCTCGTTCGGTCTGGTGATCAAGCTGCACATCACCTACGCCACGCCGTTCTGGCGGCAGGCCGGCCTGTCCGGCACCGCGTTCAGCCCCTACCAGGTGGTGCACGAGGCCTACGACAACACCAATCACGACGAGACCCGTGGCACGCTGGTCGGTTTCGTGTCGGACGAGAACGCCGACCGGCTGCTGGCGCTGTCCGACGGCGAACGCCGTGCGCAGATCCTGGCCTCGCTCTCCGCCTACTACGGTGAGCAGGCCCTGGAACCCGTGGCCTACTACGAGAGCCAGTGGATGGCCGAGGAGTGGACGGCGGGGGCCTACGCCACGAGCTTCGACATCGGCGGCCTGACCCGCTACGGCGCCACGCTGCGCGAGCCGGTCGGCCCGGTCTCGTTCGGCACGTCTGACGTGGCCGGCCTCGGTTTCCAGCACGTCGACGGCGCGATCCGGATCGGGCGGATGCTGGCCGACGCCGTCTGACCTCCTCGAAAACGCCGTACGGCCCGGGTTCTCGACGAATCCGGGCCGTACGGCGTTTTGCGGTCGAAAAAGGGCGATTCATTCATGATCTCGGCGTTTCACCGGTGCACCTGGCGCGCCGCCGACCCCTCCCCCGAATCCCGCAGCGCACGTTCTCCCAGGTCAGCACGCCCTTCAGAGCAGAGTGACCTGGCCCACCCTGCGAAATGCGTTGATGAGAAACCTACCTACGACGGGTTCCGACGCCCCTGGCCATATCCGAAGGTCTCCGCGTTCACGCACGATTAGGCATCTCGTAAGGACGGACCTCCACACACGGGGAAGGACGGGAATCCACTGATGAGCGCGAGCACCGCACCGGCACAGGCAGGACGGGCACTACGGGCACCGGCCCGCGGCACCCTGCTCGGGTACCTCATGTTGCTGCCCGCCGTCGCGGTGATCGTCCTGCTGGTCATCGTGCCGATGGCGGTCATCGCCCGGCAGAGCTTCGCCCTGAGCGACCCGCTGCTCGGCGGCGACGTCGGCGGTTTCACCTGGGCCAACTACACCAAGCTGCTCGACCCGGTGTACGCCAAGACGATGGGCTACAGCCTGGCCATGGCCGCGCTGAACGCGGTGGTCTGCCTGGTGGTCGGATACGCGGTGGCCTTCTACATCGCCACCCGGCCGGCCTCCCGCCAGCCGGTGCTGCTGATGCTGGTGATCATCCCCTTCCTCACCGACTTCCTGGTGCGCTCGTTCGCCTGGATCACCCTGCTGGGCTCGGGCGGGCCGTACGTGAAGCTGGCCCGGCTACTGGGTTTCGACGCGAGCTCGCTGGTGCCCTCGCAGTTCGCCGTGGTGATGTCGCTGCTCTACGCGTTCCTGCCGGTGGCGGTGTTCCCGATCTACGCCGCGATGCGCTCGATCGACCCGTCGCTGCGCGAGGCCGCCGCCGACCTCGGGGCCGGCTGGTGGCAGACCCACCGCCGCGTCTACATCCCGCTCTCCGCCTCGGGTATCGGCTCCTCGGTGATGCTGACCTTCGTGCCCACGCTCGGCGTGTTCGTCATCCCGGTGCTGCTCGGCGGCGGAAAGGACCCACTGGTCGGCAATCTCATCGTCACCCTGTTCACCGAGTTCCGGAACGAGCCGCTCGGCGCCGCGATGTCGATGGTGGTGCTGATCCTCATGCTGCTCTCGGTCGCGGTCGTCGCCGGCCTGCTCCGCCTGCTCTCGAACCGGAAGGCCGCCTGATGGACACCGTGATGGACCGTGTGGTCAGCTGGTTCGCCCGGCTGGTCTTCGTCTTCCTCTACATCCCGATCATCGCGGTCGTGGTGTACAGCTTCAACGCCTCCGAGGTGAGCTACCGGTTCACCGGCCTGACCACCCGCTGGTACGGCGAGTTGTTCCACGACGAGCGGCTTCTCGAGACCCTGCGCACCAGCGCGATCGTCGGCCTGCTGGCCGGCCTGGCCGCCACCGCGATCGGGTTCCTCACCGCCTTCGCCCTGGTGCGCTACCGGGTGAGGGGCCGGGCGTTCTTCCTCGGCGCCATCCTGATCCCGCTGATCGTGCCCGAGATCGTGCTCGGCGTATCGCTCCTCACCATCTTCAGCACCGCCGGCATTCCGAACGGCCTGCTCACCATGGTGCTCGGCCACATCGTGATCACCCTGCCACTGGCCACCCTGGTGCCGATGGGTGCGATGGCCGCGCTCGACCCGAGTCTGTCCGAGGCCGCCACCGACCTCGGCGCCACCGGCTGGATCACCTTCCGCCGCGTGCTGTTCCCGCTGCTGCGGCCGTCGATCCTGGCCGCGTTCCTGCTCAGCTTCACCACGTCGTTCTCCAACATCGTGATCTCGACGTTCACCTCCGGCGTCGGCACCACCACGCTGCCGCTGCGGATCTACTCCACCCTGAAGACCGGCCTGACCCCGGAACTCAACGCCCTCGGCACGCTGCTCGTGCTCTTCACCCTGCTGGTCATCGCCCTCGTCGGGGTGCAGCAGATGCGCCGGATCCTGGCAAGCACCAACTGATTTCACTCACTGCCCCTGAGCGAAAGGTTCCCCCACCGTGAAGACCAAGGCCTATCTCGCGGCCGGCCTCGCCGCGACGTCCGTGCTCGCCCTGTCCGCCTGCGGCGGCTCGTCGAGCGGCGCCGCGGAGTCCAGCGACACCAACACCGGCGAGCTCGCCATCTACGCCTGGGCCGGGGAGATCCCGGACTCGGTGATCGACGGTTTCGAGAAGGAGACCGGGATCAAGGTCACCGTCGACACCTTCGACAGCAACGAGACGATGATCTCCAAGCTGGCGGCGGGCAACTCGGGCTACGACATCGTCGAGCCCAGCCAGTACGCGGTGCAGCTGATGGTGCAGCGCAACCTGCTGGAGAAGATCGACCAGACCAAGCTGGAGGGCTTCGACAACCTGGCCACGAAGTTCGTGAACCCGAGCTTCGACGAGGGCAACCAGTACTCGATCCCGTGGGCCTGGGGCACCACCGGCATCCTCTACAACGAGGACTGCACCGGCGGTGAGATCACCGGCTGGTCGGACATGTGGGACTCGAAGTACAAGGGCAAGATGTACATGCTCGACAACATGCTGTCGGCGTACATCGCCGGTCTCCAGGTGCAGGGCCTCTCGGCCACCACCACGTCGGAGGCCGACATCTCCAAGGCCACCGACAAGCTGCTGGAGCAGAAGGACCTGCTGGCCGGTTACAACAGCGACAACTACGCCGACCTGGTCGGTTCCGGTGACGCCTGCATCGCCGAGGCCTACAGCGGCACCACCTCGGCCAAGGCCGTCGCGGCCAACGACAAGGTGCACTACATCATCCCGGAAGAGGGCGGCACGCTCTGGACCGACTCCTTCTCGATCGCCGCGGGCACCGACAACACCTCCGGCGCCTACCAGTGGCTGAACTACACGCTGCGTCCCGAGGTGGCCGCGCTGCTGACCGACGACGCCTCGCTGGCCAGCACCAACACCGCCGCGATGGAGAAGGTCAAGGACCAGACGCTGGTGGACAACCCGGCGATCTACGCGCCGGAGGAAGACCTGAAGAAGTCCGAGTTCATCGTCGACCCGGGTGACGCGCTGACCTACTACCAGGACGGCTGGACCCGAGTCTCCGCCTCCTGATCACCCTTTCGACGAACTGGAAGAGCACACGATGACCCAGACGACGCCTGCTGTCCGGCTCCGCGGGATCACCAAGTCCTTCGGGAGCAACCTGGTGGTCGAGCCCCTCGACCTGGAGATCGGGCGCAACGAGTTCTTCAGCATCCTCGGCCCCTCCGGCTGCGGGAAAACGACTCTGATGCGCATGATCACGGGATTCGAGACGCCCTCGGGCGGCTCGGTGGAGCTGGACGGCAAGACCGTCGACCGGGTTCCGACCCGGCAGCGGGACCTCAACATGCTCTTCCAGAGCTACGCGCTCTTCCCGCACCTGTCGGTGTACGAGAACGTCGCCTTCGAACTGCGGGTGCGCAAGACCGCGAAGGCCGAGCTCGACACCCGGGTGCGGGAGGCGCTGGCCCTGGTCCGGCTGGAGGACTTCGCGAAACGCAAGCCGTCGGAACTGTCCGGCGGTCAGCGTCAGCGCGTGGCCCTGGCCCGGGCCGTGGTCGGCCGGCCCGCCGTGGTGCTGCTCGACGAGCCCCTCGGCGCGCTGGACCAGAAGCTGCGCAAGGAGATGCAGTTCGAGCTCAAGCGTCTCCAGAAGGAAGTGGGCATCACGTTCATCTACGTGACCCACGACCAGGAGGAGGCACTGACGATGAGCGACCGGATCGCGGTGATGAGCCACGGCCGGGTGCTCCAGGTGGCCAGCCCGACCGAGATCTACGACGCGCCCATCTCGAAGTTCGTCGCCGGATTCATCGGCAGCTGCAACCTGATCGACGGCGTGGTCACGGACGACAACGGTGGACGACGAGTGGTCGTTCCCGGCCTCGGCCCCGTACCCGCTACTCTCCCAGACGATTTCGCCACCGGGACGCCGGTCGCCCTCGGCGTGCGACCGGAACGCACCACCCTCACCGACCAGCCCTCGGAAGGTGCCTTCGAGGGCGTGATCTCCGAGCGGGTCTTCCTCGGCGACGAGTGGACCTACCACGTGCGGGCCGGCGACCAGACGCTCACCGTGCGGGTGCCCAGCGGCGAGATGTCCGCCGCCCTGGCCTCGCTGCCCGAGGGCGGCAGGGTCTGGGTGTCCTGGCCCGCCGCGGCCGGCCGGGTCCTGCCTGCCGACGCCACCGACGCCCCTGTCCTGAACGGATCCCCGGCATGAACCCCTCCCTGTCCGCCGCGGTGGTGCAGCTCGCCCCGACCGTCGACGCCGCCGCCAACCGTTCCCTGATCACCGGCCTGGTCGCCGAGGCCGCAGCGGCCGGGGCCCGGCTCGCGGTGCTGCCGGAGGAGGCGATGCTGACCGCCGGCGAGGTGAAGGACGAGCCGGTGGCCGATGTGGTGTCCCGGGAGTGGCCGCTGTTCGTCACGCTGCTGTCCGACCTGGCCATCGAGCACGACATCTGGCTGATCGCCGGGGGTTACGAGCCCTCCGGCCAGGCGCGGCCCTACAACACCCTGGTCGTGCTGAACCCGCGCGGCGAGGTGGTCACCACCTATCGCAAGGTGCACCTCTACGACGCGTTCAGCTACCGGGAGTCGGACTACGTGGTGCCCGGCGCCGAACTGCCGCCGGTGGTGATGGTCGAGGGTGTCGCGATCGGCCTGATCAACTGCTACGACATCCGTTTCCCCGAGCTGGCCCGCGATCTGGTGGACCGCGGCGCGGACGTGCTCAGCGTGTCAGCCGCCTGGGTCTCCGGCCCGGCCAAGGAAGATCACTGGACCACCCTGGTGCGCGCCCGGGCAATCGAGAACACCTGCTGGGTACTGGCTTCCGGAACCAGCTCGGCCGACTGCATCGGGCACAGCCTGGCGGTGGACCCGCTCGGCACGGTGCGCGCGGGGCTGGGCCCGGTGAAGACCGGGGTGGGCCTGGTGCAGATCTCGCTGGACCGCACCGCGGAGGTGCGCGAGAGCCTGCCCTCCCTCGCCAACCGGCGCCTGTCGGTGACCGTCGAGATCCCGGCCTGAACGACGTCCCCCATTAAGGAACTGGCATGACCCTGACCATCGGTACGCCGCCGCCGGCGCTCTCCCCCACGCTGACCGAGAAGCTGTCGCGCGTCTCCTTCCCGACCATCGGCCACTACCTGGAGGAGGGCTTCGTCGATCCCGCCGTCCAGCGCCAGTGCGGCACGAAAAAGGTTGTCGGCCGGGCTATCACGGTACGCCTGACCGCCCAGGACTCGACCGTTCTGCACCACGCCGCGGGCTGGTGCGAGCCCGGTGACGTGTTCGTCATCGACATGGGCGGCGACACCCGGCACGCCCCGGTCGGCGAGGTGCTCGGCGAGATCCTGGCCGCGCGCGGCGCGGCGGGCGTGATCATCGACGGCGTGATGACCGACATCGACGAGGTGGAGCCGCTCGGCCTGCCCGTATATGCCCGTGGGCGCAGCGTTCTCACCACCAAGCTGCTGCACCTGGACGCCGGCGGCCTGCACGTGCCGGTCAGCATCGGTGGCGTCACCGTGCAGCCGGGCGACGTGGTGCTGGCCGACCGAAACGGTGTTTTCGCCGCCGCACCGGCCGTTCTCGAGAGCATCGTCGACACCGCCCTGGCCGACGACGCCGAGGAGCCCGAACTGGTGCAGCAGGTGCGGGACGGGGCCCGGCTGGGCGACCTGACCGGCGCCACCGAGGCGATCAACAAGATTCTGGAGGCCCGTCGATGAGTGTCTTGATCAAGGCCGCCGTCAACGGCGGACGCGGCTACGCCGAGAACCCGGCCGTGCCGATCACGCCGTCCGAGATCGCCCGGGCCGCCTTCGAGGCCGTGCGGGCCGGGGCCGACGTGGTGCACGCCCACGCGCGCACCGCCGACGGCGGCCAGACCATCCACCCGGACCACGTCGCGGCCATGGTGCGCGCGGTGAAGGCCGTGGACCCGACCATCGTGCTGGGCACCACCACCGGCCTGTGGACCTGCTCCGGGCACGCCGAACGGATGAAACTGCTGGCGGACTGGCCGGCAGACGCCCGGCCCGACTTCGCCAGCGTGGCCTTCTGCGAGGAGGGCGCCGCCGAGGCCGCCGAACTGGTGCTGGCCCAGGGGATGATCCTGGAGTCCGCGGTGTGGGACCCGAAAGACGTCCCGGCGCTGCTGGATTCACCCACTCTGCACCAGAACGTCCGGATCCTGATCGAGCCCGAGGTGGAAGACGCCGACGAGGCCGTGGCGATGGCCCGCTCGATCGCCGCCCAGGTGCGGGCCGCGGGCGTCACCGCCCCGATTCTGTACCACGGCTACGAGGTCACGGCCTGGCCCCTGGTGCGGGCCGCGTTCGAGGACGGCTGCGAGACCCGGGTGGGCTACGAGGACATGCTGCTGCTGGAAGACGGCACCCCGGCCCCGGACAACGCGGCGATGGTGCGCCTGGCCCGCTCGATCGAGGCCGCCTGACCAGGTTTTAGGATGGCCCGCATGGCAGTCGACGAGATCGACCGCCGCCTGGTCGAGCTGCTCGGCGAGGACGGGCGGCGCACGTTCACCGAGATGGCCTCGATGATCGGGGTCTCGGAGGCGACCGTGCGCGCCCGGGTGCAACGGCTCACCACCGACGGCACCCTGCGCATCGTGGCCCTGTGCAATCCCCTGACCCTGGGCCACCAGTCGGTGCGGCTGCTGCTCACCGTGCGCGGACTGACCCCGCGCGCGGTGGCCCGCAGCCTGCTCGACCTGCCGATGATCGGCCACGTGGAACTGGTCTCCGGCTCGCACGACATCTACCTCGAGGGCACGGCCCGCGACCTGGGGCAGCTGGCCGACCTTCTCGACGAGCTGCGCCGCACCCCCGGGGTGGCCACGATCGACCAGTATGTGCTCACCCGGCTGTACAAGGACTACTCCTGGTCGGGCCTGCGCAACCCGGTCGGAGACCGGGCGCACGGCCTGGGCGGCGCCTGACTGCCTGAGTGGCGCCCTAGCTGGTTCCCGATGCCGGGTGCGGGCGGGTCGGGCGAGTGACCGGGTCGCGGAAACCGGCCCACAGGTAGGTGTCTTTCAGCACCTCCAGGGTGGTCGCGGTGTCGATCGACTCGATACCGGGCACCCGGCGGATCTTTTCGGACAAGAACGCCGAAATCTCCGGATGGCTGTCGAACCGGGCGTCGACGATCAGGTCGTAGCTGCCGATACAGCCCGCCACGTACTTCACCTCGGGCATCTCGGCCAGCGCCGTGGCCACCGCCGCCACCGTGGCCCCTCGCACCCGGATCGACAGATGCACTTCCAGCAGGCCGATTTTCGTCACGTTGGGCATGCCGACCACCTGGACGATGCCCAGTCCCAGCAACCGCTTGTACCGGGACCGCACACTGCCCTCGGAAAGACCCACGTACCGCCCGATCTCACCGAACGAGCGGCGGCCGTCGATGCGCAGCTGATCGATGATCTTCCGGTCGATCATGTCGACGGCCTCGATGTCCATGGGCCGATATTAGGCTGGCATCAGGCGGAGAGGCCGAGAAGGCTCTCCAGCAGCCAGGGACCGACCGGGTCGGCGATCTCGGTGACCACGTCCACCGCCGGGTGCTGCGCGCCGGCCTCCACCGCGACCGTGCGGCCCCGGGTCTCCCCCTCCAGCTCCACCCGGATGCCGGTGGAGCGCACCGTGGTGGCCGTGACCTGACCGGTCGCCAGCATCGTGGCCATCGGGTCGTGCAGCGCCGAGATCCGCCTGCCGTAACGGTCTTCGTGGAAGCTGAAGTAACAGTCGAGCATGCCGGCCAGGGCGTCGTGGAAGGTGGTGCCGCGGGCGGCCAGCGCGGCCTGGGCGGCGCCGTCGAGCGAGTGGGTCATCGTGACGTCGAGCGGCACCAGGGTGACCGGCCACCCGGCGCCGAGCACCCGGGCGGCCGCCTCGGCGTCGTTGTGGATGTTGGCCTCGGCGTGCGGGGTGATGTTGCCCTCGTGCCAGACCGCCCCGCCCATGATCGTCACGTGTCCCACCAGGCCGGGCAGGTCGGGGGCCTGATCCAGGGCCTTGGCCAGGTTGGTCAGCGGGCCGACGGCGATCAGGTGAAGCCGCCCGGCGTGCTCGCGGGCGGTCGCGACCAGCTGCTCGGCACCGGTGGCGGCGGCCACGGGACGAGTGGCCCGGGGCAGCTCGACGTCGCCGATCCCGTTGCCGCCGTGCACCTCCGGCGCCCCGCCGGCGTAGTCACCGGCGATCGGGTGGTGCTCGCCGACCGCGACCGGCACGTCGTCGCGGCCGAGCAGGGCCAGCAGGTCGAGCGTGTTGCGGGCGGCCTGGGCGGCATCGGTGTTGCCGCTCACCGTGCTGATGCCGACCAGGTCGACGTCCGTCCTGGAGACCAGCTGGGCCAGGGCCAGGGAGTCGTCGATCCCGGTGTCGCAGTCGAAGAAGACGGGCAGAGCGGGCAACGGGGACTCCTGCGGAAACGGTGGGGCGGTGACCAGGACGGCCGGGAAGCTTATCGCGTGTCGCCGTGGGCTCCGGAGAGGTGCTCCATCACCACGGTGGTGCCGCGCTCGGCCACCAGCCGGCCCGCGCTGGCGGCGGCGAGTGAGGCGTCGAGGTCGTCCAGCCGGGCGGGCGGCACGAGCAGGGTGATGGTGGCGTTCGCCGCGTAGTCCACACCGGCCACCTGGGCGTCGCGGGCGGCGGCCCAGTCCCGCAGCACGCCCTGGAGACGCCCGGCGTCCGGGTGCGGGACGTCCACGCTGACCCGGACGGCCGGGGTGCGCTGCACGACCGGAACCAGGTCGAGGGCCTCGGAGACGGCCGAGGAGTAGGCCCGCACCAGTCCGCCGGCCCCGAGCTTGACCCCGCCGAAGTAGCGGGTCACCACCGCCACCAGGTCGGTGAGCTCACGCCGGCGCAGCACCTCGAGCATGGGGACGCCCGCGGTGCCGGAGGGCTCACCCCCGTCGGAGGAACGCTGCTGGTCGGCGTGGGTGCCGATGACCATGGCGACGCAGTGGTGCCGGGCGTCCCAGTACTGCTTGCGCACCGCCGCGATGACGGCGTCGGCCTGCTCGGTGCTGCGAGCCGGGGCCAGGTGGGCGATGAACCGGGACTTCTTGACCACCAGCTCGTGCTCGAACGTCTCGGCGATGGTGGACGGGTAGCGCGCCACGTCGGGGGCCGGATCGTCCACGGTGTCACTCTACGGGAGCAGTTCTCCGGGGCCGGCGTAGCGGCCACCGCCCGGACGCCCTCCGGGGAGGCGGGGCTGTTCGGCCCGCATCCGGCCCCTTGCCCTCACCGGCGGCACCCCGACCTCGTCGTGGAGCCACGGCGACACGGGTCCCGTACCGCCAGGCATCGAGGGTCGTCACCGGGTGCGTACCTGGATGTCGACATCCAGCTCGCGCAGCAGCGCGAACAGCCGCAGGGCATAGCGCGTGCCCTGGCCGGACTCGACCTGATAGACGTACTTACGGTCTGCCCCGATGGCATCAGCCAGCTGCTCCTGGGTCATCTCGGCTCGCTCACGCACCTCACGCACGAAGGCACCCAGCTCAGCCGGGCCGTTCACCCGGGCCCAGATCGATTCAGCCATTCCACCACCTCCTGTGGGTCAATATTGACCCATTCCGTCAGTGGGTCAATATTGACCCACGGTCATGACACCCATCCACAGTCACGTGCCACCGGGATGTCAGTCGGCGCGCAAGACGCGAAGCCGGGCGCGGCACGGAAGGCGTGAAGTGCGGCACCGGATCGAACCGCTCACGTCAGTCGCCGCCGCTCACGTCAGTCGCCGCTGGCCACGTCGGCCGATGCCGATCATGTCAACCGAGCCGGCGGCATCCCGGTCCCGTCAGACGCCGGTCACGCCAACGGATCCACGAACCGGCAAACGAAATGAGGCCTGGTCACCGTTAATTCGGTGACCAGGCCTCAACCGTGGTAGCGGGGACAGGATTTGAACCTGCGACCTCTGGGTTATGAGCCCAGCGAGCTACCGAGCTGCTCCACCCCGCGTCGATGAATAAAGACTATGCCACTCCCGTCAGGAAAGCGAATCGGCGCCGAAACCCGGCTCCGTACCGGGCAAAAGGGACACCGTGGATGCAGTCCGCCCCCGGAACCATCCGCAGGGTTCCGGGGGCGGCCTCCTTCACACCGTCGACTCAGCCGGCGGTGCAGGTCAGGGTCGGGGTGGCGGAGGAGCCGTCCACCTGCATCCCGAACGTGGTGCTGTCACCCTTGGCCACGCCGCCGTTGTAGCTGACGTTGCTCGCGGTCACGGTGCTGCCGGAGGTCTCGTTGGAGGCGTTCCACATCGAGGCCAGCTTCTGGCCCGACGGCCAGGTCCAGTTGACCTTCCAGCCCTGGGTGGCGCTGTCACCGGTGTTCTTCACGGTGACCTCACCGATGAAGCCGGAGCCCCACGACTGGGTCACCTTGTAGCTCGCGGCGCAGTCGCCGGTCTCGCCGCCCGTGCCGGTGCCCGGGTCGGTGGTGGTGGGCGCCGTGGTGGTGACGACCGGCGTCGCGGTGGTGGTGGCGGTCGGCTCAGTGGTGCCCGAGTCGTCCGGCGTGGTGCCGCCCGACCCGTCCGTGGTCACCGCGAAGTCGTCGATGCCCAGGCCCTTTCCACCGCTCCACGGCTCGAACCCGGCCTGGATGCTGGTGAGGTACCAGGAGTCCTGCGCGTAACCGCGGTCCACGGCGTCGTCGTAGAAGTCCGTCACCTTGTAGTCGACGGACGACGCCGCGGAGGTGCGGACGTACGAGACGACGTTCCAACCGCTGTTGCCGTACCAGACGTCCCAGGTGCCACCGGCCGTGGTCACCTCGCCGACCTTGGAGCCGACCGGCGAGGCGCCACCGGCGTGGTTGGCCCAGATCATGATCTCGGCGCCGGTGTTCTGGCCGTCCTTACGGGCGGTCGGGTCGAACCAGATGTCGTACGAGGCGTTCCAGACGCCACCGGTGTTGTAGGTGAACGAGGCCTGCGACCCGATCTTGTCGAACTCGCTGGAGCTGGCCAGGATCGGGGAGAAGTCGTTGGTGCAGTTGTTGTAGTGGCAGCCCCACACCAGCGACGGGTAGGCGGTCGGGGCGCCGCCGGAGTTGACGCCGTCCTGCTGGGTGATGGTGAACCCGTCGTCGGTGACGTCGATGCACTGGGTGGCGCTCGTCCCCCAGACGTTGTTCTGCACGATGTATTCGCCACCCTGGACCTTGGTGGAGGCGTACTGGTCGCAGAGGGTGGTCTCGACGGCCGAGGCCGGGCCGGACAGCACGATGCCGCCCCCGACGACGGCGGCGGCCACGGCGGTGGCGGCCAGCGCGATACGAGCCTTCATGAAAAGTGTCTTCTCTTTCCGGTGTCAGGGCACGCGGCGTCGAAAGCCACGATCGGACGGTTACGCCTGTCCAGTTGCCGTGGGGTTCCGGAAAGTTGCTCGCCGGGACGGATTTAGGGGTGATTTATCGAACCTCCCTGACTGACAGCACTTTCCGGTGAACAATTGAGCCTGGAGTGACGCCTGCTTAGTATTCGGCCAACAGACAGCCGCGCCGATCCGGTGACTGATCAGGTGACCGACCGCCCGGTGACCGACCGCCGAAAAGCCCCCACGAGCGTCCCTGATTGATGACTGCCGGCCCCGCCCCGGGGGCCCAATGATCGCTGAGGGCGGCACCCGGGCCGCCTACGCTCCAGATTGAAAGGTTTCAATACCCCTTCCGGGCTCGATCGGAGCAAGTGACATGGCGTATCGGATGATCTGGAACCAGACCGCCTACTTCGGCGCCGGCTCGATCGAGGTGATCCCCGGCGAGCTCGCCCGGCGCGGGTTCCGCAAGGCCTTCGTGGTGTCCGACCAGGTGCTCGTCGACACCGGCGTGACCGGCCGGGTCACCGCCCTGCTCGACGCCGCGCAGTTCCCCTACGAGGTGTTCTCCGACGTCCTGCCCAACCCGCCGATCGAGAAGGTGCAGGCCGGCGTCGCGGCGTTCGGGGCGGCCGGGGCGGACGTGCTGATCGCCGTCGGCGGCGGCTCCCCGCAGGACACCTGCAAGGCGATCGGCATCATCGTCGCCAACCCGGAGTTCTCCGACGTGCGCTCACTGGAGGGCGTGGCCCCCACGAAGAACCCGTCGGTGCCGATCATCGCGGTGCCCACCACGGCCGGCACCGCCTCCGAGACCACCATCAACTACGTCATCACCGATGTCGAGCGGCAGCGTAAGTTCGTCTGCGTCGATCCGCACGACATCCCGGTCCTGGCCGTCGTCGACTCCGAGATGATGGCGAGCGCCCCGCGCGGCCTCAAGGTCGCGACCGGCCTGGACGCCCTGACCCACGCCATCGAGGGCTACATCACCCGGGGTGCCTGGGAACTGTCCGACCTGTTCCACCTCAAGGCGATCACCACGATCGCCGGCTCGCTGAAGGCCGCCGCCGACGGCGACCCGGAGGCCGCGGAGCGCATGGCCCTGGGCCAGTACGTGGCCGGAATGGGTTACTCCAACGTGGGTCTCGGCCTGGTGCACGCCATGGCACACCCGCTGGGCGCGTTCTACTCCGCCCCGCACGGCGTCGCGAACGGCGTCCTGCTCGCCCCGGTGATGGCCTTCAACGCGGAGAACAGCGGCGAGCGTTACCGCGACATCGCTGTCGCCTTCGGGGTGGCCGACGCCGCCACCATGCCGCTGGACGAGGTCCGCGTCGCCGCCGTCGAGGCAGTCGCCGAGCTGACCCGTGAGCTCGGCAACCCGACCACGCTGGGCGAGATCGGCGCCCGGGAGGAGGACCTGCCCGCCCTGGCGCAGGCCGCCTTCGACGACGTCTGCGCCGGGGGCAACCCGCGCGAGGCCACGGTCACCCAGATCGAGGAGCTGTACCGCTCGATCCTCTGAGGCCGTCCGCACAACCAGGGACGCCCGTGGGCACCGGTCCGGTGCCCACGGGCGTCCGTTCGTGGTCGGGTTCAGGTGGCGGTACAGGTGAGGGCCGGCGTGGTGGCCGCGCCGTTCACCACCATCCCGAAACCGGTGGTGCCGCCCGCCGGGACGACGCTGTTGTAGTCCATGCTGGACGCGGTCACGGTTTTACCCGAACGGGTTTCGGTGGCGTTCCAGATGCTGGAGATGGTCTGGTTGCCCGGCCAGGTCCACTTCACCTTCCAGCTGCCGGTGGCGGTGCCGCCGGTGTTCTTCACCGTCACGTCAGCGGTGAATCCGGTGTTCCAGGTGGTGTTCAGGGCGAAGGCCGCCGTGCAGGTCGGCGGGGTGACCGGAGCGTTCACCGAGAAGGTCTTCACCGCCAGGCCCTTTCCACCGCTCCACGGCTCGAACCCGGCCTGGACACTGGTCAGGTACCAGGACCGCTGCGCGTAGCCACGCGTCACCGAGTCCTTGTAGAAGTCGTCCACCGTGAAGCTGACGTCGGCGGCCGCGGTGGTGCGCACGTACGAGACCACGTTCCAGCCGCTGTTGCCGTACCAGACGTCATAGGTGCTGCCGGCGATCGTCACCCCCGTGGCCACCTTGGACCCGTACGGCTGCGGTGGCCCGGAATGGCTGGTCCAGACCATGATCTCGGCCCCGGTGTTCTGGCCGTCCTTGCGAGCGGTCGGGTCGAACCAGATGTCGTACGAGGCGTTCCAGTTGCCGCTGCTGATGTAGGTCAGCCCGGCCTTCGTGGTGATCTTGCCGAAATCGGTGCTGTCGGCCCGGATCGGCGAGAAACCGTTGGTGCAGTTGTTGTAGTGGCACCCCCAGAAGACCGACGGGTACGCGGTCGGCGCGCCGTTGGTCGGGTTGACCCCGTCCTGCTTGCTGATCGTGAAACCCGTGTCGGTGACGTCGATGCACTGTTCGGAGCTCGTGCCCCAGCGGTTGTTCTGCACGATGTACTTGCCGCCCTGGATCTTGGCGGTGGCGTACTGCTCGCACAGGGTAGTGGCGGCCCCGGCCGACGGCGCCTGCACCAGCCCGACCGCCGCCGCGAGTGCCGCGGCGGTCATGAGAAGTCTGTGCCTCATCGGGATTCTTCTCCCCCCGTTCCGAGAAGTGCGGCCGGACGGCCGCACTCGGAAGGTTAGGGAGCGGAAGGAGCGTAGGGGGCGGCAAGTCCGTGTCGGGTGAGGACAAAGCAGTTGGGCCCAGCCTCCTTGTTCAGGAGACCGGGCCCAACTTCTGGTAGCGGGGACAGGATTTGAACCTGCGACCTCTGGGTTATGAGCCCAGCGAGCTACCGAGCTGCTCCACCCCGCGTCGTTGATGTAACTCTATTCGCTGTCGGGGTCGAACAGCAAATCGACGTGAGTGCGGGGTGACTCAGACGGGTCAGCCGGCCGAGGTGGTGCCCGACGGACTCGGTGTGGCGCTCTGGGTGGAACTCTGCGTGGAGCTCGGTGTGGAGCTCGGTGTGGCACTGGTCGACGGCGTGGCCGTGGCGGTCGCGCCCGCTGCCTGCTGGGCCGCTTCCAGGGCCGTCTCCGCCTCGGTGGCCCGCTGGAGCGCGTCTTCCAACGCGGTCTGGGCCTGGCCGTAGGCGGCGAAGTCGCTGCTCTGGAGCGCCGTCTGCCCCTCCTTGAAGGCCTTGGACGCGTCGTCCAGGGCGGACTGGAGGCTGGCCTGGGCCCGGGCCACCGCGGAGTCGCCCGAGGTGTCGCCACCGCCGGAGTCGTCTCCGGAGTCGTCGCCGTCGCTGGCCCTGGCCTCGCCGAAGACCTGGTCGAGCGCGCCGTCGAGATCGTCGGCGAACCCGATCTCGTCACCGAACGAGACCAGCACCTTCTGGAGCAGCGGGTAGGCCGTGGCACCCGAGCCCTTCACGTAGACCGGCTGCACGTAGAGCAGACCACCGGCCAGCGGCAGGGTGAGCAGGTTGCCGCGCTGGACCGAGCTGTCGCTCCCCCGTTGCAGCTGGTTCAGCAGGTACGACACGTCCGGGTCGGAGTTGAACGTGTTCTGCACCTGGCTGGGCCCGGAGATCACCGTGTCCTTGGGCAGTTGCAGCAGTCTCAGCTGCCCGTAGTCCTCCCGCGGTTTGCCCGCCGTGTCGCCGGCGTCGGCGTCGACCGCCAGGAAGCCGGTGAGCACGCCACGGGTGCGGCCCGCCGGGATGAAGGTGGACGTCAGCGAGAAGTTCGTGGTGTCCGTGCCGGGCATCTGGAGGGTCAGGTAGTACGGCGGCTGGAGCGAGTTGCCGCCGTCCCGGGTCGGGTCGTCCGGGACCGTCCAGAAGTCCTGCTGCGAGTAGAACGCGTTCGCGTCGGTCACGTGGTACTGCTGCAACAGCTCACGCTGCACCTTGAACAGGTCTTCCGGGTAGCGCAGGTGCGACATGAGCTGGGAGCTGATGTCACCGATCGGCTTGACCGTGTTCGGGAAGACCTTGGTCCAGGCCTTCAGGATCGGGTCCTCGTCGTCCCAGGTGTACAGCGTGACCGTGCCGTCGTAGGCGTCGACCGTGGCCTTCACCGAGTTACGGATGTAGTTGACCCGGGTGTTGTCCAGCGGGTTGACGGCCGTCGTGGTCTCGGTGATCGAGTCGGACGTGGCGTCTTCCAGCACCTGGGTCTTCGAGTACGGGTACTGCGAGGTGGTGGTGTAGGCGTCGATGATCCAGGTGATCTTGCCGTTCACCACGGCCGGGTAGGGGTCGCCGTCGAGTTCGAGGAACGGCGCCACCTTCTCGACGCGCTCCCGCGGGGAGCGGTCGTAGAGGATCTGCGAGTCCGAGTTCACCTGGTTCGACAGCAGGATGTTCTGGTCCTGGAACTTGATCGAGTAGAGCAGCTGACGCAGGGTCGAGCCGACGTCGACGCCGCCGTCGCCCTGGTAGGTGTAGTTGACCTGGCCGCTGTCGCTCTCGTCGTCCGGGATGTCGAGCTCCTGCGGGTCGGCGCCCTCCGGCGCGCCCACGATGGAGTAGTCCGGCGAGTTCTCGCCGAAGTAGATGCGCGGCTCGTAGTCACCCAGCTCACCGGTGGAGGGGATGCCGGACTGGAGGAACACCGGCTCGCCGTCCGAGGTGCGCTCGTTGCCGTACGCCGCCACCAGGCCGTAGCCGTGCGTGTAGACGATGTGGTCGTTGACCCAGTTGCGCTGGGCGCTGGGCGCGGCGTCGATGTTCAGCTCGCGGGCGGCCACCACGGCGTCGCTGGTCTCGCCGTCGATCGTGTACTTGTCCACGTCGAGCGTGTCCGCGAACGAGTAGTACTGCTTGATCTGCTGGAGCTGCGAGAACGTGGGGCTGACCAGCGCCGGGTCTTGCAGCCGGATGCCCGGGATGGCCTCGGCGCTCTCGCGCAGGTCGGCCTGGTCGGCGTCGGACTCGGCGTTGTAGGTCTCGGTCTTGATGTTGTCGAGGCCGTAGGCGTCGCGGGTGGCCTGGATGTTGCGCTGGATGTACTTGTTCTCCAGCTCCTGCGCGCTCGGCTGCACCTGGAAGCGCTGCACACCGGCCGGGTAGATGCCGCCGATCACGATGGCCGACACCACCAGCAGGGCGGTGCCGTAGAGCGGGATCAGCCGGGCGCGCTCGACGAACGCGGCGACGATGAACAGGACGGCGATGATCATCGCGACGCCGGCCAGGATGCCCCGTGAGGTCAGCCCGGCGTTGGCGTCGGTGTAGGTGAGACCGGTGATCAGCCGCGAGGTCTTGGTGGAGAGGGCGTAGCGGCCGAGCCAGTAGTCCAGGCCGCGCAGCACCAGGAACGAGGCGGCCAGCACGAACAGGTGCACGCGCGCGGCCGAGGTGAGCCGCTGGCCGGCACCCTGCACCCGCAGACCGCCGTACAGGTAGTGCGTCACCAGGGCGGCGATGGCCGACAGGAACACCGCGGCGGTCAGGAAGCTGACCAGGAACTGCAACCAGGGCAGGGTGAACACGAAGAACCCGATGTCCATCTTGAACTGCGGGTCCTTCTCGCCGAACGGCACCCGGTGCAGCCACAGCTGAACGGTCTGCCACTGCTGGCTGGCCGCCGACCCGGCGAACAGGCCGAGCACGATCGGCACCGCCAGGCCGACCAGGCGGCGCAGCGGCTCGATGCTCTCCCGGTAGCGGTCGAGACCGACCTGCTCGGTCGACATCGGGGCGTAGATCGGGCGGCTGCGGTAGCCGATGATCAGCGAGGCCGCCACCGCCGCGCCCATCACCAGGGCGCCCAGCACGAACAGGGCGATCTTGGTCAGCAGCTCGGTGCGGTACACCTGGGTGTAGCCGACCGACTGGAACCAGAGCACCTCGGTCCACATCTGGGACGCGATCAACCCCAGCACGATCAGCACGCCCAGCGTGATCAGCGTGGGCGCCAGCGCACCGCGCCGTCGCCTGTTGAGGACCGGACGGGGGCCGCGTGGGTCGCGCTCGTACGTCACGCATGGAGAACTTACCCACGATCCGCCCGGTTCCCTACCCGACGCAGCTGATTCCGGGCTGTGAAAACTCCCCCGTCCGGGTGAGGAGGTCCGGTGATCCACAGGATGGAAGGATGCGGGCGTGACTGATGAACCCGCCGACCCCCGTTCGCTGTCCGTCCGCCGCGTGATCGTGGAGCTCGAGCGTCACGTCGCCACCGCCGGCTGGGACGCTCCGATCCGGGTGTTCGCCCTGGTCAAGACGGCGGGCGCACTGGAGCGCGACCCCTCACTGGCGAACCGGCTGCCGACCGAGGTGATCAATGCCGCCACCGAGGACCTCGACCACCTGACCGCGGTCGAGCAGGAGGGCCTGCCGGAGGCCCAGAACCTGGAGGAGCTGCTGCACCAGATCGCCTGGCCGGACAGCGTGGACGGCGCGGCCGTGGTGGTCGAGCGCACCGTGCTGCCGCCCGAGGCGGAGAGCCAGATCCCGGACGACGAGGCCGCGGCGATCGAGTGGATCGACCGGCACCCCGACCGGCGTGACGTGCGCCTGGGCGCCGCCGTGCTGCGCAGCGGCGAGTACTGCTGTGCCGTCCGGGCCCGCGACCACGACTCCGACGACAGCGTGGCGGTGGGCCGCGACCTGGCTCCCGGCCTGGTCGAGGGCGTGGCCGCGACCCTGGACTGACGGTGCGACGGGTCTTTCCGTCGTCCCTTATTCGCAGCCCTTGAGCCCCGAGGCGGTGCCGTCCGCGATCGCCTCGACGTCGGTGCGGGCCTGGTCGAGCGTCTCGACCCGGATCACCTGGAGGCCGTCGGGCACGTGCCCGGCCACCTCGTCGCAGTTGTCGGCGGGGGCGAGGAAGTAGTCCGCCCCCGCCTGACGCGCACCCACCAGCTTCTGCCGGATGCCGCCGATCGCACCCACGGTGCCGTCGGCGTCGATCGTGCCGGTGCCGGCGATGTGCTTGCCGCCGGTCAGGTCGCCGGGGGTGAGCGTGTCGATGATGCCGAGGGCGAACATCATCCCGGCGCTCGGGCCGCCGATGTCCTCGATCTGGATCTTCACGTCGAACGGGAAGTCGAAGTCCGGCGTGATGTAGATGCCGAGGACCGTGTCGCCCGCGTCGTTCTTCATCGTCTCGGTGGTCAGCGTGCGCTTCTTGCCGTCGCGCTGCACCGTCACGGTGATCTTCGCACCCGCCTCCAGACCGGCCAGCGTGGTGCGCAGATCGGCCAGGTCACCGATGGCCGTGCCGTTGACCGCGGTGATCACATCCTTCTCCTCGAGGACGTCGGCGGCCGGCGAGCCTTCCGCGGTGCCGGCCACCGTCAGCGTGGTCGGCACGTCGATGTCGAGGGCCCACAGCGCCGCGGCGGTCGCGCTCTCCTGCGACGAGGTCATCTCCGCCTGGTTCTCGGCGTCCGACTCCTCCTGGGTCTCGCCGGGGGTGAACACCTGCTCCTCCGGCACCACCGCCTTGCTGCCGCGCAGCCAGCCGTCGACCACCTGGAGCAGCGTGACCTTGCGGTCGGGGCCGCCGAGCAGCGAGACCGTGGTCAGGTCGAGTGTGCCGGTGGTCTCGTAGGTCTGGTGGCCGGAGACCGAGATCAGCGGCTTGCCGTCCACCTCGCCCAGGGTGTTGAGCACCGGGCCGGGCTGCATGATCGCGTACTTCACCGGCAGCAGCACCACCACGGCCGACAGGATCACCGCGAAGAGACAGGCGATCAGCATCACCCCGGTGCGCGGGTCGATCAGCCCCGATCTGGGCGGCACCCAGCGATCGTCCGGGCTGTTCACAGGGTTGCCGCTGTCGGGCTGATCGCTCACGGCTCAAGGGTAGAACGGCGACGTTTGGACTGACGTGACCTGGCCTGCCGCACGATCGCGGCGGTGCCCAGCAGCGCCACCGCGGCCCCCGCCGCACCGGCAGCGCCCATCGCCGCGTCGCGGCGGTCCACCCGCCAGCCCAGGGCCCGGCGCCGGCGCTGGTCCTCCAGCAGACCCCGCAGGCAGGCCTCGTTGTCGTGCTCCGGCGCCCAGCCGGCGGCGAGCAGCCCGGCCGACCCGACGACCCACGGGTGGACGACGTAGGCGAGCTCACTGGCCGGCGTGTTCAGCACCCCCACCCGGTGCAGGCGCTCGGCGGTGCTGAAGGCCAGCGCGGTCGGCACCTCCAGACGCCGCATGCCGCTGATCGTCTCGACCTGTGTCTCGTCCAGCGAGCCCGGCGCGCCCACCGCCAGCGGACCGTCGATGCCGCTGCTGATCACCGTCCAGATCGCCTCGGCCAGGTCGTCGACGTGGCAGAACTGCCACTGCGTGCCGGTGCCGCGCAGCACCAGCAGCCGGGGCGCCTCGAAGTGCCGGGTGACCGCGGTGTCGACGCCGGGCCCGACCAGCGCGGCCGGGCGCACCAGGCTGAAGGCCAGCCCGGGATGCACGCGCGGGATCCGCTCCAGCACCCGCTCTACCTCCAGCAGGTCGCCGATCAGGCCGTCGTCCGGGTCGGCGCGGCAGTCCGCGTCGTCGGCCAGCGGCACCGGGTTGTCGGGGCGGGCGCCGAGGACCATCGCGGTGGTGACGGCGACCAGGCGGCGGGCCCCGACCGCGGCCGCGGCCATGCTGACCGCCTGCGCTGCCCGCACCGCGCGCAGCCGCCGGTCGGACGGGCTGCCGCTGACCGCCTCGGTCGCGTCGTCGGCCGTGGCAAGATGGATCACCACGTCGGCGGCGTCGAGTGCCGTCACCACCTCGGGCGAGGAGATGTCGGCCGCGCGCCACTCCACCCCGGTGTCGGTGCCCGGCACGATGCCGAGTTCGGGCGCGGACGGCGCCGGTTCGTCGTCCTTGGTCTTCTCCTCGCGCGGCTCCCTGTCCTTGCGGGGCTCTTTGTCCTTGCGCGGTTCCTTGCGTGAAGGGGTCAGGCCGGCCGGCAGGTAGGAGCGGCGGCGCGGCCGGGTGGGTTCTTCAGTAACAGTGGACGACGAAGAGCTCCCCTCCCCACCCAGCCCCTCGGCCCCGGTGGCTTGCCCCGCCTTCTCGGCCTGCCCTGCCTTCTCGCTCTGCCCCGTCTTCTCGCTCTGCCCCGCTGTCTCGGCCTGCCCCGCCGTCTCGGCCTGCCCCGCCGTCTCGGCCTGCCCCGCCGTCTCGGCCTGCCCCGCACTCGAGGTCTGCCCGGTCTTCGCGTTCTGGTCCGCCCGACCGGCCTTCGCGGTCTGCCCGGCCGTGCCGGTCTGCTCGGCCCTTTCAGCCAGTTCGCCGGACGGCATGCGGGCTGCCCGGGCGGCCTCACTGTCCTGAGCCGGGGTTGCTGACGTCGATGCCGCTGTCGGTCCCCCCGTCGGCGCTACTCCGGGTGCCACCATCGGTCCCTCTCCGGGTGCCACCACCGGTCCCGCCCCTGGTCCCGCCGCCGGCCCCACTTTTGGTGCCGCCAGTCCCGTACCGGGCGTGACGAATTCCTGGGTCACTTCGGTTGCCGCACCGGCGACCTCGGGCACCGGAGCAGGCTCGGCGGCGTACTCCAGGCCGGCCTCCACCTGACCCCGCACCGGGTCCACCGCGTTCCTGGAGCCCGGCTTCGGGTCCGGCCCGGGGGCGGTCAGCCGCTCGATCCGCTCGGCGGTGTCGATGGCGATCACCCGGGTGGGGGCCGACGTGGGCGTTTCACTCATCCGGCGGAGCAACGAGCGCACCAGGGCGCGGCCGGCCGGGCCGGCGGCGCCCGTGATCGCGATCACTCCCGGCCCCGCCGGGCCGCCTGATCCGAGCAGGAAGCGAGTGCGGCGTGTCGGGGTCACGGATGAATCCCATCATCACCAGCCGATTCCCGGCACCCCGGGTCGGCCCTCGCAACAGCGCCCGTGCCCGATCAGGCAGATCGGGTTTCGCCGTGGGCGGATCCGGGCTCCAGCGACCGGTCCCGCGCGTTGGACCCGACAGACTGACCCCACCACCCCGGCGCAGCGCCGCGCCCCGCACTCGGCAAAATCGGCACCGACACCGGCCGGTGTCGGTGCGACCTCCTGTCGTTCTGTGTCCCAGCGGATTCGGTGCGACCCTGGAGGCGGGTCTCAGACAGGCTTGACAGGCTGATCGGGCACGCGGCACCGGGCGGGCGGCAGCCATCGCCAGCGAGGGAGACGGGAACATGAGCGAGGGAAACCGGGACGGCCGGGACGCTGGGTCCGACGGCCCCCGCGACGACGAGGGCCGCGAGAAGAACCAGGGCGACAGCGGTGAGACGCCTCGCGACGAACCGCGTCCGGGCACCGGGCCGCGCATCGGCTTCGGGTCCGACCTGAGCACCGGCGGCGCGCCGGGCGGCCCGCGCAAGAAAGACGACGAAACCCCCGAAGACCCGCTGGCCGGGCTGTTCTCCGCCTTCATGGGCGGTGGCGCGGGTGGCGCCGGGCTCCCGCCCGACCTGCTCGGCAGCCTGCCCCCGGGCATGCTCAACATGCCCGGCATGCCGCAAGACGCGCAGTCGCTCCAGGCGATGCTCAGCTCCGTGCAGCAGATGATGATGAGCGGTGGCGGCGACGGCCCGGTCAACTGGGAGCTCGCCACCAACGTGGCCCGTCAGGCGGCCGCCGAGGGCGGCGACCCGAGCGTGGGCGACGCCCAGCAGCGCAAGGTCGCCGAAGCCCTGCGCACGGCCGACCTGTGGCTCGACCGGGTCTGCGACCTGCCCTCGGCCACGGCCCGCACCGAGGCATGGAGCCGGGCCGAGTGGATCGAGAACACGCTCGGCGTCTGGAAGATCGTGGTCGAGCCGGTGGCGAACAGCGTCAACGAGGCGATGGCCAAGGCCCTCACCGAGCAGGCCCCGCCGGAGATGCGCGCCGTGCTCGGCAATGCCCTGCCGATGATGCGCAAGATGGGTGGCACGTTCTTCGGCGCGCAGCTCGGCCAGGCCCTGGGCGCGCTGTCGCGCGAGGTGATCGGCGGCGGAGACGTCGGCCTGCCCCTGCTCCCGGCCGGCAAGGTCGCGATGATCCCGGCCAACCTGGCCGAATTCGGCGAGGGCCTGGGTCTGGAGGAAGACGAGGTCCGGCTGTACCTGGCGCTGCGCGAGGCGGCCTATGCCCGGTTGGTCGCCGGGGTGCCGTGGCTGCGTGCGCACCTGCTGGCGGCGGTCGAGGAGTACGCCCGCGGCATCGTGATCGACACCGACCGCATCGAGTCGGCCATCCGCGACCTCGACCCCAGCGACCCGCAGGCCATGCAGCAGGCCCTGGCCTCGGACATCTTCGAGCCCGAGCGCACCCCCACCCAGCAGGCCGCCCTGGACCGGCTGGAGATGGCCCTGGCGCTGGTCGAGGGCTGGGTGGACACGGTGGTCGACGAGGCCGCCCGGCACTCACTGCCGCACGCGTCCGCCTTGCAGGAGACCCTGCGCCGGCGCCGCGCCGCCGGTGGCCCGGCCGAGCACACCTTCGCCTCGCTGGTCGGTCTCGAGCTGCGGCCGCGCCGGCTGCGGGAGGCCGCCGCGGTGTGGTCCGCGCTGACCGCGGCCCGAGGCGCCGCCGGCCGCGACGCCCTCTGGGAACACCCCGACATCGCGCCCGGCGAGGCCGCCTTCGCCGACCCGGTCGGCTTCGCCGGGGTGGAGCCGCAGACCGACGACATGGACGCCGAACTGGCCCGGCTGCTCGACGGCGGCCTGGGCGAGGCGCCCGACGAACCGTCCCCCGAGGGCGGTCCGCAGAAGGACGAGCCGAAGAAGGACGACGACGACCAGTGAGTGACCTCGCCGAGGGCGGTGCCCGGCTTCTGGACGATGTCGGCGCCGCCCTTCGTGACGCCCGGCCGCAGAGCCCGGCCGAGCGTTTCGAGCAGACCGCCTGGCTGGCCCTCCTGGCCAGCACCGGCGACGGCCTGCTGCGCCGCGCGCAGGCACCGGCCCATCTCACCGCCTCGGCGGCGGTCCTGAGTCCTGACGGCGCCCAGACCTGCCTGGTGTTCCACCACAAGATGCAGACCTGGGTGCAGCCCGGAGGCCATTTCGAGGCCGGTGACCCCAGCGGGGCGGCGGCCGCGGCCCGTGAGGTGGCTGAGGAGACCGGACTGTCCGGCCGGGTGACGCCGGCACCGGTGCTGCTGTCGCGGCACCCCGCGCCCTGCGCGCCGGGCGTGGTCGACTATCACCTCGACCTTCAGTACCTGATGCTCAGCGACGTGGTCGACCCGACCCCGAGCGACGAGTCGCCCCAGGTGCGCTGGTGGCCGGTGCACGATCTGCCGCGGGATCTCGCCTCCGGCGTGCCCGAGCTGGTGCGCAGGGCGACCGAGGTGCTGGCCGCGCAGCCGGACGGCTGGGTGCCGACCGCGCGCCGGTGAAAACCGTGTGCCCGGGCAGGGCTGAGCCGTCGGTCGCGAGCGTTGCCTCGGCCGGGCCGAGCACCGTGAACCAGGCCGAGTGCCGTGGACCGGGCCGAGTGCCGGCCAGGCCGAGTCCGGCGTCCGCCTGAGCCCCACAACTGCCGGCAGGCCTCAGGCCGAGTTCTGACGAGCCTGCCGACGGCCGAGGCTGCGGGTCACCACGGCCGCCCCCACGTCCAGGGCGGCGATGCTCTCGGTGTCGCGGGGCTCGTCCGGGTTCGCGTCGTCCGGGTTGGCGTCGTCCTCGTCGTCCTGATCGGCGTGCGCGGCATGGTCGGCGGGGTTGTCGCCGTCCTCGGCCGAGCCGGGTGGATCGTCGTCCATCGGCAGGTCCCGGGCCGCCGAGAACCCCTCCAGGAAGCCACGCGCCCGCTCGGTGCGCGGATAGGTGTCGAGCAGCGACCAGAAGTCCGGGCCGTGACCGGGCTGGATGAGATGGGCGAGCTCGTGCAGCAGCACGTAGTCGAGCACCCACGACGGCATGCCCAGCAGCCGGGTGCTGAGCCGGATCGAACGGTCGGCCGGGGTGCAGGACCCCCAGCGAGTGTTCTGGTTCTGCACCCAGGTGACGCTCGCGGGAGTGGCCAGGCCGCGCAGGTGCCGCTCGTTCAGGGTGAGTGCCCGCGTCATCAGTTCCTCGTCGCCGGGCCGTCGGCGCCGCTCCTGGGCGGACAGCCGGTCGAGCATCCGCTTCACCCATTCCTCTTCCTGGCTGCGGGTGAAGCGGGCCGGAATGAGCACCACGGTACGGCCGCCCTCGCGGTAGGCCGTCACCGTGCTGCGGCGCCGTCCACTGCGGCGTACCTCGACCCGCGGGTCGTCCGCCGGCTCCGGCGTGCTATTGGCCACCTCCGCACCGTACCCGCCGAACGGCCCAGGACTCCTTGATCCACAGCAGTTCGTTCGCACAACCGCAGCTAGGGCTTGCGCTCGGTGATCCTTTCCGGCGGCGACCCGCCGCTCTGTCCCCAGACATACCCGGACATGTCCACAGCGCACGCGCGTCGTCCACAAGAATGTCCACAGCGTTGTCCACAGCCGGGTGCACGACCAGTGCACCCCTGGAGGAATTCGCGATTGACGGACCGGCGAGCACCTTCTAGCGTGATCGTCAGGGCTCCGGGTATCGATCTTCGCGCGCTGGGGAAGGCGCACGGTGATCGGCCCGGGGCCCATTTTCGCGCCCGCGTGTCGTGTGGCAGTTCTTACTGCGAGTACCCGGACGAGCCACCACAAAAGCGACATCACACTGCACTCGCAGTCCCTTCCGGCGCGCCGAATAGCCGTCTAAGCAGGCACAACCCGCGTGCTGAGCTAATGTGACCTTCCGACCGGGCCGGGGAGTCGCTGGGAAAGGCGTCACGCCCAGTCAGGGCACCGCCTCGTCAGGAGCGGTCAATGCGACCAGACCGCACTCACAACCCGTAACAGGAGCGAACATGTCGGACACCTACAGCGGCGAGTTCTACTGCGTGAAGTGCAAGGAAAAGCGTCAGGCCGAGGGCAAGGTCGTCGAGACCAACGGCCGGCGCATGGCGAAGGGCACCTGCCCGGTGTGCGGAACGAACCTGAACCGCATCCTCGGTAAGGCCTGACCAGCACGTTCAGGCAGTCGCAGGGCGCTTGAGAGGCCCTCGTCGACAGCACTGGGCACGCTTGCGGGGCGGCCGCAGGCGGCGTCCGGTGCAGCGGTGGCGGGCGCCAGGACTCGGTGACGCGTCCTGGCCGCCACCTCATCGCGGTATACACATCACCGGGTTTATCCACAGCCCCACCCACGACCTCGTCCCACCTGACACCCTTTCCAGGGTCGAAGGGGGAGATCTCGTGCAATTACGTCTCAAGCCCGGCCTCCGGCGGGTCTGGCGCGATCGGACCACGCTCCAGGTCGGCCTGTCCCCGCGTCACGGCGCCGTGGTCACCGGGCTCACACCCCACGACCTCCCCCTGGTCGAAGCACTCCGGCAGGGCGTCGATCCCGCTGTCGCGAGTCGCTCCGGCACCGACGGCCCACCCGGTCGCAGCCAGAGCCTGGTCCGCCTTCTGCACGCCTCGGGCGTGCTCATCGCCTCCGATGCGCACACTCCCGGTCCCGGCCGCATCGGTCATGGCGCCGATCGGCTGGCGCCGGATGCGACCGTCTGGTCCGTGGTGCACCCGCACTGCGGCGACGGCTGGCCGCTGATCGCCTCCCGGGCGGGGCGGTACGTGGTCGTCCGTGACGCCGGGCGTCTGGGCACCACGCTCGCCGCCACCCTGGCCGCGGCCGGGGTCGGCAGCGTGGCGCTGCACGACTCCGGCCGGGTCACCGCCGCCGACCTGGCCCCGGCCGGTGCCGGCCTCCCCGACCTGGGCCGGCTCCGGCAGGCGGTCGGGCAGGACGTGGTGCACCGAGCAGGAGGCCGGTCCGAGGCACCGCCCCGCGGTAGCTCAACCGGCCACCAGGCATCCGTTCACCAGGCATCCAGTCACCAGGCACCCGGTCCCACACCCACCAACCGCGCACCCACCCGGCCACCGACGCGCACCCGGCGACCACCGACGTCCCCGACGACGCGCCCGCGACACCCCCACGACGACCCCACACACCCCACCCCCGACCTGGTCGTGCTGATCGAGCACGGCGCCGCGGACTCCCGTCGCGGCGCCACCCTGGTCAGCGACGACGTACCGCACCTGGCCGTGGTCATCGGCGAGGACGGCGTGGTGGTCGGCCCCCTGGTCCGGCCGGGCCTCAGCGCCTGCCTGCACTGCCTCGACCTGCACCGGCAGGACCGCGACCCGGCCTGGCCCGGCGTCCTGGCGCAGTTGCGGGAGCAGGTCGCGGCGTCCGGATCACCGCAGGAGTCAGCGAGCGCAGGGCTGGCCGCCGCACTGGCGGCGCTCCAGGTGCTCGCCCAGCTCGACGGCCTCACGGTGCCGGCGGCGGTCGGCGCCACCCTGGAGGTAGAGCTCCCCGACGGCCTGATCGCCCGGCGCCGCTGGCCCCTGCACCCGGCCTGTGGCTGTCACTGAGGGCATCGCAGGCGAGGCGGGCGAGCGCAGGAGGGGACGAGAAGGGAGAATGTGACGGTGACAGATCTGCCGCGTCGCGCGGTCACCCGGACGGCGAAGCTGGCGGCCCTGCCCCTGACCGCTGCGGGGCGCACCGCCCTGGGCGTGGGCAAACGGCTGGGCGGCAAGTCCGCCGAGGCGGTCGCCGCCGAAATGCAGGCCCGCACCGCCGAGCAGCTGTTCCGGGTGCTCGGCGAGCTCAAGGGCGGGGCGATGAAGTTCGGCCAGGCCCTGAGCATCTTCGAGGCCGCGCTCCCCGAGGAGGTCGCCGGGCCGTACCGGGCCACGCTGACCAAGCTCCAGGACTCGGCTCCCCCGCTGCCCGCGGCCACCGTGCACCAGGTGCTGGCCGAGCAGCTCGGGCCGCGCTGGCGCACCAGCAAGTTCCAGAGTTTCGACGACAGACCCTCGGCCGCGGCCAGCATCGGCCAGGTGCACAAGGCGGTCTGGCGGGACGGCCGGCCGTGCGCGGTCAAGATCCAGTACCCGGGGGCGGGGGCGGCGCTGATCTCCGACCTGAACCAGGTCACCCGGGTGGGCCGGGTGGCAGCGGGCTGGATCCCCGGCCTCGACGTGAAGCCGATCCTCGACGAGCTGAAGGCCCGCATGGTCGAGGAGCTGGACTACTCGCTGGAGGCCAAGACGCAGGCCCGGTTCGCCCGGGCGTTCCGCGGCGATCCGGTCTTCGCGGTGCCCGAGGTGCTGGTCAGCAGCGAGCACGTGATCGTCAGCGAATGGCTCGACGGGGTGCCGCTGTCCCGCCTGATCGCCTCCGGCACGCAGGAGGAACGGGACCTGGGCGCCCGTCGCTACATGGAGTTCCTGCTGGCCGGCCCGGCCCGGGCCGGGCTGCTGCACGCCGATCCGCACCCCGGCAACTACCGCCTGCTCGACGACGGCCGTTTCGGCATCCTCGACTTCGGGGCCGTCAAGCGTCTGCCGCAGGGCATGCCTCCGGAGATGGGCCGGCTGCTCACGCTGGCCCTGGCCGGGGAGTCCGAGGCGGTGGTCGAGGGACTGCGCGAGCTCGGCTTCATCAAGTCGTCGATCAAGATCGACGGCGACGCCCTGCTCACCTACCTGGAACCGTTCCTGGAGCCGATCCGGCACACCACCTGGCGGTTCGAGCGGGCCTGGATGCGCTCGCTGTTCGCCTACATCAACGACGTGCGGCGCCCGGACTGGACGATGGGCCTCAAACTCAACCTGCCGCCCGAGTACCTGCTGATCCACCGGGTCTGGCTGGGGGGCATCGCGGTGCTCTGCCAGATCGACGGTGACGTGCCGGTGCCCGAGGTCCTGGCCGAGTGGCTGCCGGAGTTCGATCCGTCCGCGTACGCCATCGAAGACACCGCCGTCGAGCCGGGCTGACCCCACCTACGCCCGACCCTCCTCTCCGCCGACTCTCCGGATTCGGATCGGCAATCCGATGTACTCAAACTGCCGTGATGCGCACCACATAATCAGCCTGTAACCGGGCACCTCGACCGCCCGGCAGAGGCTCGGCGAGCACCGACGGCATTCGCTGCCCTCCGATGCACCCAAGGGCAGTCACGGTCGTCGGCTGACCGAGAGTGAGGCCAGGCGACGTGATCCCGTCTTTCCGGACGGCGGACGGAACCCAGGAGGACGCGCTGCGACCAGCGATGTCACACACCTGCCGGTCATGACGCAACGTGCACGGCGGCGAAGCGGGCACCGGCGCGCCGGTTTTCGCTCTGCTCATTTACTGAGACGCGCGTCCCGGATAACGAGATGAAAGGGTGACCCCGGGCGTCCCTGCACCCCCATCCAGATGTCGTGCAGATATCGGCCGGACCGGTGAACCGTCATCCCCGTGTTACGCGAAATGCGTACCCTGAAAGCCATGAGTGGCTCACTGAGTTCCCACACCCGTGTCGCTGATCCCCGCCCTGCCGGCCTGGCTGCCATCCCCACGCAGTCCGGGTCGCACACCCACTGCCGCACCTGCCTCGCGCCCGCCCCCGAAAGTCTTTACCGGGTGGTCGGTGTCTGGTCAGTGATCAACAGCATCGCCCTTTGGGACTGCGAAAGCTGTGCCCGTGAGCGCATTCTCGAGATCGAAGACGGGCAGGACGTGCGCGGCAGCCGACGCTGACGCCACTGACGCCGATCGCCGTCCCACCCCACCCTCACACAGACGGCCCTCGCACCGCCGGGTAGAGACCGCCGCTCCCGCCGACCGGTTGGAGCGGCTCCGGCGCACCTGACGACGGCGCCCACCGGCGCCGCCGTGTGCTGACGGCGACCCGCCCGTGAACTACCGGGAGACGGTCGGCGGGCAGCGCCGCGCGACCCGCGCCCGAGCCCGATTCCGCGAAAGCCCGGCGGCCCCAAGGGTCCCCACACTCCTCGCTCGCGTACCCACGAATCGGCACGCCCGTTCGTCGCGGTCGGTGACGCCCCGTCGTCACGGCACGCGCACGACCAAGAACTTGTGGACGACGCCAGCTCCGTCCCCGCTCACCGCCGCGCCCTGTCTTCAGCCACTCATGCTTCGGCGGCGAACGCACCGGACTCACCGGACTCACCGGGCCGGCCAGGAGCAGGACAGCACCCTCCAGCCCCCGTGACAACGACGCCCAAAATGGTGCGACGAGGGCTGACCACCCCCTCCGATGGTCAGCCCCCGTCGAGTCCAAGACGCCAGGTAGAGTCCCCGCGTTGCGCCTCAGATACGTGTTCGGACAGAAAATTTCAGCCGATCGCGGGCCTGGTGGGCGCCTGCCCCGGCGTCACCTTGGTCCACAGCGCACGGCGGGTGCGACGGCGGGCGCGCCGGGCGACGGCCACCCACTGGGCGTCGTTCGCCAGGCGCCGGTCCTCGGCGTGTTGCAGCTTGATCAATTCGAAGTTGTACAGGTTGGCGTGCACGGCGTTTCCCCTCGGGACGAAACTTAAGGCTTGATAGGTGATTTCGGACGTCGATGGACGGGTGCTCCGGAGGGGACGGCGCGTGATAGCGGCGGTGGCCGCCTGACGGATCAGGCAGCCACCACGCACTTCCGCGGCCGGCCCCGGGGCCGCTTGCGCGGGACGATCACGCCGGCGACGAAGAGCTCGCCACCCCAGACGCCCCACGGTTCGTTCCGCTCCAGTGCCCCGGCCAGGCATTCCTGACGCACGGGGCAGTCCTGGCAGAGTGCCTTCGCGTGCTCCACATCCGTCGGAGACTCTGCGAACCAGAGCTCCGCGTCGAACACCCGGCATGGCATCTCGGTGGAGGTCTCATCGATCTCTTCCACCAAGGCGTCGAGCAAGGCGGTGAGCTGCACGGGTTTCATCCCCCTCGGGTTGTTCCCCCGGTACTGACCGGGAGCTGTTTCATCTCTCGCTGGATCGGGATCGGACAGTTTTCTCATTGCGGAACCGGAAACCCTTGTCAGACAACGAAAAAGCCGTGGACCCGAATCGGGGTCCACGGCTTTTCGCGAGGCCGGAAGCGGCTGATGCCTATCCGGTGCCATCGCTGGCCTGAGACCCGTAACGGGGCTTGAAGAAATCGGAGTTCTGGCGCACGGCGGTCGTGTGACCTGCCTCGATGCCGGCGAAGCCGCCTTCGGCACCGGCCCAGGGCGAGCTCAGAGCCAGGGAGGCGACCTGCGGGCACACTGCGCCCACGGAAGCGAGACCCATGGCACCCGAGCGATACCGGGCGGCACTCAACGGCATACCCGAGGCGGCGGTGACGGCCGTGCTCAGACGAGAAGTCATCGTGTTCACGTTTCCGCCACCTCCTATCAACTCGGGCCGGTCTTCTTCAGACCCGCCGCTGCGCGATTGTTGTCACTCTTTGAGCAACGAGATCGAGAGTAGACGCCCCCGAGCCCGGCGGACAACGTATTTAACGGCGATCACCTCGTGACGCCCACCTGAACAGCCCATCAAGATGGCCATTTCACTTGCGACACAAGGTTTTTGGGATCCAGAAAAAAGTTTTAAAAGTGCGCCGCCGGGCGCTGCGCGGCGCGATCCGGCGACTGCCCGGTAAGCAATCGCTCACCTGCACACGGCCGCCGTCAGCGCGAGGCGAGGACCAGGATTCCCCAGAGCACCGGCAGCGCACCGAAACACATGAGCAGGCCCATCCGGGTGGGGATCTCGGCCGGGCGCACGTCCCGGTCGCGGGCCTGGTTGCCGAACCTCAGCACCAGCAGCGACACCACGAACCCGATCAGCGGCAGGATCACGCCGATCATGATGAAGTCGGGGTTGTTGTTCGTGCGGGCGAAGGCGATCCACTGCACGACCATCAGCACCAGCATGGTGGCGCCGAAGACCGCGACGCCCCGCAGTCGCGGCCCGGCCCCGGGCATCAGGTTGGGCCGGATCGCCCGGTTGTGGGCCTCGCCCCCCTCCCGGTCGGCGATGTCGATCAGCTCAGCCACCCGGCTGAGGTCGGTCTGCGGCTCGACATGGCCCTCCTGCGGCGTGCCGGCGCCGGACGGGGGCCGGAACCTCACCTTCTGGGCGAAGGCCGTCATGTGCAGCCGCTGACGCTCCAGCCTGGCCACCAGCTCGTCGGCGTGGTCGGACATCTCCGCGACGCCCTCCCGGATCCCGGCGGTGCGGGCGGTCTCCTGCGCCCGCACCTCGTCGAGACGGCGGGCGTACTCGGCGTACTCGGCCCAGCCCTGCTCGGACATCAGGCGAACTCCTCGCTGTAACGCCCGGGCGAGACGAACGGCACGATCAGTTCTTCCCGGTCTTCGTGACGGTCGATCAGCAGGGCCCGGTTGTGCCGTGGCTGCCACTGCACGTGCGAGCGACCGATCAGCTGACCCACCTCGTTGCCCTTCACGTTGAGCGCGACGATGCCGGCCACGTCGTCCTTGCCCTGGATGCCCAGGTCGTCGGACAGCCGCCGGGCGCCCCGCCACCAGCCGAACACGTGCACGCCCCCGGCCGGGCCCTCACGCAGCAGGGTGCGGAACTCGTCGAGGCCGGTGCGGGAGCGGCCGGCCTCCTTCTGCTTCAGCGTGGAGGTGGCCGCGTCGGCGCCGTAGACCAGGATGTAGTTGGCGAAGTCGCGGTCGGTGGGCGGGTGATCGGCGAAGTGGTGCAGCAGGTTGCGGTACTCGGGCAGCCGCAGCACCGTGGCCTCGTGCCCGTTGCGCTGCAACCGCGCCTCCAGGCCCTCCACCTCGTCCTCGGTCGGGCCGATCAGGCTGACCAGATGGAAGGTGGCCGTGCCCGGGTCGTGCTGCCGGGCCAGGCTGATCGCGGCCGACGAGAGCACGTCGGCGCCGACCAGCGAGGTGCCGATCACGCCGAGGTGCCGACCGGGCGAGGAGTCCAGCGGGAAGGCCGCGGACGACAGCCCCACGTCGACCTGCCGCCCGACCAGCGCGACCCGCCGCCGACGGCCCAGGCTGCGGCGCGGAGGGGGCGGCGCGTCGTCCACCGAGTACTCGGCGTACCCGATGAAGACGGCGGGCGGCGGCGAGCCGGGCGTGCGCATCTCCCACATCCGGTGACGCAGGGCGTGCAGGCTGGGCGCGTCGGCGTCGGGGAACCGGGCCCGCCGGTTGGCGCTGGCGGTGCCGGCCTGGTTGTTCAGCACCACCTGGCCGATCGGCAGGGCGGTGGCGGCGTCGTTCAGGGTGTCCAGGATGTTGCCGCCGCCGGACAGCGCCACCCGCATGGCGAACTGCGCGAACACCGACGAGCCCTTGGTGAACAGCGCCTCGATGCCGGAGATCGACTGGCTGGCCATGATCAGGTGGATGCCGTAGGAGCGGCCCTTGCGAGCCACCTCCTCGAGCAGCCCGACGGCCCGCTTGGCGGTGTCGTCGTTGCCCTTGAGCAGCACGTGGAACTCGTCGATGACGGTGAGGATGCGCGGCAGCGCGACGTCGGGCCGTGAGCTGCGCAGCTGGGCCAGGTTGGTGACGCCCGCCTTCTTCATCGCGGCAGCCCGGCGGCCCATCTCGCGCACCAGCTCGGTGAGCACGGCCAGCCCGTACTCCCGGTCGGACTCGACGCCGACGGTGCGGGCGTGCGGCACCCAGGTCGGGTCGACCTCGGTCGGGATGAACTCCGAGAACGACACTCCCTCTTTGAAATCGAGCAGGTAGAGCGCCAGTTCGTCGGGTGAGTAGCGGGCGGCCAGGCCGTACAGGATGTCGAGCAGGAACACCGTCTTGCCGGCGCCGGTGCGCCCGGCGACCAGCCAGTGCGGCGTGGCGTCGTCGAGCGAGACCACCGCGTCGCCCCGGCCCACCCGGCCGATCAGCGTGGTCAGCCCGCCCACCGACGACTGCGTCCAGAGCTCCTTCGGCACCAGATCGTCGAACACCAGCTTGCCGTCCGACTCGGCCTTGGCCGCCACCCGGCGGCAGAGCTCGTCGATCAGCCCGGGCGGCGGCGCCGGGTCGAGGGTGACGGGGGCGTTCAGGCCTCCCCCGAAGCTCTCCTCCGGCGGGTCGCCGATGCGGAAATGACCACGGGACGACGGATCGGTCGTGATCATCGTGGTGCGTTCCAGCGGCGGCAGCTGGGTCCAGGTGGAACGGGACCGGGAGGCGTACCCGGCCAGCAGCAGGTGCACCCGGGCGGCCGGGCCGGCGTGGGCCAGGGCGGCCAGCCGGGCGTAGTCGCTGCGGGTGCAGTTCGGGGGCAGGGCCGCGGTCACGATGACGATCACGTCCGGGTTCGGGTTCAGCCCGGCCTGCACCTGCTTGACCTGCTCCTCGGCCTCGGTCAGCAGCTCGCGGAACTCGTCCAGCTCACTCACCGGCTCGTTCATCACCCCGGCCGGGACCAGGGCGTGGAACGGGGCCAGCGGGGCACCCAGCGCACCGCCGTCGACCGCCAGGATGCGCAGCTGCCCGGCCGGGAACGCGGCCACCAGCCGGGTGATGATGCTGCGCAGCAGACCGGCGACCACCGGGTCGCGGGCGTCGAGGTCGAGCGCGATGTGACCGATGCCGGTGAACGGCACGATCACCGGGAACCCCACCCCGGGCAGCGGCTGGGCGTCGGCCACCCGGATCAGGGCCGGCTCACCGGGCCGGGCCGAGTGCTCCAGCGGGAACCGTTCCTGCGCCACCACCTGCCAGGGCGCTCCCAGCCACTGCGGGGCGGCCTCGGCCGCGGCCCGTTCCAGCCGGGCGGCCAGGGCGATCTGCTGCTGGGCGGACTCGGCGCTGTGGGTGGACTCGGCCTCCAGCCGGTCCAGCCGATCGCGCACGGCGTCGAGCAGTCCCTGCGCGTCGAGGTGCGTCTTCACGGCACGCTCGAACAGCGTCCTGGCGCTGACCACCGAGAAATCCTCCGAAATACGACCATACCGAACCACGGGCCGGTAACCACGATAGGCGCTGTACCCGGACATCCACGATCACGACCGGCGGGACAGTTGTATTACGGCGTCTCCCAGGGCGTACCGGACAGCACCGCGAGCACGTCGTCGCCCCATCGCCGCTGCTTGGTCACTCCCACGCCGGGCACCGCCGCGAGCTCGCCGGGCTCGGCGGGAGCCGCCTCGGCGATCGCCATCAGCGTGGCGTCGGTGAAGATCACGTAGGCAGGCATCCGGGCCGCCTCGGCGGCGGCGGCCCGCCAGTCCCGCAGCCGTTGCAGCGTCTGCTCGTCGTAGCCGGCCGGGCAGGCCGAGCAGCGGCCCACCTTCCGCTCGACGGCACTGGTCAGGGCCCGGCCGCAGATCTTGCACAGAGCCGGGGGCGGGCGGTGCGCGGCGGTCTTGCGGGACGGCTCCCGCACCTTGATGTCGCGCTCCCCCGCGTCCGGGAAGATGCCCTCCAGGAAACGCGACGGATTACGGCCGCCCCGGCCCCCGGTGCGGGCGCGCGACCAGGACAGGTGCAGGTGCTCTCGGGCCCGGGTGATGCCGACGTAGAACAGCCGGCGTTCCTCCTCGATCGCGTCCCAGCCCTCGGCGAACGAGATCGGCATCAGCCCTTCGGACAGGCCGACCAGGAACACGGCGTCCCACTCCAGGCCCTTCGCCGCGTGCAGCGAGGCCAGGGTGACGCCCTCGACCGAGGGGGCGTGCTGGGCCGCGGCCCGCTCGTCCAGCTCGGCCACCAGGTCGGCCAGGGTGGCGTCCGGACGGGTCGCGGCCAGGTCGTCGGCGAGCGCGGCCAGGGCCTGGAGCGACTCCCAGCGCTCGCGCACCCCGCCGGCCTGCACGCCGGACGGCGCCTGGGGGGTCCAGCCGCAGTGTGAGAGGACGTCGCGGGTGGCCTCGCCGAGCGTGCCGTCGCCCAGCCCGCCGCGGGCCGCGCCGCGGATCAGCATGACCGCCTCGCGCACCTCCTTGCGGGCGAAGAACCGCTCCCCGCCCCGCAACTGGTAGGGCAGCCCGGCGTCGGCCAGGGCCTGTTCCACCTGCTCCGACTGCGAGTTGGTGCGGAAGAGCACGGCGATCTCGCGCGCTCTCACGCCGTCGTCGAGCAGTCCTGACACCTGCTTGGCCACCGCGGCCGCCTCGGCGGCGTCGTCGTCGTGCGAGGTCAGCCGGGGGGCCGGGCCGGACTCCCGCTGCGAGCGCAGCTCCAGCGGGGCGGGCCCGGCGGTCTTCACCCGGCGGGCGAGCAGCCGGTTGGCCAGCGAGACGATCTGCGGCGTGGAGCGGTAGTCGCGCACCAGGCGGACCACCTGGGCGTCCGGGTAGTTCTGCGGGAAGCGCAGCAGGTGGTCGGCGCTGGCTCCGGTGAACGAGTAGATGGTCTGGCTGGGGTCGCCGACCACGCACACCTCCTTGCGGTCGCCCAGCCACTGGTCGAGAAGACGCTGCTGGAGCGCGGAGACGTCCTGGTACTCGTCCACCACGAAGTGCCGGTACTGGCCGCGCACCTCGTTGGCCACCTGCGGCTGGGTCTCGATGATGCCCGCCATCAGCAGCAGGACGTCCTCGAAGTCGATCATGCCGCGGTCGGTCTTGGTCTCCTCGTAGACGCCGATCAGCCGGGACACGGTCTCGACCGGGAAGCCGCCCGGCTCACCGCGCCCGGCCGTGCGGGCGGCGCGCACGTAGCTCTCGGGGGTGAGCAGCGACACCTTGGACCACTCGATCTCGGCGGCCAGGTCGCGCACGGCGGCGCGGTCGACGGTGAGCCGCAGCCGGGCCGCGGCGTCGGCGACCATGCGGGCCTTGTGCTCCAGCAGCTCGGGCGGGCGGCCGCCGATCACCCGGGGATAGAAGTAGCCGAGCTGGCGCAGCGCGGCGGCGTGGAAGGTGCGGGCCTGGACCCCGCCGACCCCGAGCTGCCGCAGCCGGGTGCGCATCTCACCGGCCGCCCGGGCGGTGAAGGTGACGGCGAGGACCTGCTGCGGCACGTAGATGCCGGAGTGCACGCCGTAGGCGATGCGGTGGGTGATGGCGCGGGTCTTGCCGGTGCCGGCCCCGGCCAGCACGCACACCGGGCCGCGCACGGCCAGGGCGACCTCACGCTGCTCCGGGTCCAGCCCCTCGAGCATGCCGTCGGCGCCGCGCGCGGGGATGGTCATCGGGACATTCTCTCGCACCGCCGGACGAGCCCGGGCCCGGCCGGGTCAGCCGATCCCGACCGGTTCGCCGAACGCCAGGCCGAACTGCCGGTCGCCACCCCGGTCGATCACGACATCCTGACAGGCCGGGAACACAGCCCGTCGGCGGGATGTTGAACGCTCGACGAGTTCAGTCCGACCTGTTCGACGCGAAGGATGGCTTCGATGGACGCCCCGGCTCCCGGCACGATCACCATGTTCAGCACCACCTGGTGCGGTTACTGCAAGCGGCTCAAGAGCCAGCTTCAGCGTGAGGGCATCGGCTACACCGAGGTCAACATCGAAGAGGTGCCGGACGCCGCGGACTACGTGATGTCGGTGAACAACGGCAACCAGACCGTTCCCACGGTGGTCTTCCCGGACGGCTCGGCGGCCACCAACCCGTCGCTGGCCGAGGTGAAGTCCCGCATCGGCACGCCGGCCTGACGCTGAGTCCCGACGATCTCGCCGAGCAGATCGCCCGGCAGCTGGACCGGCTGCCGGGCGATCGCCGGCGTCTGGCCCTGGACGGCCCGGTCGAGGCCGACACCTCCGGGCTGGCCGACACGGTCGCCGGGGTGCTGGCCGCCCGGGCCGTGCCGGTGGCCCGGGTGAGCGCCGGCGACTTCCTGCGTGGGCGCTCGGTGCGGCTGGAGTACGGCCACGACGACCCGGACTCGATGTACGACCTCTGGTACGACTTTTCGGCCCTGCGCCGCGAGGTGCTCGACCCGCTGCTGCCCGGCGGGCGCCACACCTGGCTGCCCCGGCTGCGCGACCCGCACACCGACCGCTCGGTGCGCGCGACCCCGCAGCCCGCGCCGCCCGGCACCGTGGCCGTCGTCGACGGCCGGTTCCTGACCCGCGACGACATCCGGGACGGGTTCGACCTGATCGTTCACCTGGACGTGTCGGCCAGTGCCCTGGGACGACGGCTTCCGGCGGACGAGACCGCCCGGGTGAGTGGCGCCTGGCAGCGTTACCTGGCCGAGGCGGACCCGGTGAAGCATGCCGATCTGGTGGTCCGCTTCGACCACCCGGACCGGCCGGCGATCCGGCCGGCCTGAGCGTCGTCCACCATTTGTTCGCCCTTGAGCGCTCTACCAGGCCGACGTGTCGTCGGGGATCGGGGCGCCGAACCAGTCCTCGATCAGCCGCCGGGCGATCGAGACCGCGGGCGGGAGGATGAGCCGGCCGGCCTTGATGTCGGCCTGGAGTTCCTCCCGGCTCCACCAGCGCGCCTCGGCCAGTTCCACGCCGTCCACCCGCACCTGCGACGACAGCGCCTCGCCGCGGAAGCCCACCATCAGGGACGACGGGAAGGGCCAGGGCTGACTGCCCCGGTACTGCACCTCACCCACCAGCACGCCGGACTCCTCGAGCACCTCGCGGCGCACCGCGTCCTCCAGCGACTCACCCGGCTCGACGAACCCGGCCAGCGTCGAGTAGCGGTGTTCCGGCCAGGACGCCTGCCGTCCGAGCAGCACCCGGTCGTCCGCGTCGACCACGGTCATGATCACCGCCGGGTCGGTGCGCGGGTAGTGCTCGCGCCCACAGTTCGGGCACAGCCGCACCCAGCCGGCCTGCACCACGTCGGTGCCCTCGCCGCAGTTGGCGCAGTGGGTGTGGAAGGCGTGCCAGGCGATCAGCGCCACGGCGGTGGTGAAGATGCCCGCACCGGCGTCGTCGAGCAGGGCGCCGACCTCGCGCAGCGGCGCCCAGCGCACCCCCTCGGGCACGGTCGGGCGCTCGGCGACGGACAGCGCCAGGTAGCCCCGGCCCTCGTCGTCCGTGCCCAGAAAGAACCGCAGCGCATCGTCTTTCAGCCCGACCAGGGCGTCGGCGGTCCACAGGTGCAGGGTGGGGGCGGCGGTGATCGCGGTCTCGCCCTCGTGGATCAGCGCGACCCGGGTGCGGGGGTCGGCGAGAAGGGTGGCGACCAGCTGCGGGTCGGAGCGACGCTCGGCCGTCCGGTCGAGCGTCGAACGGGACAGGGCGAGACGCTCCAATGGCATAGCCGCACCCTAACCGGCATCTCCGGTTACGGTGGATCGGTGCCCGCCCGATCACCTCTCTCCCTGGCCGCGCTGGCCTCCGCGGCCGTCAGCGGCCTGGAACCGATGCGCACGCAGCTGCTCGACGCCACCGCCGACGACATCGATACCGCCCTGATCGAAGACAACCTGAGCCGGCACTGGGTGGTGCGGGCCCCGCGCAACAACGTGGCCAGCATGCGGCTCGACGCGGAGTCCCAGCTGATCGGCCAGCTGCGCTCGTGGCTGCCGTTCGGGATGCCCGAGGCGGAGGGCGTGGCGCCGTTGCGTTCCGGTGGCCGCGCGCTGGTGCACCGCAAGCTGCCGGGCCGGCCGATCCGGCCGCTCGAGCTGCTCCACCGCCCCACCCTCGCCACCGCGTACGGCCAGGCCATCGCGGCCATCCATAATCTGCCCACCCGCCTGGTCGAAGAGGCCGGGCTGCCGGTGTACACGGCCGAGGAGTACCGGTTCCGCCGCCTGGCCGAGCTGGACCGGGTGGCGGCCACCGGTCTCACCCCGGTGCGCCTGCTGACCCGCTGGGAGCACGCGGTCGAGGAGGTCGGCGCCTGGCGGTTCATCCCCTGCGTCGTGCACGGCGACCTGGCCGGCGACAACGTGCTGGCCGAGGGCGAGGAGGTGACCGGGGTGATGGAGTGGTCCGAGACCCGGGTCGCCGATCCCGCCGACGACCTGGCCTGGGTGTCGATCGGGGCGACCGAGACCGCGATGGGCCCGGTGTTCACCGCCTACACCGCGGCCCGCAGCGAGCCGGTGGACGTGGACCTGCGGCGCCGCGCCCGGCTGTCCGGCGAGTTCGCGATCGCCCGCTGGCTGCTGCACGGGGTGCACACGGACGACTCGGCGATCATCGACGACGCCGTGCAGATGCTCGCTGACCTGGAGGCCGGAGTCGGTGACGAGCCCTGGTGAATTCTTCCCGCGCATGCACGACGAGAGCGCCCGCCTGCGTGTCGCCTCGCTGAACCTGTTCTCCGGCCGCACCTCTCGTGGACTGCCCGCCGGTCCGGAGGCGCTGGCCGAGGCGGTCGGCCGGCTGGACGCCGACGTGCTGGGCATCCAGGAGGTGGACCGCGACCAGCCGCGCTCGGGCGGCACCGACCAGACGTCGGTGGCCGCCCAGGCGCTGGGCGCGGGCTGGAAGCGGTTCGAGCCGACGGTGCTGGGCACACCGGGCGAGCCGGGCTGGACCCCGGCCACCGGCACCTCCTCGGTCGGGCCCGCCTACGGGATCGGGCTGGTCTCCCGGGTGCCGGTGCTGGAGTGGCACAGGCTGCGCCTGCCCCCGGCCGGCGGCCGTTATCCGCTGGTGTCGCCCGGCCGGCCGCCACGGCTGATCTGGCTGCGGGACGAGCCGCGGGTGGCGCTGGCCGCCGTGCTGGACCGCGGCGTGACGGTGGTCTGCACCCACCTGTCCTTCGTCCCCGGTGTCAACCTGCGGCAGCTGCGCCAGGTGCGGCGCTGGCTGGAGGGACTCGGTGTGCCCCGGCCGGTGCTGGTGCTCGGCGACCTGAACCTGCCCCTGCTGCCGGTGCGCCGCTCGACCGGCTGGACGCCCCTGGTGAGCCGGCCGACCTTCCCGGCCCGGCGGCCCGGGGTGCAGCTCGACCACGTGCTGGCGATCGGGCTGCCACCGGGTTCGCGGGTGTCGGGAGAGACGGACGAGGGCCTGCCGGTGGGTGACCACTGTGGCGTCCGGGTGGTTCTGGAACTGCCCCGCCCGTGACCCGGGAGTGATTGCCCAGCTTTCTGACAGCGGGCGCGATCTCCCCGTTCAGGGGCGGTGGGTAGGGTTGCCGATATGACATGGCTTGTGACCGGTGGCGCCGGGTACATCGGCGCGCACATCGCCCGCTGCCTCGAGGAGTCCGGGCGGTCCGTCGCCGTCCTGGACGATCTGTCGACGGGTGTGCGGGATTTCGTCGGTTCCGGTACGCGCTTCCACGAAGGCTCGATCCTCGACGCCGACGCGCTGCGCGCGGCCCTGACCGAGCCCGACGGCTCTCCGATCACCGGCGTGATCCACTGCGCCGGGTTCAAGTACGCCGGTGAGTCGGTGAAGCGCCCGCTGCACACCTACACCCAGAACGTGCAGGGCACCCAGCACCTGCTCGAGGTGATGGCCGAGGTCGGCGTCGAGAACATCGTGTTCTCCTCCAGCGCGGGCGTCTACGGCACGCCGGACGTCGAGCTGGTCACCGAGAGCACCGCCACCACCCCCGAATCCCCTTACGGTGAGAGCAAACTCATCGGCGAGTGGCTGCTGCGCAACGTCGGCCGGGTGTCCGGCCTGACCCACACCTCGCTGCGCTACTTCAACGTGGTCGGCTCCGGCCACCCCGACATCTACGACGTGAGCCCGCACAACCTGTTCCCGGTGGTGCTGAAAACCCTCACCGAGGGCGGCATTCCGCAGGTCCGGGGCAACGACTACGACACCCCCGACGGCTCCTGCGTGCGGGACTACGTGCACGTGCAGGACATCGCCCTGGCGCACGTCGCGGCCGCCGCGCGGATGGAGGCCGGGCAGCCGATCGAGCGGGTCTACAACCTGGGCAGCGGTGACGGCGCCTCGGTGCTGGAGATCATGACCGCGGTCGCCAAGGTCACCGGCATCGCCTTCGAGCCGAAGATCGTGGACCGGCGCCCCGGCGACCCGGCGCGGATCGTGGCCGACGGCCAGCTGGCCCAGCGCGACCTGGACTGGGCCACCCGGCACAGCCTGGAAGACATGGTCGCCTCCGCCTGGACGGCGTGGCAGTCGGTCGCCCGCTGACCGGTTCGCACCGGCCGGTTCCGGCAAGTACCTGGAGGGCACCTGGGGTGCAGCCCCGCACCCCAGGTGCCTTTCTGTGACCGGACTTTGACGCAGCGTCCGGCTTGATCACAGTTCCCCGGGAGGCCATCCGGGCATGAGGCGAATTGTCGGTGTCTCAGGGCAGACTGTGCCCATGGAGACCGCTTCAAGGGCACACCGCAATGACCCCGGGGTGATGCAGCGGCTGCTCACCACGCCCACCAGATGGGCCGTGGTCGGGCTGTCCGACAACCGCACCCGTCCCGCGCACAGCGTGGCGCGGTACGTGCAGAACCTGGGCATGCGGATCGTCCCGGTGCACCCCAAGGCCGACACGGTGCACGGGGCCAGGGGCTACGCCACCCTGGCCGAGGCGGTGGCGGCCGAGGGCCCGATCGACGTGGTCGACGTGTTCGTCAACAGCGAGGGCGCCGGCGACGTGGTGGACCAGGCGATCGCGGTGGGCGCCAAGGCGGTCTGGCTCCAGCTCGGCGTGATCGACGAGGCCGCGGCGGCACGGGCCGCCACGGCCGGGCTCGCGGTCGTGATGAACACCTGCCCGGCGATCGAGGCCCCGCGGCTGGGGGTGGCATGAGCGACAACGACGAACCCCGCTTCTGGACGCCCGACGAGGCGGCCGGGCGGCCGCGTCGCCGGCCCCAGCGTGACCAGCAGCCGTACGACCAGGAGGCCGACGAGGTCGGCGACATGTACCGCCAGCACGGCGGCGAGGACCCGCACGCCGGGTACGGGCAGCGGGTCGACCGGCACGACTCCGACCGGTACGGCTCCGGCCAGTACGGCGACAACCGGTACGGCGACGACCAGTACGGGCGCGGTGGGCAGTACGGCGCGGCCGGTCAGTACGGGTCCGGCGACCAGTACGGGCAGGGTGACCAGTACGGGCGTGGCGGCCAATCCGGTTCCGGAGCGGGTGGTTACGGGCCCGGCGGGCGTGGCGCGCAGGGCCAGGGAAGTGGCGGGGCCGGCGGTCGCGGGCCCGGGGGCCGGGGACCGGACGGGCCCGATGGCCCGGGCGGCCCGGGGCGTCCACCGTCGGCCTTCTCCGGCCCGCGCCGGGGGCTGCGCCTGCGGCCGAAGTGGATCGCGCTGATCGTGGTCGGCCTGCTCATCGCCTATCCGATCATCCTCGGGTTCACCGCGTGGACCAGCCTGAACCGGGTGGACGCGGTCGGCCCGGCCCACGAGAACTCCGAGCTCGAAGACACCCCGGGCCGCACCTACCTGGTGGTCGGCAGCGACGCCCGCAGCGACCTGAGCGACGAGGAGAAGAAGGACCTCGGCACCGGCTCGGTCGCCGGCCAGCGCACCGACACGATCATGCTGCTGCACGTGCCCGACGGCGACGGCCCGACCGTGCTGATCAGCGTGCCGCGTGACTCCTACGTGCCGATCCCGGGCCACGGCAGCAACAAGATCAACGCGGCCTACTCCTACGGCGGCGCGTCACTGCTGATCCAGACCCTGGAGAACGTCGGCGGGGTCAAGATCGACGATTACGTGGAGACCGGCCTGGGCGGCTTCGCCGACATCGTCAACGCGATCGGCGGCGTGGAGCTGTGTCCCAAGCGCAACATGAAAGACAGCAAGGCGCACATCAACCTGAAGAAGGGTTGTCAGCAGATGGACGGCAAGACCGCCCTCGGCTATGCCCGCGCCCGCTACAGCGACCCGAAGGGTGACCTCGGCCGGGTGGAACGGCAGCGCGAGACGCTGGCCGCCATCGCCAAGAAGACCCTCTCCCCCGCCACCCTGATCCAGCCCTGGCGGGCCATCCCGGCGGCCAAGGCGGGCGGCGGCGCGCTCACCGTCGACGAGTCCACCGGCCCGATGGCCCTGACCAAGTTCGTGCTGGCGATGAAGGCGGTGTCGGGCAGCAACGGCATCTCGATGACCGTGCCGATCGGCAACGCCGACTACCGGGTCAACGGCATGTCCGCGGTGAAGTGGGACAGCGAGAAGGCCCTCCAGATGTTCGACGCGCTGAAGAACGACGACACCTCGGCCCTCCAGACCCTGGCGGACGCACAGAAGGACTCATGACCCGGCCCCCGGCGGTGCGTCTGATCCGGTCCGCGATGCTCTCCGACGTGGCCGAATACGCTTACGCGGCAACGGCTCCCGCCGGACCCGGTTGATCTTCCTGGCCGGCGCCTGCCCGCTGGCCGACGACGGCTCCACGGTCGGCCCGGGCGACATCGCGGCCCAGGCGGCGCGGTGCGCGCACAATCTGCGCATCGCGCTCGCCGACGCCGGCGCCTCGGTTCCCGACCTGATCAGTACCCGGGTCCTCGTGGCCACCACGTCCCGGGCCGAGCTGGTGACGGCCTGGAACGTGGTGCGTGACGTCTGGCCCCGCACGATCACCCGAGCACCCTGCCCGGGGTGACCGTGCTGGGGTACGACGATCAGCTGGTCAAGATCGAGGCGGTGGCAGCGGTACCCGACCCCGCTCTCACCCCGCGCTGAATCCGGTGGCCGGACGGCTCGACGGCGTGGCGGCGTGGCCGGTCTGTGCGTCGTCCCTGGTTCTGGACCGCAGCTTCTCGCCCTTGGCGTGGGCCGCGTCGCGCAGGCTCACCGAGAAGTCGACCAGCGCCGAGCGCAGCCCGGCGGCGAACTCGCCCTCACCGGCGGCCAGCACCCGCACGGCGAGCAGGCCGGCGTTGCGCGCGCCCGCGATCGAGACGGTGGCCACCGGGATCCCGGCCGGCATCTGCACGATCGACATCAGCGAGTCCATGCCGTCGAGGTACTTCAGCGGCACCGGCACGCCGATCACCGGCAGCGGCGTCACGCTGGCCAGCATGCCCGGCAGGTGGGCGGCGCCGCCGGCCCCGGCGATGATCACCCGCAGGCCACGCTCGTGCGCGGCCGCGCCGTAGCTGATCATCTCCTGCGGCATCCGGTGCGCCGACACCACGTCGGCCTCGTACGGCACGCCGAACTCCTCCAGGGCGAGGGCGGCGGCCTCCATCGTCGGCCAGTCCGAGTCCGAGCCCATCACCAGGCCGACCAAAGGCTGAACAGCCATTCCAGAAATCCCGATCACTCGTCGATGTCGCCGCGGATGAACGCCGCGGCGTGCCGGGCGCGGGCCAGGCAGTCGTCCAGGTCGTCGCCGCAGACGGTGACGTGGCCGACCTTGCGGCCGGGGCGCACGTCCTTGGCGTACATGTGCACCTTGACGCCCGGGTCGCGGGCCATCACGTGCAGGTAGCTGCGGTAGAGGTTCTCGTACTCGCCACCGAGCACGTTCACCATCACGGTCCACGGCGAGCGGGCCCGCACCTCGCCCAGCGGCAGGTCCAGCACGGCGCGCAGGTGCTGCTCGAACTGGCTGGTGACGGCGCCGTCGATGGTCCAGTGCCCGGAGTTGTGCGGGCGCATGGCCAGCTCGTTGACCAGGATCGAGCCGTCGGCGGTCTGGAACATCTCGACCGCGAGCACCCCGACCACGCCGAGCTCACCGGCGATCCGCAGGCCCACGCCGGTGGCCTCGACCGCCTGCTCCTCGGTCAGGCCCGGGGCCGGGGCGATCACCTCGTGGCAGATGCCGTCTTTCTGCGTGCTCTCCACCACCGGCCAGGCGGCGGCCTGACCGGAGGGGCTGCGGGCGATCAGCGCGGCCAGCTCCCGGGTGAAGGCGACCTTCTCCTCGGCGAGCAGCCCGTCCGGACCGGCCTGTTCCAGCCATTCCCGGGCGGTGGCGGCCCGGTCGCCGGTCAGCTCGTCGATCAGCAGCACGCCCTTGCCGTCGTACCCGCCGCGCGGGGTCTTCAGCACCAGGCCGCCGGGTAGCGAGGCGGCGAACGCGGACAGGTCGTCGAAGGTGCGCACCTGCGCCCAGCGCGGGCAGGGCAGGCCGAGTTCGGTGAGCCGGCGGCGCATGGCCAGTTTGTCCTGCGCGAAGCCGAGCGCGGCCGGGCCGGGGCGCACCGGCACCCCGTCGGCCACCAGCTTCTCCAGGATCGGGCCGGGTACGTGCTCGTGCTCGAAGGTGAGCACGTCGCACTGCGCGGCGAAGGCGGTGACGGTGGCGAGGTCCCGGTGGTCGCCGACCGGGGCCTCGTGGATAGCGAGGGCCGCGCTGCCGGTCGCCGACTCGGCGAGCACCCGCAGCCGCACGCCCATCGCGACGGCCGGGGGCTGCATCATGCGGGCGAGCTGGCCGCCGCCGATCACACCGACGGTCGGGAAGCCACCCGGGATCGGGTCGGCCGCGGTGAGCGGGGTCAGGCGGACCTTGCCGAACGGGCCGGCCGCGCCGTCCGGATCGGGCGAGGCGTCAGGAGAGGGAGAGACCACGGCGGCAGCGTAACGATGCACGCGACCTGCACCTGCATCCCACGAGGCGAGAGGCGTGAACCGGGCATGATCACGGGAAAGTTCCACAGCATCGCGGGTGGGCGGCGAGACTTCTCGGCTTAGCGATCCTCAGGTTCGCGTGGCACTGTTAGGCCGGTGGCTGCCGATACGTTGTTCTCCCGCCTGCGCAGATCAGTCGATCTGCTGTATCGCGAGGTGGTGAAGTTCGGCGCGGTCGGCGGCATCGCCTTCGTGGTCGACACCGGCGTGTTCAACCTGCTGCTGCACAGCGCGGTCGGCGAGCAGCTCGGCCTCGATCACAAGCCGCTCACCGCCAAGACCGTCTCCGTGCTGGTCGCCACCGTCGTGGCCTGGGTGGGCAACCGCTACTGGACCTTCCGGCACCGCCGCCGCGCGTCCGTGCGGCGTGAGTTCGTGCTGTTCGGTGTGATGAACGCGGCCGGGCTGGCGATCTCGCTGGCCTGCCTGGGCTTCTCCCGGTACATCCTCGACCTGGACTCGCCGCTGGCCGACAACATCTCCGGCAACGTGATCGGGCTGGGCCTGGGCACGCTCTTCCGGTTCTGGGCCTACCGCACGTTCGTGTTCACCCACGACCACGAACCGGTGAACGGCGAACCGACCCCGCCCGGCACCCCCGAGGCGATCGCCGAAGACCTGGCCGAGCACGCCGAGCACCACGACCACCCGCACCGTCCGGAGACCGCGGCCCACCGGCCCGGCCTGGACCTGTCCCGGCGGGAGAGCCCCTCGCGCTCGTGAGGCAGGGGTGTCTCGTCGTCCCTAATCAACCGTGATCAGCTGGTCGTTGATCCCCATCGGCGCCACCAGCAGCGGCTGCACCTGACCGAAGCCACGCACCAGGCGGGGCCGCTGCGCCACCAGCTCGATCCCCGGGTGTCCCTGCAAGGCCCGGGCCGTGCCCGGGTCGGTGATCACCGTGCCCGGCTCGGCCAGCGACGTGAGGCGGCTGGCCAGGTTGACGGTGGTGCCGTACACGTCGCCCAGACTGCGCAGCACCGGGCCGTGCACCATGCCCACCCGCACGTCGGGCACCAGGTCGTCGTCGGCCATCCGCGCCGAGATGGACAGGGCGATCAGCGCGCCCGTCATCGCCTCCGGCGCGATGAACAGCACCTCGTCGCCCACCGTCTTGATCACCCGGCCACCGCCCGCGGTGACCACGTCGGACGCCAGTCCCTCGAACCGCTGCACCAGCCGGGACAGGTCGCGGCGGGGCAGGCGGCGGGACAGCCGGGTGTAGGCCACCAGGTCGGCGAAGCACACCGTGACCTCGGCGGCCGGCCGCCCGGACGAGGCGTCGAGACGGCTGATCGTGGCGGCCAGCTGACGCCGGAACGAGTAGACGAGCAGCTCCTCCAGCTCGGGGGTGAGCTGCTCGATGAGTTTCAGCGGATCTTCCGGGGCACCGCCGGGGCTACGGCTGGCCAGGTATTCCAGCAGTGCCTCCACCTGCCACGACACCAGCCGGTCGGTGGTCTGGCCCAGGGCGCGGGCGCAGGCGATCGCCGTCTCCTCGTCGATCAGGTCGCGCCGCACCATGCCGACGACCTGGTCGAGGGCCTTGCGGTCGGTGTCGTTGAACACGACCTCCTCGTCGTCGACACCGGGAAAACCGAGCGCCCGCCACAGCTTGCGCGCCGAGAGCCGGGAGACCCCGACGCGCCGGGCCACCTCCCGGCGGCCCATGGTCCAGGGGCCGCCGAGGAGGTGGGAGGTGAACTCGTCGCGTTCGCTCACTTGCGTCCGTGATCCTCAGGGGTGTCGGAGGCCTCGGGACCGCGGTACTCCTCGTCGAACGCGTCGTCGAGCGAGCGCGCCAGGGCCGGGTCGAGCGGCCGGCCCTCGACGCCGCGCAGGTCGTCGGACAGTTCGTAGAGGGTGCGCTGCACGATCTCGACCTTCGGGATGTCGGTGAGCAGGAGCTGGCCGTTCTCGCCGGCGTTCTCGACCTTGAGGCTGCCGCAGCCGAGCATGCGCTCGATCAGGCTGTGCTCGAACGAGACGTCGTTGAGGCGGGACAGCGGCATGTCGTGCCCCGACCGGTTGAACACGCCCTCCCGCAGGATCAGCCGCTTGGTGGTGATCACGTAGGTCTGGTTCCACCAGACCACGATCGGCCACAGCACCCACTTCAGGGCGATCAGCAGGCCGACCCCGGCCGCGATCATCGTGACGACGGGCTGGCCCAGCAGGAAGGACGCCCCGATCAGGGCGAGGAGCAGGATGAACAGAAGGATCGGCCAGGCGATCACCTTGATGTGACGACGCAGAACCAGAACGAGTTGTTCGTCGTCCGCCAGCAGACGCGTAGGGAAGCCCATGCCCAGATCATGCCGTTTCCGGGTTGCGAACATGAACAACGTCTGCTGCCGCGAGCGCCTGGGTGGAACCGCCGGGCAGCCGCAGCAGCAGCCGGCCGTCGTCGTCCACCCCGTCGGCCAGCCCGACGCGGCTGATGCCGCCGGGCAGTTCGGCCCGCACGGTGGCCCCGATCGTGGAGCAACGCTCGCGGTAGGCGGCGGCCACACCGGAGCGGCCCGCGCCGTCCCCGGTGGTGACTGCTCTTTCGAACTCGCCGAGACGGCGCGCGAGGGCACGCAGGACGGCCCGCAGCACGGTGTCGCGGTCGGTGGTGGCGGAGCCGGCCAGGCGCAGCGAGGTGGCGGTGGGCACCGGCAGCTCGGAGGCGTCCTGGGTGACGTTGAGGCCGATCCCGATCACCACCGCCGGGCCGCTCGCCTCGGCCAGGATGCCCGCGATCTTCAGCCGGCCGCCCGCGTAGTCGGCGGGGGCCGGCCCGGTGGCGGGTACCAGCACGTCGTTGGGCCATTTGAGGGACGCCGGAAGACCGCAGACCCGGACCAGCGCGTCGGTGACGGCCACCCCCGCGACGAGGCTGAGCCAGCCCCAGGTCTCGACCGGGGCGGCCGGGCGCAGGAGCACCGAGAAGGTGAGCGCGGAGCGTGGCGGGACGGTCCAGGCACGCCCCAGCCGACCGCGTCCGCCGTTCTGGCTGTCGGCGATCAGCACGGCCCCGGCCTCCTCGCCGGCCTGGGCCCGGGCGACCAGGTCGGCGTTGGTGGAGGCGGTCTCCGCGACCACGTCGATCGTGCGCCAGGTGTCCGCGCCGACGGCGAGAGCGCTGCGCAGGGCGGCCTGACGCAGTGGGGGGCGCTCCAGATCGGTCCATGGTCCTGACGACATGCCGCCAGGATAGGCCGATGTGATCTGCGTCCCGATCCGGCCCCGCTGTGACGTGTTCGCAGAGACTAAAGTCGGCCACCGAGAGCACCGCCTGCCTGCGAGGAGTGCGTGATGTCGTCCGAGCCCAACATCCACACCACCGCCGGCAAGCTGGCCGACTTCCACCGCCGGACGGACGAGGCGGTGCACGCCGGATCGGCCCGTGCGGTGGAGAAGCAGCACGCCCGGGGCAAGCAGACGGCCCGGGAGCGGCTGGAGGCCCTGCTCGACCCGGGGTCGTTCGTGGAGCTGGACGCCCTGGCCCGGCACCGCTCGACGGCGTTCGGGGTGGACGCCCGCCGGCCCTACGGCGACGGCGTGATCACCGGCCACGGCACGATCGACGGCCGCCAGGTGTGCGTGTTCAGCCAGGACGTCACGGTTTTCGGCGGTTCGCTGGGTGAGGTCTACGGCGAGAAGATCGTCAAGGTGCAGGATCTGGCGATCCGCACCGGCGTCCCGCTGATCGGCATCAACGAGGGCGGTGGCGCGCGCATCCAGGAGGGTGTGGTGTCGCTCGGCCTGTACGCCGAGATCTTCGCCCGGCACGTGAAGGCGTCGGGGGTGATCCCGCAGATATCGCTGATCATGGGCGCGGCCGCGGGCGGGCACGTGTACGGGCCGGCGCTGACCGACTTCGTGGTGATGGTCGACCAGACCTCGCACATGTTCATCACCGGCCCGGACGTGATCAGAACCGTGACCGGGGAAGAGGTCACGTTCGAGGAGCTGGGCGGGGCCCGCACCCACAACACGCTCTCCGGCAACGCCCATCACCTGGGCGCCGACGAGAAGGACGCCCTGGAGTACGTGCGCGCCCTGGTGTCGTACCTGCCCGACAACAATCTCTCCGATCCGCCGGAAACTGGTTTCGCCGCAGAGGATTTCGAGCTCGACGAGGAGCTGGACTCGTTCGTCCCGGACTCCGCCAACCAGCCGTACGACATGCACACGGTGATCGAGCACATCCTCGACGACGGCGAGTTCCTGGAGGTGCAGGCGCTTTTCGCGCCGAACATCCTGGTCGGGTTCGGCCGGGTGGAGGGCCGCCCGGTGGGGGTGGTGGCCAACCAGCCGATGCAGTTCGCCGGGTGCCTCGACATCAACGCCTCGGAGAAGGCGGCCCGGTTCGTGCGCACCTGCGACGCCTTCAACGTCCCGGTGCTCACCCTGGTCGACGTGCCCGGTTTCCTGCCCGGCACCGACCAGGAGTGGAACGGCATCATCCGGCGCGGGGCGAAGCTGCTGTACGCCTACGCCGAGGCCACGGTCCCGCTGGTCACGCTGATCACCCGCAAGGCGTACGGCGGGGCGTACGACGTGATGGGCTCCAAGCACCTCGGCGCCGACGTCAACCTGGCCTGGCCGACCGCGCAGATCGCGGTGATGGGGGCGCAGGGGGCGGTGAACATCCTGTACCGCAACGAACTCCGGAAGGTGGCGGACGAGGGCGGCGACGTGGAGGCGGCCCGCCAGGCGTTCGTCACCGACTACGAAGACACCCTGGCCAACCCGTACATCGCGGCCGAGCGCGGTTATGTCGACGCGGTGATCCAGCCCGCCCGCACCCGCGAGCACGTGGCCCGGGCGCTGCGCGCGCTGCGGACCAAACGGGATCAGGCGCTGCCGCGCAAGCACGGCAACATCCCTTTGTGAGCGGGGGCTCTCATGCTTGAGGACGACGCCGCCGGCCCGGTACTGCGTGTCGTGCGCGGGAATCCTACGCCGGAGGAACTGGCCGCGCTCCTGGCGGTGATGACTGCCGTGCGGGCTGCGGGGTCGGCCGACCCTGGTTCTGGCGGGCCTGGTTCCGGCTCTGGCGGGCCTGGTTCCCGTCAGGTCGGATCGAGTGGGGTCGGATCGGGGTCGGCCTGGAACGACCGGGCGGCCCTGGTGCGGCGGCCGGTTGCGCACGGGGCGGGGGTGTGGCGGGCTTCGGGGTGGTCACGGTGAGCGGATGGTGCACCTGGCCTCACGTCCGGGTCGCCCGCCTCACCGGTGAGGACCCCACCCGGCCGCCAGGGCTGGGGAGGGTGGGTTCGTCCCGTGGGTCCGCGTGCCGCGGCGGGCACTCCGGCCGCACCCGACCTCACACTTTGGCCGACCCGGTCCGTCTTCCCGGTGGGGGCACCGCCCGGCCCGCCAGGGCTGGGGGAGGGTGGGGTTCAGCAACTGCTTCACTGTGGCCGTGAGTATCCATGTGTCCCTGACCCTTGCCTCCGCCTCGCCGGCCCGGCTGTCCACCCTGCGCGCCGCCGGGATCGAGCCGACCGTGCGGGTCTCGGCCGTCGACGAACCGGCCGTGCTGGCCGCCACCGGGATCACCGACCCGGAAGACGTCTCGCTCCTGCTGGCCAGGGCGAAGGCCGAGGACGTGGCCTCGGCCGTCCAGCGCGAGTACTTCGACAGCGACGAGGACGACGACGTGGCCGCGCCCGGCCTGGTGCTCGGCTGCGACTCGGTGCTGGATCTGGACGGGGTCGCCCTGGGCAAGCCCGCCGACGCCGCGGACGCGGTGCGGCGCTGGAAGGACATGCGCGGACGCAGCGGCCGGCTGTGCACCGGCCACTGGCTGGTCGACCTGCGCGACGAGGAGGACGGTGGCACCGGGGGCACGCTCGGGGCGGTCTCGGTGACCACGGTGTACTTCGCCAAGGTCACCGACGCCGAGATCGAGGCCTACGTGGCGACCGGCGAGCCGCTCGCGGTGGCCGGGGCCTTCACCGTGGACGGCCTGGGCGGGCCGTTCGTCACCGGGATCGAGGGGGACTTCCACGGCGTCGTGGGGGTGTCACTGCCGCTGGTGCGCGACCTGGCCAGGGACCTGGGCGTCGCCTGGCCCTCACTCTGGACGCCCCGCTCCTGACCGCCGAGCGACACCGTCACTTTCTGTCACGGAATCGGTACAGTGACATGAATTGATGGCATCTAACCGTTTCGGTTGCCGGGGCTGCTGTGAGCCTCAACACTGTTCGCATGGGCGCTATCGGAGCGGGCGGCAACCGCCCGGTCATCATGCCTGAAGACCCTGCACCGCCGCCTGAAACCCCAGGTCGTGGCGACATACCCGGGCTTCTGGGTGAGGTCGGCGAGCCACCGGGACGCACCGGTGCCGCACCGGTCCCCCGTCCGTCGGCACCCGCCTCCCCGCCCGGCCGGACGACTGTCAACGGTGTCACCGATTGCAACGAACTGCCCGAAGGCGCGGGGTTCCCCACCGGTACGGTGACCGGCTGGGCGCACCCCGTCGGGGCCGCTCCCCGCGCGGCGGCCGGGCTCGCGGATCTCCCGTCAGGTGCTGTGGCGGGGACCCCCTGTCCCGGTGCGGACGCCTCCCGCCCCACCTCCGTTGCGGCCCCACCCGTTCCGGCCACCCCCGTTCCCGCCCAGCCCGTTCCCGCCCCGCCCGGAGTCCGTCCGCACGGGAAAGATCGCTCGCCCGACGCGGTTTCGTCGGAGGTTTCGTCGTCCTCAGGTGTCCGGCCGCAGAGGGTGGTGCCGCTGCTCCAGACGGCGATGCTGCTCGCGGTGGCCGTGGCGGTGATCCCGGCGACGCCGCCCGACCCGCGCACGGCGCTGGCCGTGGCGGTGCCGTGCGTGCTGCTGTGCACCGCGCTCCTGCTGACCGGATCGGCCCGGGACGCACCGGCGACGCCGGCCGTGTCCCGCGCCTGGTGGCTGCTCGCCGCCAGCTACGCCGCGACCGCCGTCGCCGTGGCCTGGTGGACGACGTCCGGGCAGGACCACGACCGGCTGGTGCTGGCTGTCACCACCCTCGGCCGGATCGGGCAGGTGGGCGGGGTGGTTCTGCTGCTGCGCGGCCGCTCTCCGCGCTGGGCCCGCAGCGACGGGCTGGATCCCGTGGTGGTGGTCACCGGCGCCACCGCCCTCGCCGTGGTCGCGCTGGAACTCACGCTGGCCAACCGCACCGGCACGGCCGGACCACCGCCCTCGATCGCCTGGCTGCCGCTGCTGGTCGACGTGGTGCTGTTCGTGCTGGCCGTGACCACGATGGCCGCGACCAGCCGGCCCCTGCGCTCGCAGCTTCACCGGCCGGCGGTGGGACTGCTCGTGGTCGCCGTCGCCGATCTGCTGAGCTTCCGGGTCAGTGGTGTGCCGGCCCTGGTCTCCGCGCTCGACGCCGGTTTCGGCGGTCCGGCCTGGGTCGGTCTGCTCGCGCTGGCCGGACACGCCACGGTCGGCTGGGGCGCCGTCGCCACCGGACCGGGCCGGAACCGCCTCGCCCGCCTGACCGGCACCCGGGAGCTGCCCTCGCCACTGCCCGGCGCCCGCGGCGACGCCCCGGCCGCGATCGTGGTGGCCGGTTGCGCGGTGCTGGTCGCGGTGTCGCTGGTGGTGCCGCAGGCCCCCAGGATCGGGGCCGGCCTCGCTCTGGTCTGCCTGGTGGTCGCGGTGTTTCGCACCCGGGAGGTGCTGCGGTCCGACCGGCGGCGCAGCCTGGGCGCGATGCCCCGGCCGCACACCGACGCACTGACCGGGCTGGCTGACCGCCGGGCCCTGGCCGAGGCTCTGGCCGACCGTTCCCGGGGCGACTCCGGCGCGGCCGGCCTGCCCCGTTCCGCCGGCCAGGGCACCGGGCTGCTGCTGGTCGACCTGGACAACTTCAAGGACGTGAACGAGGCCCTCGGCCACGACAGCGGCGACCGGCTGCTGACGGCGGTGGGCGCCCGGTTGCGCACCGCCCTGCTGCCGGGGCAGATGCTCGCGCGGCTGGGCAGCGACGAGTTCGCCGTGCTGCTGCCCGGCGCCGGGGCGGCCCGGGCGAGCACGATCGCGCAGAGTCTTCAGGCCGCGCTGCGGGAGCCGTTCGACGTCGGCGGCTCCCGGCTGCACGTGGCCGCGAGCATTGGCATCGCCACCAGCCCCGCACCCGGCGCGGTGCCCGGCGCGGCCGACGGGCCACCCGGTGATCTGCTGCGCCGCGCCGACGTGGCCCTGCACCGGGCTCAGCGCGCCCGCAGCGGTCAGGCGCTCTACGACCCGCTCGGTGACGACGGCAGCGAGCGCCTGCGTCGCACCGGTGAACTACGCCAGGCGCTGGCCCGCGGCGACATCGAGGTGCACGTGCAGCCCCAGGTCGACCTGGCGACCGGGCAGGTGGTGGGGGCCGAGGCGCTGGCCCGCTGGCGGCATCCGCACGACGGGGTGCTCCTACCGGCCGCCTTCCTGCCGCTGGCCGAGCACACCGGGCTGGCCCGGCCGATGGCCACGCTGGTGCTGGACCGGGCGCTGGAGGCCTGCGCGTCGTGGTGGCAGGCCGGCCACCGGGTGCCGGTCAGTGTCAACCTGACCGCCGACGACCTGCGTGACGAGGAACTGCCGGGCCGGATCTGGGCGGCGCTGCACCGGCAGTCGCTGCCGGCCGCGGCGCTGCGGGTGGAGATCACCGAGCAGGCGCTGCTGACCGACCCGGAGGCGGCGGCAGGTCTGCTGGCCCGGTGGCGCAAGGCCGGGGTGTCGGTGTCGATCGACGACTTCGGCACCGGGTACTCGTCACTGTCGTACCTGCGTCAGCTGCCGGTGGACGAGGTGAAGCTGGACCGGGCGTTCGTGGCCGACCTGGCCCGGGAGAACACCGTGACGATCGTGCGGCACACCATCGCGATGGCCCACGGCCTCCAGGCCCGGGTGGTCGCCGAGGGGATCGAGGACGTGCCGACCGCCCGGCAGCTCGCCGGTCTGGGTTGCGACATCGGCCAGGGGCTGGTCTACGGGGCGGCGATGACGGCGCCGGAATTCCTCGCCCGGCTGCGCGCTGCGGCCCCGGGACACCAGCGACGGAACTGATGCACAGCGGCTTGCGATAACTTTGACCGTCATGGACGGCCGCTCCCCAGAACGCGGATCAAGCCGCGGGCAGGATGGCGACCTCACCCCGCAGCCCCGCAAGACACGTCGCGAGTTGCGCGCCGAGCGCGAGGCCGCCGAGCGCGCGCGGACCGGCGAGCAACCGCAGCACCCGGGAACCGGTCCGCAGCAGCAGTTCCCGTCGCAGACCGGTGAGCAGCAGATCCGGCCCCGCACCGGCCCCGTCCCCCGGCACCACACCGGCCCGACACCGCAGGTGCCGCCGGGGTCCGTCGGGGCGGGCGGTGGGGACGCCCACTCCGGGACCGGCTGGACCGGTGCCCAGGGTGGGACGGGTGGCATGCCTCGGTCTGCCGATCAGGGTGGGCTGGGCGGCCTGGGTGATCGGGTGCGCACCGGTCCGCCGGGGCGCCGGCAGCCTCGCCCCTGGGACGAACCGGAACCGGGTGACGGGTCAGGATCCGGCCCGCACCAGACCGGGCCCCAGCAGACCCCGCGGCCCTGGGACGACCCCGCCCCCGCCCCTCGCCAGCAGGCCCCCCGTCCGTGGGACGAGCCCGAGCCGGACGCCCCGCGCCGTCCCAAGCGTCCTGGGCGGGGGCCGCTGGAGGAGCGGGTTCCGCTCAATCCGACGACCCCGTTCGTCGGTGTCCCCGTGGGCCGCGACGACCCGCAGGCCGGGGACGGCGTGGGGCGGGGCGGGGCAGATCGTCGTCCATCATTGGCGCAGGCGGCCATGAGCACCACCGGGATGCCCCCGCGCGAGGCGTCGCGCCGGGACCGCCCGAACCGGCTGCACCCCGGCCCCGAGGACGAGGACTACGACGCCGACGAGTACGACGACGAGGCGGACGACGAGCCGGACCCGCACCAGCCCGTCGACCGGCGCCGACGCCGCCGCACCGGCCTGTGGCTGACGTTCGTGGCCCTGCTGCTGGCGCTGTGGTCGGCCACGATGTTCGTGGACTCGGCCTCGCCGCTGCTCACCGTGCCGTCCGGACTGCTGCCGCTGGTCACCATTTTCGCGCTGCCGGTGATCGCGATCGGGGTGGGCGGCAAGCACTTCGTCTCCACCGGCATCGCCACAGTGGCCGCCCTGCTGCCGTGGGCCATGGTCGCCGGCTACGCCTCCTCGCGGGAGGCCCCGGCGGGCAACATCTCCAGCGTGCGGGTGATGACCGTGGACGGCAACAAGGGCTCGGCGGACGCCGGGTCGATCGCCGGCGCCGCCGCGGACTACTCCGCCGACGTCGTGATCGTCACCGGCCTGACCACCACCCTGGCCCACGACCTGACGGTGGCCGGGCTGGACCGCGACACCCCGCCGGTCTACGTGCACGCCGACGGCGACACCACCCAGGGCATCGGGGTGTGGAGCCGGCTGACCGTCTCCGGCATGGCCGAGGTGGAGGGCTTCACCGAGCCGACGGCCTCCGGCGTGCTGGAGGCGGGCGAGGCCCGGGTGGGGCTGACCATCACGCAGATGCCCGGCAGCACGCTGCTGCCGGGCAAGGGGTGGCGTTCCGACCTGGATCGGCTGGCCACCCAGGAGGTGGAAGGGGCCGAGACCGGGTCACTGCTGGTGGGCGACCTGAAGCTGTCGCCGTGGCAGCCGGCCTTCCGGGCGCTGGAGAAGGCGGGCTGGGAGGACGCGGCGGACGTGGCCGGCAAGGGCCTGCGCCCGACCTGGCCGAGCTGGTCGCCGCTGCCCGTGACCCCCGCCGACCACCTGATGGTGGACGACGGGGTGGGAGTCAGCTCCGCGGCGACGGTCAACATCGCCGGCAGTTCTCACCGGGCCCTGGTCACCTCGCTGGACGTGCCGACGGGCTGACGTCAGCTGCGGCCGGCCTCACGCAGCTGGGCCTCGTACTGGGTGCGCACCTCGGTCATGTCGAGCCCGCGCACCTGGCTCAGGATGTCTTTCAGCGCCTCTTCCGGCAGGGCGCCGGGCTGGCCGAACACCGGGATGCCGTCGCGGTAGACCACCAGCGTCGGGATCGAGGTGACGCCGTACTGCGCGGCGAGTTCCTGCTGGTCCTCGGTGTCGACCTTGGCGAAGACGGCGTCTTCGTTCTGGTCGGAGACCTTCTCGAAGATCGGGCCGAAGCGCTTGCACGGGCCGCACCACTCCGCCCAGAAGTCGATCAGGACGATGCCGTCCTTGACCGTTTCGTCGTGGTTCTCATGGGTCATCGTTGTAGTAGCCACGCCTGCTCAACCGACTTCACCGCGGCACGATTCCCCGGCGTGCGCCAACCGGACCCACCTCACCCGGGGTGTCCTGGGTCACTTCTGGTGCGGTCCCGGACCATGGTCCCGGGGATAATCTCCGGATGGTGGAGAGGGGAGCCCGATGACGACCGCACCCACGATCAGCCTGGTCAGCCCGATCAGCAAGGTCCTGATCGCCAACCGCGGCGAGATCGCGGTGCGCATCGCCCGCGCCTGCCGTGACGCCGGCGTCGCCTCGGTGGCCGTCTACGCCGAGCCCGACCGCGACGCCCTGCACGTCACCGTGGCGGACGAGGCCTACTCCCTCGACGGCACGACCGCGGCGGAGTCGTACCTGGTGGTGGACAAGCTGCTCGACGTGGCGGCGCGCTCCGGCGCGGACGCGGTGCACCCGGGTTACGGGTTCCTGGCCGAGAACGCCGACTTCGCCACCGCGGTGATCGCCGCCGGGCTGACCTGGATCGGGCCTCCCCCGGCCGCGATCGACGCGCTGGGCGACAAGGTCAAGGCCCGGCACATCGCCCAGCGCGCGGGAGCTCCCCTGGTGCCGGGCACCAGCGACCCGGTGGCGGACGCCGGTGAGGTGGTGGCCTTCGCCCGGGAGCACGGGCTGCCGGTCGCGATCAAGGCGGCCTTCGGCGGTGGCGGCCGGGGCCTGAAGGTGGCGCGCACGCTGGAGGAGATCCCGGAGCTGTTCGAGTCGGCCACCCGGGAGGCGGTCGCCGCGTTCGGTCGCGGCGAGTGCTTCGTGGAGCGGTTCCTGGACCGGCCCCGGCACGTGGAGACGCAGTGCCTGGCCGACCGGCACGGCAACGTGGTGGTGGTCTCAACCCGGGACTGCTCGCTGCAACGGCGTAACCAGAAGCTGGTGGAGGAGGCGCCCGCCCCGTTCCTGACCACCGCGCAGACCGCCGAGCTGTACCGGGCGTCCAAGGCGATCCTGGCCGAGGCCGGTTATGTCGGCGCGGGCACCTGCGAGTTCCTGGTCGGGCCGGACGGGACGATCTCGTTCCTCGAGGTGAACACCCGCCTCCAGGTGGAACATCCGGTGTCCGAGGAGGTCACCGGACTGGACCTGGTGCGCGAGCAGTTGCGGGTCGCGGCCGGGGAACCGCTGGGCTACGACGACCCGGCGGTGCGCGGGCACTCGATCGAGTTCCGGATCAACGGGGAGGACGCCGGTCGCGGCTTCCTGCCCCAGCCCGGCACGGTCACCCGGTTCGAGGCGCCCTCCGGGCCCGGCGTGCGGCTGGACTCCGGGGTGGTGTCCGGGTCGGTGATCGGCGGCGGGTTCGACTCGATGCTGGCCAAGCTGATCGTCACCGGTGCCACCCGGCGGCAGGCCCTGGAGCGCGCCCGCCGGGCCCTGGCCGAGTTCGTGGTGGAGGGCCTGCCCACGGTGCTGCCGTTCCACCGGGCAGTAGTGGGCGACCCGGCGTTCACGTCCGAGCCGTTCGGCGTGCACACCCGCTGGATCGAGACGGAGTTCGCGAACACGATCGAGCCCTGGTCCGGCGTCACGGGTACACCTGAGGACGACGCGGGGCCGCGCGAGCGCGTCGTGGTCGAGGTCGGGGGCAAGCGCATCGAGGTGGTGCTGCCGGCCGGCCTGGGGTCGGCCACGGCCGCGCCGTCCCCGAAAAAGCCTGCCCGCCGGGCGAAATCGGCCAAGGCACCGGCCGCCGGCGGTGACTCGCTGACCTCGCCGATGCAGGGCACCATCGTCAAGGTCGCGGTGCGGGAGGGGCAGCGCCTGGAGGCCGGTGACCTGGTGGTGGTGCTGGAGGCGATGAAGATGGAACAGCCCCTGACCGCGCACAAGGCCGGCACGGTGACGGCGCTGACCGCGCGGATCGGCGGCGCGGTGACGTCCGGCGCGGTGATCTGCGAGCTGAAGGACTGACGGGTGGGTCCGCCGCGAACAGACGCGACAGGCGCGGCGGACCCACCCGGAGCTCGTCTCAGAGCCGGCGGACCACCTCAGCCAGCATCGAGCCCACCCGCTGGGCCGCGGCCTTGCCCTCGGCCAGCACCTCTTCGTGGCTGAGCGGCTGGTCGGAGATGCCGGCGGCGAGGTTGGTCACCAGTGAGACGCCGAGGATCTCCAGGCCGGCCTCACGGGCGGCGATCGCCTCCAGGGCCGTGGACATGCCGACCAGGTCGGCGCCGAGCCGCCCGGCCATCCGCACCTCGGCCGGGGTCTCGTACTGCGGGCCACGGAACTGCGCGTAGACGCCCTCGGGCAGGTCGGGCTGCACCTCCCGGCAGATCGCGCGCAGCCGCGACGAGTACAGGTCGGTGAGGTCGACGAAGGTCGCGCCCTCCAGCGGGCTCGCCCCGGTCAGGTTGATGTGGTCGCTGATCAGCACCGGGGTGCCGGGCTTCCAGTCCGGGTTCAGGCCGCCGCAGCCGTTGGTCAGCACGACCATCGAGCAGCCCGCCGCCGCCGCGGTGCGCACACCGTGGGCCACGGCGCGCACGCCCCGGCCCTCGTAGTAGTGGGTGCGGCTGCCGAGGATCAGCGCGTGCCGGGGGGCAGCGCCCTCCACGGCCGGGGCGATCCGCACGGAGCGCAGCTGGCCGACGTGGCCGGGCACGCCGGAGACGGTGAAACCGGGCACCTCGGTGGCCGGGATCTCGGCCAGCGTCTCGCCGAGCAGGTCCGCCGCCGGGGCCCAGCCGGAGCCGAGAACCAGTGCGACGTCGTGCTTCGGCACGCCGGTGAGCTCGGCCAGCCGCTGCGCGGCGCGGGCCGCGAGCTCCCGGGGCGACTCGTCCGGGGTGTTCGCCGTCTTCGGTTCTGATGCCTGCGTGCTCATGGAACTCACCGCTCGTTCGGGGGAAGGTGCTCAGGAGTGTCGCTCGACGCGCACGGCCGGGAGCGCAGGTCGAGCAGGTAGTCGTCGGGCGCCCCGCCGGCCTCGGCGGCGTCGGCGAGCATGCCGAGGTAGTGGGCGGCGGGCAGGCCGCCCTCGTACGCGTCCAGCACGTGCACCCAGGCCACGAACTCGCCGTCCAGGGTGTGCACCCGGACATGGATCTTGCGGGACAGGCCGGTGGCCAGTCCCTCCCACTCGTCCAGGGCCTGCTCGTCGCCGGGCGTGACGTCGTACAGGCTGATGTAGACCTGGGCTGAGGGATCCTCGACCAGCGTCGCGAGGGCACCGTCCACGGCGTTGGGCACCTGGGCGAAGGTGAGACGCCATCCGGTGATCCACCCGAAGCCGCGCAGCGGCGAGTGCGGAGCCCGCAGCGCCATCCGCTCGGGGTCGAGGTTCGCGCCGTAGGCGGCGTAGAGATCCATGGGGGACAGAGTAGGGATTCGGAGGTCCGGCCGTGCAAACGCCCGGTCGCCGTCCCGGACGTTCATCCTGTTCGCTCCGGTCCTGACGGCGGGCGCCGCGTGCCGTTCCGCCCTGGTGCGGGAGAATGACCGGGTGAGCGCGAAGACCAGGATTGTCATCGTCGGCGGCGGGCCCGGCGGCTACGAGGCGGCCCTGGTGGCCACCCAGCTCGGTGCCGAGGTCACGGTGATCGAGGAGAACGGCCTGGGCGGCGCCGCCGTCCTCACCGACGTGGTGCCGAGCAAGACGCTGATCGCCACGGCCGACATCCTGGCCACCGTCGGCGACTCCCGCGAGCTCGGCATCCGCGGCCTGGGCCGGGTGCGGGCCGACCTGGGCGCGGTGAACCGCCGGGTCAAAGGACTGGCCCTGGCCCAGTCCAACGACATCCGGCAGCGCCTGGAGAACGAGGGTGTGCGGGTGGTCGAGGGCCGCGGCGTGCTCGAGGGACCGTCGCGGGTGCGGGTGGGCGCGCACACCTTCGAGGCCGACACGCTGATGGTCTCCACCGGCGCCGGCCCTCGTGAGCTGCCCGACGCCCGCCCGGACGGCGAGCGGGTGCTGAACTGGACCCAGGTGTACGACCTGGAAGAACTGCCCGAGAAGCTGATCGTGGTCGGCTCCGGCGTCACCGGCGCCGAGTTCGCCAGCGCCTACCACGCTCTCGGCGCCCAGGTGTCGCTGGTGTCGAGTCGCGACCGGGTGCTGCCGGGCGAGGACGCGGACGCCGCAGAGGTGCTGGAGCAGGTGTTCCGGCGCGGCGGCATGGAGGTGCTGTCACGTTCGCGCGCGCAGGGGGTCAAACGCACGGACGACGGAGTGGTGGTCACGCTCGCCGACGGCCGCACGGTCGAGGGCTCGCACTGCCTGATGGCGGTGGGGGCCGTGCCGAACACCTCGGGCATCGGCCTGGAGTCGGCCGGGGTGACACTCACCGCCTCCGGCCACATCGAGGTGGACCGGGTGTCGCGCACCACCGCCCGCGGCGTCTACGCGGCCGGCGACTGCACCGGGGTGTTCCCGCTGGCCTCGGTGGCGGCGATGCAGGGCCGCAAGGCGATGTGGCACTCGCTCGGCGACGCGGTGTCGCCACTGGAGCTGCGCCTGGTCAGCTCGAACGTGTTCACCTCGCCGGAGATCGCCACGGTGGGCGTGACCCAGGCCCAGGTGGACGCCGGGCTGGAGGCCAACGTGATGAAGCTGCCGCTGGCCACCAACCCGCGGGCCAAGATGCAGGGCATCCACGACGGTTTCATCAAGCTGTTCGCCTCGCCGTCCGGCCGGGTGCTCGGCGGCACCGTGGTGGCGCCCCGGGCGTCCGAGCTGATCCACCCGGTGACCCTGGCGGTCTCGACCCGGCTGACGGTGGACGAGGTGGCGTCGGCGTTCACCGTGTACCCGTCGATCTCCGGTTCGCTGGCCGAGGTGGCGCGGCAGTTGCACTCATAGTCCGGAAAGTTCGACCGCTCCGGTCAACGCAACCGTCCGGTATCCGACCAGGGGATGTCGACCAGGTAAGTTTCCGGTGTGGACGAAACCGAGCTCGCCGGTCTGGTCGACCGCGCGACGCACTGGCGGGACGCGGATCCTGACCCCCGCACCCGGCTCGAGGTGGACCGGCTGATCGAGCTGGTCACCTCCGGCGACTCCACGGTCTCCGGGGAGGCGCGGGACGAACTCCAGCAGCGCTTCGCCGGCTCGCTCCAGTTCGGCACCGCGGGTCTGCGCGGCGCCCTGGGTGCCGGGCCGAACCGGATGAACCGTGCCGTCGTGATCCGGGCCGCCGCAGGCATTGCCGCCCATCTGCGGGCGACGCTGAAGAACGACGACAGGCCACCGCGGGTGGTGGTGGGCTACGACGCGCGGCACGATTCCGACGTGTTCGCCCGCGACACCTGCGCGGTGCTGACCGCCGCGGGCTGCGAGGCCCGGCTGCTGCCCGGCCCGCTGCCCACCCCGGTGCTGGCGTTCGCGCTGCGCCGGCTGGAGGCCGAGGCCGGGATCATGGTGACGGCGAGCCACAACCCGCCGCAAGACAATGGTTACAAGGTCTACCTCGGCGGCCGGGCGGACTCCTCCCCCGGCAGCGGCGCGCAGATCGTGCCGCCGACGGACGACCACATCGCCCACCAGATCGCGCATGCTCCACCGGCCATCGACGTGCCGATGGCCACCGACGGCTGGCAGGTGACCGGCCCGCAGATCGTGGACGAGTACCTGGCCTCGGCCGGTGCGGTGCTCACCGCCGGGGCGGCCCGGCAGATCGACATCGTGCTCACCCCGATGCACGGGGTCGGCGGCGAGACCGCGGCCCGGGCCTTCGCGGCGGCCGGGTTCCCGGCGCCGTACCTGGTTCCGGAGCAGGCCACGCCCGACCCGGACTTCCCCACCGTGAGCTTCCCCAACCCGGAGGAGCCGGGTGCGCTCGACCTGGCCCTGCGTGCGGCCCGGGAACGCGGCGCCGACCTGGTGATCGCGAACGACCCGGACGCCGACCGGTGCGCCGTGGCGGTGCCGACCGGCGGAGCGGGCACCGCCGACGACCCGGACTGGCGCATGCTGCGCGGCGACGAGGTGGGCGCGCTGCTCGGCGACTACCTGCTGAGCTCCGGCGGCGGCACGGGTGGTCACAAGAAAACCGTTGCCAGCTCGATCGTCTCGTCGCAGTTGCTGGCCCGGGTGGCCCGCTCGCACGGCGCCCGGCACCTGGAGACGCTGACCGGTTTCAAGTGGCTGGCCCGGGTGCCCGACCTGACCTACGCCTACGAGGAGGCGCTGGGCTACTGCGTGGCGCCCGGCTCGGTGCGCGACAAGGACGGCATCAGCGCCGCCCTGCTGATCGCCGAGTACGCGGCGCGGCTGCGGGCCGAGGGCCGCACCCTGCTGGACGCGCTGGACGACCTGGCCCGGCGGCACGGCCTGCACGCCACCGACCAGTTCTCGGTGCGGGTGGACGATCTCGCGCAGATCACGGCCATGCTGGAGCGGATCACCCAGCACCCGCCGGCCACCCTGGCGGGTGCCGCGGTGAAGACGTGCGAAGACCTCGGCGAGGGGGTGGACGGCCTGCCCGGGACTCCCGGGCTGCGTTACCGCACCACCGACGGCGACCGGGTGATCATCCGACCCAGCGGCACCGAGCCGAAGCTGAAATGCTATCTGGAAGTGGTGATTCCGGTCGGCGGCGAGTCGGTCGCCGAGGCCCGGGCCACGGCCGCGGAACGACTGGCCCGGATCACCGCGGACGTGTCCACGGCGCTGGGGATCGGCTGAGTTCCGCCGTTTACCATTGAGATCGGCCTAACGACGACGGTACCCCGCGTCACCGAACGAGAATTGGGTGGCCGGGGCCCGTTCGTCCTCGCGGACCAGGGGTTTCGGGTCCTGCCGCATGGCCTGGGTGGGCCCCGAGGTGGCGACCGGCCGGCTGGTCAGATCGATTTTCTTACTGAAACCGGCCTTCTCGGCCACGCTTTCGACGTACTCGTCGTCGGGGGCGATGCGGCGCGCCGCCTCCAGCAGCTCCCTGGCCTCGGCCGGGCGCAGTTGCAGCAGGCGGATGCCGGCCAGCGAGGCGAGCGCCCGCGCCGAGTCCGGGTGCCGGCCCAGGTACTCCTCCAGGTCGGGCCCGGCCGCGTTCGGGTCGGCCAGCGCCAGGTTCACCTCCGCCCGCAGGTAGGCCAGATGGTCGCCGGCCATGTCGATCTCGGCGCGGCGCAGGGCGGTGTCGAGACCGGTGTGGTCCTGCCCGCTCTCGCTCAACGCCACCGCCAGGTCGCGCACCAGCGTGGAGTCGTCCGGGTTCACCTGCATGGCCCGGCGAAGCAGCGGCACGGCCAGGTCGGAGTGCCCGCGCAGGTGCAGCAGCCGGCCGAAACGTGCTGGCGCACCGTCGATCCCGGGATTGGCCTCGATGAAGCCGAGGGCCGTGTCGACCGCCTTGTCGATGTCGTCGGCATCCAGGTCGATCACGATCAGCGCCTCGACCGCGAGGTCGTCGTCCGGGTGCAGTTCCAGGTAGGTGGCCAGGTCGAGGCGGGCATCCTCGGGGTCGCCGAGCACCTGCTGACACTTGCCCCGGACGTACCACATACGGTCGTCGGCCGGGTTCAGCTCCAGCGAACGCGTGGCGTGCGGCAGCGCCTCGGCCTCCCGGTCCAGCATCCACAGCGCCCGGGCCAGCCGGCCGTGCTGCGCGCCGTCGTCCGGATCGGTGGCCAGGGCCTGGCGCAGATACGGAACGCACTCGTCGTAGCGGTGACGGGTGAACAACCACTGCCCCATCAGCCCTGCGATGCCTGCCCTTTCGTGCGTGGGCATGGTGACGGCCGCCAGCGAGCAGTCGCGCAGGGCCTGGTCGAACGCGTCGTCGTCGTGCTCGCGCAGTTGCAGCAGGATGGCCGCACGCTGGAGCAGGGCCTGCGGGTGCGCCATCACCGCGGCCGGGTCGGGCTCGGGGCCGAGCGCCTCGTCGAGCAGTTCCAGCGCCTCGGCCAGGGCCTCGCGGCTGCCCGTGCCGTGGTGCACCCGGTAGATCGCGTCGGCCAGCTTCAGCCCGGTCTCCTCGCGCGGTGCGCCCAGGGCCCGGGCCTTGCGCAGCAGCTCGGCCCCGCGCGCGTAACGGCCCTCGGCCAGCACCACGTCGATCTCGGAGGCCAGCCGGCGCAGCTCGCGCATCGAGTCCAGGTTGGTGCGGCCGGTCAGGTAGTCGGGGGTGAGGGTGGGCACCCGGGAGGCCACGGCCTGGCGGAAGCGCTGCCAGGCGAACCGTTCCGGCCCGTCCGGGGTGGTCTCCAGCACCTGGCCGGTCAGCACCAGCGAGGGCGGCACCTCGCCCCGGGCCTCGCGCACGCCCTGGCCCTCGACCACACCGATGCGGGTGCGGCCGTTCTCCAGCACCGGTGCCTTCAGCGCGCCGCCGACCAGCATCGGGAAGGCCTCGGAGATCAGCAGCTTGGCCGAGACGTCGCCGTCCAGCCGGGCCCCGCCGGACGGCCCCGCTCCGCCGAAAACCTCGGAAACCCGCAGATCGCCACGCACCACGAGCTCCAGCCCGCTGATCGCGATGTTGCGGGCCTTCAGGTCGCCGAGCACGTACAGCGACATGCCGGTGGCCGAGCGGGGGTGCTGCACGGCCTGGCTCACCACCAGGTTGCCGGCGATGATCAGGCCGTGCACGTCCGGCTCGGGACGGGTGAAGGCGGCGGACACCGCCTCGGCGCCGTTGCTGGGGTCGAGGTCGAGTTCGTCCATGTCGACGTCCCCGACCAGGAGCAGCAAGGACAGGGCCGGGTTGGAGGCCAGCAGCCGGGCCATCATCGTCCGGCGCAGGTCGTAGCGTCCCACCGCATCCGCGGCGAGTACGCGCCGGGAGCCCGGGAAGCGGGCCGGCCGGTACGCCACCGCTCAGTCCCCTCCTTCGGGTCGGCTAGCCGGCGCCCAACTGGGCGTAACCGGGTTTCACGACGCCCTCGATCAGAGCGAGCCTCTCATCAAATGGGATGAAAGCACTCTTTAGCGCATTAATGGTGACCCATCGTAGGTCTTCCAGCGACCATCCGGCCCGCTCGACCAGCAGCGTCATCTCCTGCGTCATCGAGGTGCCGGACATCAGCCGGTTGTCGGTGTTCAGCGTGACCCGGAACCGCAGGTCCTTGAGCAGGCCGATCGGGTGCTCGGAGATGCTGCTGGCGGCGCCGGTCTGCACGTTGCTGGACGGGCACAGCTCCAGCGGGATGCGCTTGTCGCGCACCCAGCCGGCCAGCTTGCCGAGCTCGGCCGCCGGGCGGCCGTACTCGTCGATGCCGCCCAGCACCTGGATGTCGTCCATGATCCGCACGCCGTGACCGAGCCGGTCGGCGCCGCAGACCTGCACGGCCTCCCAGATGCTCGGCAGGCCGAAGGCCTCACCGGCGTGGATGGTCACGTGCATGTTGGCTTCGTGCAGGTAGTCGAAGGCGTCGAGGTGACGCGAGGGCGGGAAACCGGCCTCGGCCCCGGCGATGTCGAACCCGACCACGCCGTTCTCCCGGTGCCGCTCGGCCAGCTCGGCGATCTCCCGGCTGCGCGCGGCGTGGCGCATGGCGGTGACCAGCTGACCGGTGCGGATCGCGTGACCCGAGGCCGCGGCCTCCTTCTCGCCCTCGGCCAGGCCCTCGCCGACCGCGGCGACCACCTCGTCGAGGGTGAGGCCGGCCTCCAGGTGCTGCTCCGGGGCGTAGCGGATCTCGGCGTAGACCACGCCGTCGGCGGCCAGGTCGAGCGCGGCCTCGCGGGCCACCCGCACCAGGTCCTGGCGGCGCTGCATCACCGCGACGGTGTGCACGAAGGTCTCGAGGTAGCGCTCCAGCGACCCGGAGTCGGCGCTACGGCGGAACCACTCGCCCAGCTCGGTGGGGTCGGTGGCGGGAAGTTCATGGCCTATCTCGGCGGCGATCTCGCACACCGTCGACGGCCGGAGGCCGCCGTCCAGGTGATCGTGCAGCAGCACCTTCGGGGCGCGCGAGAGGCTCGCTAGTTCAACTGGACTGGACACCCGGGCAGCTTATAGCCAGGCACCCGCCCGGCAGCGGAACGTCAACCATCTGCCGCTGGATCGTAACTGCCCCGCCGGCTCAAGAGCCTTTCGGCCTGTCACCGTCCCAGCGGGCCGGGTCGGCGTACCAGTCGCGGTCCGGGATGCCCTCGGTGTCACTTCTCGAGACCGAGGGACGCGCGCGCTTGGGTTCCCCGGGCATCTTCGGGTAGTCCGGCGGGAACGGCAGCTCGCCCAGCCCGTTCTCCAGGTCGCGCCGCCACAGCTCCAGGGCCGGGCCGATGTCGCCGGCCCGGTCGTGGAGCGTCTCCCAGGGGTCGCCCCGATCCGCCAGGAGCTGCGGAACCGTCTTCACCGTCAGGGTTTTCGGGTCGATGCCGGGCAGCTCGTCCCAGCTGAGCGGGGTGGAGACCGGGGCGTGCGGCAACGGCCTGGGACTGTAGGCGCCGGCCATCGTGCGGTCTCGGGTGCACTGGTTGAAATCGACGAACACCCGTTCTCCGCGCTCCTCCTTCCACCAGGCCGTGGTGACCAGATCGGGGGCGCGGCGCTCCAGCTCACGGCCGATCCCGATGGCGGCGTGCCGCACGTCGAGGAACTCGTGGGCCGGGGCGATCGGGGTGAACACGTGCACGCCGCGGTTGCCGGAGCTCTTCACGTAGCCGGTGAGCCCGAGTTCGGTCAGCAGCTCGCGCAGGCGCAGGGCCGCCTCGACCGCGTCGGCGTAACCCCGCCCGGGCTGCGGGTCCAGGTCGAGGCGCAGCTCGTCGGGGTTGTCGGTGTCGGCCGTGCGCACCGGCCAGGGGTGAAAGGTCAGCGTGTTCATCTGCACGGCCCAGACCGCGGTGGCGATCTCGTCGACCACCAGCTGCGGATGACTGCGGCCGCTGGGGTAGGTCACCTTCACCGAACGGGCGAAATCAGGGACGCCGCGGGGCGGGTTCTTCGAGTAGAACCGTTCCCCCTCCACCCCCTCGGGGAAGCGCTCCAGCGACACCGGCCGGTCGCCCAGCGCCCGGAGCAGGGCCGGGCCGACCGCGACCACGTAGTCGGCCAGGTCGCGCTTGGTGATGCCGAGCTCGGGCCAGAGCACCCGGTCCGGGCTGGACAGCCGCACCTGCCGGACACCCTCCGGGCCCTCGACCTCGATCTGCACCGCCGCGCTCTTCGCCGCCATCGTCGTCCCCTCGTCGCCCTGTCGTGCCCGTTCGAGTCGCCCCGTCGTGCCCGTTCGAGTCGCCCCGTCGTGCCCGATCGAGTCGCCCGCCTCCAGCCGTCGAGCCCAAAGTGCCCTCGCACTGCCCCCTTCCCAACCAACCGGCAAGGGAGACGTGTCTCCCCGGGTGGGCGGGGTCCACCTACCTCAAGACCGCACGAGCCGCTGAAACTAATCGCCCTCGATCGCCGGCGGGCGCGATCCGACCGGCGACAGCACGTCGTCAAGCCGGAAGCTCACCGGCCGCTCCAGCTGTCCGTAGCCGCAGCTGTCCGGGGTGCGGTCGGTGCGCCAGCGGCGGAACTGCGCGGTGTGCCGGAAGCGGTCGCCCTCCATCTGGTCATAGGCCACCTCCACCACCAGATCAGGCCGTAAGGGCACGAACGACAGGTCTTTCGTCGCGTTCCAGCGTGACACGTTGCCCGGCATCCGCTGGTGCTCGTGGGCCTGCGCCTCGGCCCACTTCCCCCAGGGATGAGCACCCAGCTCGTCCACCGCCATCCGGTACGGCTCCAGCTCCTGCACCAGTTCGGCGCGGCGGGCCATCGGGAACGAGGCAGCCACCCCGACGTGCTGGAGCGAGCCGTCGTCGCGATACAGGCCGAGCAGCAGCGATCCCACCACCGGACCGCTCTTGTGCCAGCGGAATCCGGCCACCACGCAGTCCGCCGTACGGGCGTGCTTCACCTTGAACATCGTGCGTTTGTCCGGCAGATACGGACCGTCCAGGGGTTTCGCGACCACCCCGTCCAGTCCCGCACCCTCGAACATGCCGAACCAGTCCCGGGCGGTGGCCAGGTCGGCGGTGGCGGGAGTGACGTGGATCGGCGCACGGGCCTGTGCCAGCGCCTGCACCAGCCGGGCCCGGCGCACCGAGAACGGTTGCCCCATCAGGCTCTCCGAGCCCAGCGCGAGCAGGTCGAAGGCGACGAACGAGGCCGGCGTCTGCTCCGACAGCAGCTTGATCCGGCTGGCCGCCGGGTGGATGCGCTGCTGGAGCACCTCGAACTGGAGCCGGTCGCCGACGATCGTCACGATCTCGCCGTCGATGACACAGCGTTCCGGGATGTTCCGCCGCAGCGCCTCGACCAGCTCCGGAAAGTAGCGGGTCATCGGTTTCTCGTTGCGACTGCCCAGTTCCAGATCGTCGCCGTCACGGAACACGATGGTGCGGAAGCCGTCCCACTTCGGTTCGACGTGACCGACATCCGGGATTTCCGGAACCGATTTCGCCAGCATCGGCTTGACCGGCGGCAGCACGGGCAGGTCCATGCCGACCATCCTGCACACCTCATCCGCCCAGCGCACGCCAATCCGGGCCGGATCCGTGAGCGGTTGCGCGACCTCCTCGACCGGCAGCGGCGGCGCACGGTTGTGCCGAACGCGTCTGCGACACCCCTCGTGCTGTGGTGTGCTTGGACGCATGTCCGATCCGCAGACAGCGCGGCCGCGAGACGTCGGCCTGCCCGAACACGTTTTAGCTTGCCTCTTCGACCTCGACGGCGTCATCACCGACACCGCGTCGGTCCACGCCTCAGCCTGGAAGGAGATGTTCGACGCCTATCTCGCCGAACGGGCGGAACGCCTGGGTGAGCAGTTCGTCCCGTTCGACATCGCCACCGACTACGTGAAGTACGTCGACGGCAAGCGCCGGCAGGACGGAACCCGCAGTTTCCTGACCTCGCGCGGCATCACGCTCCCCGAGGGCACCGCCGACGACTCCGCGCAGACGGAGTCGGTGAACGGGCTGGGCAACCGCAAGAACAACCTGGTGCACGAGAAGATCGAGAAGGAAGGCGTCACGGTCTACCAGGGCTCGGTGCGCTACCTGGAGGCTGCCCAGGCCGCCGGTCTGCGCATCGCCGTGGTGTCGTCCAGCGCCAACACCGCCGAGATCCTGCGGGTCACCGGACTGGAGAAGTTCGTCGAGACCCGGATCGACGCCCAGGCCGCCATCGCCGCGGGCCTGCACGGCAAGCCCGCCCCCGACACGTTCGTCGAGGGCGCCCGCCGGCTCGGCTTCGAGCCCGCCCAGGCGGCGGTGTTCGAAGACGCGATTGCCGGCGTGGAAGCCGGACATTCGGGAGCTTTCGGCATCGTCGTCGGAGTCGACCGGGTGGGTCACGGTGCGGCACTCGCCCAGCATGGGGCGGATGTGGTGGTGACCGATCTGGCACAACTGATAGATAACCGCGCATGAACCGCCGAGCCGCATTCACAGTCGAGCCGTGGTGCATCCGCGAGACCGAGCTGCACCTCGAAGACCTCGGGTCCACCGAGTCGGTCTTCGCTCTCTCGAACGGGCACATCGGGATCCGCGGAAACCTCGACGAGGGCGAGCCCCACGGTCTGCCCGGCACCTACCTGAACTCGGTCTACGAACGTAGGCCGCTGCCGTACGCCGAGGCCGGCTACGGCTATCCGGAGTCCGGCCAGACGATCATCAACGTCACCAACGGCAAGCTGATCCGCCTGCTGGTCGACGACGAGCCGTTCGACCTGCGCTACGGGCACCTGGACAGTCACGAGCGGGTGCTCGACATGCGGGCGGGCACGCTGCGCCGTCAGGCGGAGTGGCGCTCCCCCGCCGACCAGGCGGTGCGGGTCACCTCCACCCGGCTGGTCTCGTTCACCCACCGTTCAGTGATGGCGATCGCCTACGAGGTCGAGCCGCTGCACGAGACCGCCCGCGTGGTGCTCCAGTCCGAGCTGGTCGCGAACGAGCAACTGCCGGAAGGCGGTTCGGTGGACCCGCGGGTCGCCGCCGCCATGCACAACCCGCTCCAGGCCCTGGAGCACGACTGCAACGGCAACCGCATCACCCTGGTGCACGAGACCCGGCACAGCGGCCGCCGCGTCGCCGCCGCGGCCGAGCACGTGATCGAGGTGCCGGAGGGCGTCAAGGTCTCCACCAACTGGGGCGTGCGCCCGGACTGGGGCCGCCTCACCGTCACGGCCACCCTGCGCCCGGGCCAGAAGCTGCGGCTGATCAAGTTCGTCAGCTACGGCTGGAGCTCTCAGCGTTCCCTGCCTGCCCTGCGCGACCAGGTGGCGGCCGGCCTGACCGGTGCCATCCACACCGGCTGGGACGACCTGCTGGCCGAGCAGCGGCAGTACCTGGACGAGTTCTGGGCGCGCGCCGACGTCGAGGTCGACGGTGACGAAGAGCTCCAGCAGGCCGTGCGTTTCGCGTTGTTCCACATCATCCAGGCCGGGGCCCGGGCGGAGCAGCGGCCGGTGCCGGCCAAGGGCCTGACCGGCCCGGGCTACGACGGGCACTGCTTCTGGGACACCGAGACCTTCGTGCTGCCGGTGCTGATCCACACCGCCCCGCGCGCGGCCGCCGACGCCCTGCGCTGGCGGCACAGCACCCTCCAGAAGGCCAAGGACCGTGCGGCCACGCTGGGCCTGAAGGGTGCCTCGTTCCCGTGGCGCACGATCAACGGTGACGAGTGCTCCGGCTACTGGCCGGCCGGCACCGCGGCGTTCCACATCAACGCCGACATCGCCGACGCGGTGATCCGCTACCACGGGGCCACCGAGGACGACGAGTTCGACCGTGAGATCGGCCTGCCCCTGCTGGTCGAGACCGCCCGGCTGTGGCGCTCTTTCGGCCAGTTCGACCGGGACGGCTGGTTCCGCATCGACGGTGTCACCGGGCCGGACGAGTACAGCGCGATCACCGACAACAACGTCTACACCAACCTGATGGCACAGCGGAACCTGCGGGCCGCGGCCACGGCGGCCTCCAGCTACACCGAGGAGGCCGAGGCGCTGGAGGTGGACGCCGAGGAGATCAGCGCCTGGCGGCAGTGCGCCGACTCGATGTTCATCCCGTACGACGAAAAGCTCGGCGTGCACCCGCAGGCCGAGGGTTTCACCCGGCACGCGGTGATGGACTTCGAGTCGCTCACCGAGGAGGACTACCCGCTCCTGCTCACCATGCCGTACGTGCAGCTGTACCGGCAGCAGGTGGTCAAACAGGCAGACCTGGTGCTGGCCATGCAGTTGCGGGGCGACGCGTTCACCCCGGAGCAGAAGGCGGCCAACTTCGCCTACTACGAGAAGCTCACGGTGCGCGACTCGTCGTTGTCGGCCTGCACGCAGTCGGTGCTGGCCGCGGAGGTCGGGCATCTCGGCCTGGCCTACGACTACACCATCGAGAACGCCCTCACCGACCTGCACGACCTGCACAGCAACACGACCAACGGGCTGCACATCGCCGCGCTGGCGGGCACCTGGATGTCACTGGTCGCCGGGTTCGGTGGAATGCGTGACACGACAGGCACTCTCGCTTTCGCGCCGCGGCTTCCCGAGGGCCTGGACCGGCTCGCCTTCACGATCACCCACAAGGGCCTGCGCCTGCGGGTGGAGACGGACGGCAAGCAGGCCACCTACACGCTCAGCGACCACGAGCGGAACCCGGACGACGAGCTCGAGATCCTGCACCACGGCGACCTGGTCACGCTGAAGCTCGGCGACCCGGTCACCCTGGCGGTGCCCCCGAGCCCGACACACCCCCGGCCGTCCCAGCCGTACGGCCGGGAACCGTTGCGCCGCTAGGGTTCACGGTCAAATTTGGGACGACGATGAGCTCCGACGGCGCTCATCGTCGTCCCGAATTCTCTGCCCCTCAGACGGTGATGCGGTCGATGATCAGGGGCCGGTGCTCGGGACGGTCGCCGTAGGGAGCGATCGTGTATCCGCCCTCCAGCGCCTCGATCGCCGTCTCGAAACGCTCCGGTGTGTCGGTGTGCAACGTGAGAAGCGGCTCCCCGGCGCGCACTTCGGCACCCGGCTTGACGTGCATCTCGATGCCGGCGGCGGCCTGCACCGGGTCTTCCTTGCGCGAGCGGCCCGCGCCCAGACGCCAGGCGCCGATACCGACGGCCATCGCGTCGAGCGTCATCAGCACGCCGTCGGCCGGGGCGAGCACCTGGTGGGTGTGCCTGGCCACCGGCAGCGGGGCGTCCGGGTCACCGCCCTGGGCCGCGATCATCCGGCGCCACGAGTCCATCGCCCGGCCGCTCTTCAGCACGTCCTCCGCATCGGCGGAAACCCCTGCGGTCTCCAGCATCTCCTGCGCCAGGGCGAGGGTCAGCTCGACCACGTCCGGGGGCCCGCCACCGGCCAGCACCTCCAGCGACTCGCGCACCTCCAGCGCGTTGCCCGCGGTCAGGCCGAGCGGCGTGGACATCTCGGTGAGCAGGGCCACCGTGTTCACGCCGGCGTCCGCCCCGAGCCGCACCATCGTCTCGGCCAGCACCCGGGCCTGCTCCTGCGTCTTCATGAAGGCGCCGGTGCCGACCTTCACGTCGAGCACCAGTGACCCGGTGCCCTCGGCGATCTTCTTGCTCATGATCGACGAGGCGATCAGCGGCACCGACTCGACCGTGCCGGTGACGTCGCGCAGGGCGTACAGCTTGCGGTCGGCGGGGGCCAGACCCTCGCCCGCCGCGCAGATCACGCCGCCCACCTCGTCCAGCTGCCGGGCCATCTCGGCGTTGCTCAGCCGCGCCCGCCAGCCCGGGATCGACTCCAGCTTGTCCAGCGTGCCGCCGGTGTGGCCGAGCCCGCGGCCGGACAGCTGCGGCACCGCCGCCCCGCAGGCCGCGACCAGCGGGGTGAGCGGCAGCGTGATCTTGTCGCCGACGCCGCCGGTGGAGTGCTTGTCGGCGGTCGGGCGGGACAGGCCGGAGAAGTCCAGCCGCTCGCCGGAGGCGATCATCGCCGCGGTCCAGCGGGCGATCTCCTCCGGCAGCATGCCGTTCAGCAGGATCGCCATCAGCAGCGACGACATCTGCTCGTCGGCGACGACCCCGCGGGTGTAGGCGTCCACCACCCAGTCGATCTGCGCGTCGCTCAGACGGTTGCGGTCTCTCTTGGCGGCGATCACGTCGACGGCGGCGAAGGGTTCGGTCATGATCCGGAGACTAACGAACCCGCCGCCGGAACCGGCGTCCGGCGCTTACGCCCCGCGCGTACGAACCATTCAGGCCCGGTCGTAGCGGCTCCACTGTGTGTGGGCGTACCAGCCGACCAGCAGGGTGAACGAAACCAACAGGAACCAGATGGCTCCCCGGGCACGCGGTTTCGGGCCTCCCCCGGCATCCGGCCGGACCGCCGGGGAAGGCACGAGACCGTCAGCCGTTCGCGCGGGCCAGGTCGGCCGGGCCGAAGGCGTCGGGCAGCACCTCGGTCATCGGCACCACGCCGTGGCTGGTCTCGACCAGCAGCTCCGGACCGCCGAATTCGTACAGCAGCTGTCGGCAGCGCCCGCACGGCATCAGCGACTCGCCGTCCGGCCCCACGCAGGTGAAGGCGATCAGCCGGCCGCCGCCGGTGGCGTTGAGCGACGACACCAGGCCGCACTCCGCGCACAGACCCACGCCGTACGAGGCGTTCTCGACGTTGCAGCCGGTCACGATCCGGCCGTCGTCGACGAGGGCGGCCGCGCCGACCGGGAACTTCGAGTACGGCGCGTAGGCCTGCCGCATGATCAGCCGGGCCTGGGCCCGCAGGGCCGCCCAGTCGATCTGCTCGGGCCCGGCGACCCCGGCCACCCGGCCGGGGTCCGAGTCGTGCGTCATCGTGTCACTTTCCTTCCGGGCGGTAGACCAGCCCGTCGGCCTTCGGCATCCGGAGATGCTGGGCTGCCAGGGCGAGCACCAGAAGCGTGGTGACGTAGGGCGTCATCGTGGTGATCGGGCCGGGCAGCTCGTCGGTGTTCAGGTACCAGACCAGCGACAGCACGGCGAACACCAGGCCGATCACGGCCGGGATCCAGCGCCGGCGGTACAGGTTGAGCAGCGTGACCGCCAGGAGCAGCGCGAACACGACCAGCAGCAGGGCATGCACGGCGGTGGCGTTACGCAGCTGCATGGCGTCGGTGTAGCCGAACAGGCCGGCACCCATCACCAGGCCGCCCGGCCGCCAGTTGCCGAAGATCATCGCGGCCAGGCCGATGTAGCCGCGGCCACCCGTCTGCCCCTCGCGGTACAGGCTGGAGGCGACGATCGCCAGGAACGCACCGGCCAGACCGGCCAGACCGCCGGAGACCACCACCGCGACGTACTTGTACAGCCGCACCTTCACGCCGAGCGACTCCGCGGCGTGCGGGTCCTCGCCGACCGAGCGCAGGCGCAGGCCGAACGGGGTCTGCCAGAGGATCAGGTAGCTGACCACCACGAGCAGCACCGCGAGGATGGTCAGGATCGAGACGTTGGTGAGCAGACCGCGCAGGATGCCCGCGATGTCGGAGATCAGGAACCAGTGGTGCTTCTCCAGCGGCTCCAGCACCGAGTTCAGGCCGGGCACCGAGGGTTTCGGCAGGGCGGCGATCTGCGGGGACTGGGTCTCGCCGCCACCGGGGGTGTCGGCCAGCAGCTCACCGGCCAGGTACTGGGTGGTGCCGAGGCCGAGGATGTTGATGGCGACACCGGACACCGTGTGGTCCACACCGAAGGTGACGGTGGCGACCGCGTGCACCAGACCGCCGATCGCGCCGAACGCGACGGCCGTCAGCACACCGGCCCAGGGGCCGTGCTGCCAGCCGATCCAGCCGGCGCCGAAGGTGCCGAGGATCATCATGCCCTCGAGACCGAGGTTGACCACGCCGGCCCGCTCCGACCACAGACCGCCGAGACCGGCCAGGCCGATCGGGACGGCCAGCATCAGCGCGGCACTGACCGTGCCGTTCGAGGTCAGGTCGGTGGCACCGGTGATCTGCCGGATCGCGCTGAGCAGCACCAGACCGGCCACCACGTAGAGCGTGATCCGGACCGGCCTGGTCAGGCCCTTCTTCGGGGCGGCCGGGGCCTCCGCCGGCGGAACGGTCGATTCCAGCGTGGCGCTCATGCCTGCGCTCCCTGCGTGGCGTTGGGCTCGGAGGGCGTGGTGGGCTCGCTCAGCCGGCGGCCGACCTCACGCTGCTGCGCCACGAGGCGGTAGCGGCGCACCAGCTCGTAGGCGATGACGACGGAGAGCACGATCACGCCCTGGGTGATCATCACGATCTCCTTCGGCACCCCCTCCAGGTCGAGGATCTGCGAGGAGTTGTCGAGGAAGCCCCACAGCAGCGAGCCGATCGCCACGCCCAGCGCGGTGTTCCGGCCGAGCAGGGCGATCGCGATGCCGGTGAAGCCCAGGCCGGTCGGGAAGTCGAGCGAGTAGGTGTACGACGAGCCGAGCAGCTGCGGCATGCCGACCAGGCCGGCGATGCCGCCGGAGATCGCCATGCTGACCAGCACCATGCGCTTGACGTTGACGCCGCTGGCGACCGCGGCCTCCTCGTTGCGGCCGGTGGCGCGCAGGTCGAAACCGAAGCGGCTGTGCTCGATCATGAACCAGTAGAGGAAGCCGACGATGACCGCCAGCACCAGCAGGCCGTAGACCTGGAGGGTGGAGTCGGGCACCAGGCTCAGGCCGCCCACCCGGCCGCTGGCCGGGATCTCGGGGGTGCCGATGTTGTTCGAGCCCTCCGCCTGCACGGCCAGCTTGTCGGTGGTGAGCAGGTAGGCGATCAGCGCGGTGGTGATCGAGTTCAGCATGATCGTCGAGATCACCTCGCTGATCCCGCGATACACCTTGAGCACACCGGCGATGGCGGCCCAGAGCCCGCCGACCATCACGGCAACCAGCAGGATCAGGCCGACGTGCAGCACCCGGGGCAGGTCGACCGCCCCGCCGACCGCGGCGGCCATCAGCGCGGCCAGGCGGTACTGGCCGTCGACGCCGATGTTGAACAGGTTCATCCGGAAGCCGAAGGCGACGGCCAGCGCGGCGAAGTAGTAGGTGATCGCCGAGTTGATGATCAGCGTGGTGGTGCGCGGTTCCTGCGCGTACTCGATCATCTGCTGCACGGTGGCGATCGGGTCGTTGCCGGCCACGGCCAGCACGATCGAGGTGATCACCAGCGACAGCACGATCGCCAGCACGGGCGCGGCCACCGAGAGGCCTACGCGGCGGACGGTGTCCATGTTGAGCTTCACGCAGCCTCACCGGCCCCGGTCATCGCGGAGCCGAGTTGTTCGGGAGTGACGGTCGACGGGTCGACCTGGGCGACCAGCTCACCGCGCAGGATCACGGTGAGGCTGTCGGAAAGGCCGATCAGCTCGTCCATGTCGGCACTGATCAGCAGCACGGCCAGGCCCTCGGCCCGGGCATTGCGCAGCAGGTCCCAGATCGCCGACTGGGCGCCGACGTCGACGCCCCGGGTGGGGTGGGCGGCGATCAGCAGCTTGGGGTTGCCGCTCATCTCCCGGCCGACGATCAGCTTCTGCTGGTTACCGCCCGACAGGGCGGACGCGGCGACGTCGATCGAGGGGGTGCGCACGTCGTACTCGCGCACGATGCGCTCGGTGTCCTTGCGGGCCCCGGCCCGGTCGACCAGCGGACCACGGACGTTCGGCTTGCGGCTCTGGTGGCCCAGCACCCGGTTCTCCCACAGCGGGGCGTCCAGGAGCAGGCCGTGCCGGTGCCGGTCCTCGGGGATGTAGCCGCAGCCCGCCTCGCGACGGCGGCGGGTGGACCAGGTGGTGATGTCGTCGCCGTCCAGCGTGATCGTGCCGCTGTCGACGGAGCGCATACCCATGATCGCCTCGACCAGCTCGGCCTGGCCGTTGCCCTCGACCCCGGCCAGCCCCAGCACCTCACCGGCGTGGATGGTCAGCGTGACGTCGTGCAGGAGCGACCTGGCGTCGTCCACCAGATTGACGCTCTTCATCTCCAGCACCGGCCGGTCGGTGACCGTGGACTCGCTGGTCTGCGGCGAGGGCAGCTCGCTGCCGACCATCAGCTCGGCGAGCTGGCGCGAGCTGACCGTCTTGGGGTCGGCGGTGGCGACGGTGGTGCCGCGGCGCACGACGGTGATCTCGTCGGCGACCGTGCGGACCTCGTCGAGCTTGTGCGAGATGAAGATGATCGACAGGCCCTGCGCCTTCAGCACGTTCAGGGCGTCGAACAGGGCGTCGACCTCCTGCGGCACCAGCACGGCGGTGGGCTCGTCGAGCACCAGGATGCGGGCGCCGCGGTAGAGCACCTTGATGATCTCGACCCGCTGCCGGTCTCCCACGCCGAGGCGCTCGACCAGTGCGTCGGGGTCGACCTCCAGGCCGTACTGCTTGCCGATCTCGCGGATCTTCGTGCGAGCGGCGGCGCGGTTCAGGCCGAACCCGCCCCAGCGCCGGGGCTCGGCCCCGAGCACCACGTTCTCCAGCACGGTCAGGTTGTCGGCCAGCATGAAGTGCTGGTGCACCATGCCGACGCCGCGCGCGATCGCGTCGGACGGGCTGTGCAGCACGACGGTCTCGCCGTTGATGGTGATCGTGCCCTCGTCCGGCTTGTGCATGCCGTACAGGGTCTTCATCAGCGTGGACTTGCCGGCGCCGTTCTCACCGACCACCGCGTGCACCGTGCCGGGCATCACCCGGAGGTTCACGTCATGGTTGGCGACGACACCGGGGAACCGCTTGGTGATTCCTGTGAGCTCGACCGCGGGGACGGCCTCACCCGCGCTCGGCCCGCCGGCCACCGCGCCTTCCGACTCGGGCATCAACAGGACACCTTTCCACCCACAGCTGGACTTCCGTTTCCGGAGGGGGACAACTGGACCGCCGCCCCGACCCGGGATTCCGGGCGGGACGGCGGCCAGGTTAATGCTTTGAACTGGCAGTTCTGTCGCCGGAGGTCCGGCCGGGCAGAAAAGCCGGGTCAGATCACGGCTTGTCGGAGACGGTGATGTCGCCGTCGATGATCTGCTTCTTGAGCTCGTCGGCCTTCGCCTCGTACGACTCGACGGCCGAGTTCGAGGTGGAGTAGTCGATGCCCTCGTCGGACAGGTCGAACTCCTGCACGCCGGTGAGCACCTTGCCGTCCACGGCCGACTTCACGAAGTCGTAGACCGAGGTGTCGACGCGCTTGAGCATCGAGGTGAGGATGACGTCCTTCACGTCGTCGCCGGCCGTCAGGTACTGGTCGGAGTCGACACCGATCGCCCAGTGGTCGGCACCGGCGGCCTTGACCGCCTTGAACACACCGGAACCGGAACCACCGGCGGCGGCGTAGATCACGTCGGCGTCGGCGTCGATCATGCCCTGCGCCGTGGTCTCGGCCTTGTCCGGAGCACCGAAGCCGCTGTAGTCCGGCGGCTGGCTCAGGTACTTGACCTGAACCTTGATGTCCTTGTTCACGGCCTCGGCGCCCTGGGTGAAGCCGGCCTCGAACTTCTGGAGCAGCGGGGTGTTCACGCCGCCGATGTAGCCGATGCTGCCGGTCTTCGAGGCCTCGGCGGCGATCGCGCCGACCAGGTACGAGCCCTGCTCCTCGGCGAACACCAGCGAGGTCACGTTGGCCGTGTCGGCCAGCGTGGAGTCGTCGATGATGGCGAACTGGGTGTCGGGGAACTCCTTGGCGACGTTGCCCAGGGCGGTCGCGTAGGCGTAACCGACGGCGATGACCGGGTTGTAACCGCCCTGCGCGAGCAGACGAAGCCGCTCCTCGCGCTGGGTGTCGGTCTCACCGGTGCTCGCCTCGAGCTCCTTGGCCTCGACGCCGAACTCGGACTTGGCCTTGTCCAGGCCGGTCGCGGCGGAGTCGTTGAAGGACTGGTCACCGCGGCCGCCGACGTCGTAGGCCAGACCGACCTTCACGTCGGACGTGGCGGAGCTGCCGCCCGCGTCGGTGCTCGAGTCGTCGTCACTCCCGCCGCCACAGGCGGCGAGGGCGAAGGTCGCGGCAGCAACCACCGCAACCAGCTTGGTCACCCGGCGCACAGGTGCCTCCTCTTAAATGCAACTTCGGACGAACCGGGCGCGTCCGGGACGTGACTCCCAGGACAACGGCGCCGGTCCCGGCCCTGCCCGGGCCGGTATCAGGGGCGACCTTAGCCGCTAATCACAGCCGGTTTGGACCGAGCACCGTTCGGTGGCCGAACCGTGACCGTGGAAATCTGTTCGTCATTAGGCCCGGCGGCCGGAGAGTTCGTCGAGGTCCGGCAAACTTCACATAACCGTCACCGGTACTGTCACGCCATGACAGAACGTGATCAGGACGGGCGGACCGGGCGGCCTGCGCGCCGAGCGGTCAGCCCTGTCCACGGTTCCCCCTCATGCCGGAACCGCTGCGGATGTTTCCCCCTGAAGGCCCAATGATCGTTCTGTTCTTCATGCTGCCGATCGGCATGACCGCGGCCTGGTTCGGGGTGCTGGCGCGGTACCGGCGGATCCCGGACGCCTTCTGGTACCTGGCGATCGGGGCGGTGGTGACCTGCTTCCCACTGGCCGTGCTGGCCGACCGCGTCTATCAGCACCTGCATCCGGATCAGCAGCCGACCGTGCTCGAGGGGTTCTCCTCCTGGGGTTTCCCGGTCTTCGTCAACGCCGTGACCGGTGCACTCACCCTGCTGTTCCTGGCCGTGCCCGGGTCATGGCTGGAGCTGAGGCGCCGGTTCCCGCGCTGAACCCGCTCAGTCGCTGAACAGGTCTCGCACCGCCGTGGCCGCCAGGAACGTCGCGCCGATCCCGATCGCCCGCTCGTCCACGTCGAAGTCGGGCCGGTGCAGGTCGTAGGTGGCGCCGCCGGGCGTGCGGGTGCCCAGCCGGACCATCGCGCCCGGCACCTTCTCGAGGATCCAGGCGAAGTCCTCGCCGCCCAGGCTCTGCGGCGTGAGTTCGAGTGCGCCCTCACCGATCTCGGCCAGCACCGCGGCCTCGGCCAGCGCCACCGCGTCGGCGTCGTTGACGGTGGGCGGCACCCCGCGCTTGTAGTCCACCTCGGCCCGCACCCCGTAGGGCTGCACCACCTGCTGGATGGTGTCGGTGATGATCGAGCCGGCGATGGTCCACACCGCGCTGTCGAGGCAGCGGAAGGTGCCCGCCACCTCGCCGGAGCTGGGGATGGCGTTCATCGCGACGCCCGAGTTGACCCGGCCCCAGACCATGGACGCACCGGCCCGCGGGTCGACGCGACGGGACAGCGCGGCCGGCACCCCGGTGACCACGGCGGCCAGCGCGAACACCACGTCCTGGGTGAGGTGCGGGCGTGAGGTGTGACCGCCCTGGCCGGTCAGGGTGACGCTGACGTGGTCGGCGGCGGCGGTGATCGGGCCCACCCGGGAACCGATGCGGCCGACGTCGGTACGCGGGTCGCAGTGCAGGCCGTAGGCCCGGGTGACGCCGTCGAGAAGGCCCTCGCCGAGCACCTTCAGCGCACCGCCGGGCATCTTCTCCTCGGCGGGCTGGAAGATCAGCCGCACCCGGCCGGGCAGCGGGCTGCGCTCGTGCAGGTCGGCCAGGGCGAGCGCGGCGCCGAGCAGGGCGGTGGTGTGCACGTCGTGACCGCAGGCGTGGGCGGCGTTCTCGTGGGTGGACGCCCACGGCCGTTCGCAGCGGTCGGGCAGGGGCAGGGCGTCCAGGTCGGCGCGCAGGGCCACGGTGCGGCCCGCTCCCGCCGGACCGATGTCGCACCACAGCCCGGTGCCGCCGGAGAGCCGCTGCGGGTTCAGGCCCGCCTTCGCCAGACGGTCGAACACCAGCCCGGTGGTGCGCATCTCCTGAAAACCGAGCTCCGGATGCGCGTGGATGTCACGGCGCACGTCGATGAGTTCGTCGGCGTAGGCCGCTACCAGAGGGGCTACTTCGGGAATGTTCACGATCTGGCGAGCATAGACCCGCCACGTGTGATGCCGTGCACCCACACGGAGTACGTCCGGGAATTAACACACCGTTCTCAGAAGAGCGCTGCACAGTGTCAGTCCGGGCCCGAAAGCCATGAGCACCACGGGATCCCCGGACTCCAGCCGCCGCCCGCGCCGGATCGACTCCAGCACCAGCAGCACCGTCGGCGAGGAGCAGTTGCCGTACCGGTCCAGCACCTCGCGGCTCGGTGCGGCCAGCTCGGCGGGCAGGTGCAGCCGCTCCTGGACGACGTCCACGATCCGCCGCCCGCCCGGGTGCACCGCCCAGCCGGCCACGTCGCCGGCCCGGTGCCCGAAGGGCGTCAACAGCTCGGCGGTCGCCTCGGCGACCTGCCCGGCGAGCACGTCGGGCACCTTCGGGGAGAGCCCCATGCGGAAGCCGTGGGCGGTGACGTCCCAGGTCATCAGGGCCTCGGTGCCGGGGACGGTGGCAGCGGTGGTGCGCAGCAGCTCCAGCCCCGCACCGGCGTCGGGCTCGATCACCAGCGCGGCCGCGGCGTCGGCGAACAGGGCGTGCGACACCACGGTCTGGAGGTCCGCCGGGTCGTCGGAGCGCTGGAGGTGCAGGCTGGGCAGCTCGACGCAGAGCAGCACCGCGGGCAGGCCCTGGGCCCGCACGAAGTCGGCGGCGGCCTGCAACCCGGGAATCGCGGCGTAGCAACCCATGTGGCCGACCAGCAGCCGGCGCACGTCGAGGGGCATGCCGAGCTGGTCGGCGATCATGATGTCCAGCCCGGGCGTTGCGTAGCCGGTGCACGAAACCACCACGAAGAAACCAATTTCGGACGACGAGAGACCGGCCTGCGCCAGCGCCGCCGTCACCGCCTCGCCGCCCAGACCCCGCGCCTCGGTGACGTACCGGCGCATCCGGTCGCCGGTGCTCCAGCCGCTGACGTCGGTGTGCCGCGGGTCGACGCCGGCGTGCCGGGTGGTGATCCCGGCGCTGCGGAAGATGTGCCCGGCGATCCGGTCGTGGTTCAGCCGGGGCGCGAACACCTCGCGCCAGATGTCTTCCTGCGGAACCGGTTCCGGCACCGCGTGACCCTGCCCGGTGATCACCGCGCGGTGCCCCCGCAACCCGCTCACGCGGCGTCCTTGATCGCCGTGGCCCGGTACACCCCGGCGACCGACGACATCGGCAGCATGGTCACGTGGTCGCGCCGCCGGGCCAGCCAGGCCAGGTACTGCCCGACCGCCGGGCGCAGGCCGACCGGCCGGCCGAGCCGCACGCCGTGCCCGGCCAGCAGTGCGGCGAGGCGGTGCGGCGACACCAGCAGGGCCGGGTCGTGGATGCCGGGCGGCGGTCCGCCGGGCAGGTGCTCGGCGATCCGGACCAGGGCGACGCGGCAGAACCGGGTGTCGTTCAGGGTGTCGACCACCAGCGTGCCGCCGGGTTTCAGCACCCGGCAGATCTCGGCGACCGCCGCCGGCAGGTCGGGCAGGTGCTCCAGCACCTCACCGGCGACCACGCAGCCGAACGAGGCGTCGGCGAACGGCAGCCGGGCGGCGTCCGCGGCCAGCACCCGCACCCCGTGCACCCGGGCCTGGCGCAGCGACAGCAGCGAGAGGTCCACGCCGGTGTGTGCCCACCCGGCCAGCCGCCCGGTCAGGTACGGCTGGAGCAGACCGGCGCCGCAGGCGATGTCGAGCAGCGGGGCGCCGGGGGCGGGCGGCCGCGGGATCAGCTCCGCCCGTGCCCTGGCCAGCCAGTGCAGCGCCGCGAATCTGCCGTGCGGAAGCCACCACTCGCCGGTCAGGTCGTCGTACTGCGCGGGGTCGTTGCGTGCCCTGGTGCCGGACCGTGGCGACAATGCGACTCCCCGTTGTCAGCGCTGTTTCCAGCATTGACTCACGGCGGGACGATTCGGGCTACCTCAGGTCGTGCCGCCCGAGCTGGGTCAGCGTCTCGACCACCTTCTTCACGTCCTGCGCCCATTCCCGGGTGGTCACCAGCACGGCGGAGGGGGTGTCGATCACCACGACGTCCTTCAGCCCGAGCACCGCCACCAGCCGCTCGCCGGCCGGCACCGCGATGCCGGAGGAGTCCACGTCGAGCACCTGGGCGGCGTCGCCCACGACCTTCAGCGCCGCGTCGCCCGGCAGCAGGGCAGCCAGCGAGGCCCAGTCACCGATGTCGTCCCAGCCCAGGTCGGCGGGCACCACGGCGACCCGGCCGGCCTCGGCGGCGGGCTCGGCGATCGCGTAGTCGATGGCCACCTTCTCCAGCTGCGGCCAGAACTCGTCCACCGCGGCGTCGCGCCCGTCGGTGTCCCAGGCCTCGGCGATCCGCAGCACCCCGGCGTACAGCTCGGGGCGGTTGCGCTCCAGCTCGGCCAGCAGAACGTCGGCGCGGGCCACGAACATGCCCGCGTTCCAGCGGTACACACCCTCGTCGAAGTAGGTGCGCGCGGTCTCGGCGTCGGGCTTCTCCACGAACCGCTCCACCCGGCAGGCCGAGGGTGCGTCGTCGAGGCCGAGTGACTCGCCCACCCGGATGTAGCCGAACGCGGTGGACGCGTGGTCGGGCGTGATGCCCAGGGTGACGATCTCGCCCAGCCGCGCGGTGGCGACGGCCTCGGCCACCGCCTTCTCGAAGCCGGAGGCGTTGCGGATCACGTGGTCGGCCGCGAACGAGCCGATCACCGCGTCCGGGTCGCGGCGCGCGATCACGGCGGCGGCCAGGCAGATCGCCGCGGCGGAGTCCCGGGGGGTGGGCTCGGTCAGCAGGTTGGCGCCGGTCAGGCCGGGCAGCTGCTCGGTGACGGCCTCGGCGTGCGCGGTACCGGTGACCACGGTGATCCCGCCCGGGCCGGCCAGCGGCAGCAGCCGGTCCCAGGTCTGCTGGAGCAGGGTGCGGCCGGAGCCGGTGAGGTCGAGCAGGAACTTGGGACGGGCCTGGCGGGAGAGCGGCCATAACCGGGTGCCGGCCCCACCAGCGGGCACGATGGCCCAGAAGCCGGGCAGGGCGGCAGACGATTCACTCGCTTGGTCAGTCACCCGCAACACCGTAGGGCCCCGGCCGAGGTCCGCGTGGCGATCTCCGGGGAATAACACCCGATGAGCCCGACTTCACCCTCGGCCGTCACCAGCTGGTTACCGGCGGGATCTTGCCCCGGACCCACAGCGTCCTGACCACGGATTTCACCGACGCGCCGGACAGCACCGGTCGGTAGTTGTTCACCCGGTCCACCATCGCCGCTTCCCTGTCGCTCACCCACCCGGCCGAGGCTTTCTCCCATGCAGCGAGCGTCTGTGGTGGGGTCCCGTGCCGAGCTGGACCTGTTGCGTGCGGACCGGGCCGTCCCGGTCGTCTCCCGGCCGGTCGCCGGTTCCGCACCGGGCCGGCTCCGGGTCGCGATCGTCGCCGAATCGTTCCTGCCCACGGGCAACGGCGTCACGAACAGCGTCTGCCGGGTGCTGGAGCACCTGGCCGCCCAGGGCCACGAGGCCGTGGTCATCTGTCCCGGCCCGGCTCCCCGGAGCTTCGCCGGGTTCGAGGTGATCACCGTGCCGTCGTTCAGCTACCGCCAGTTCCCGGTCGGCATGCCCAGCTCCAAGGTGCTGCGCACGCTCGCCGGCTTCCGGCCGGACATCGTCCACCTTGCCTCCCCGTTCGTCCTGGGTGCCGTCGGAGTGACCGCGGCCGGGCAGCTGGGCATCCCCACGGTGGCCGTTTTCCAGACCGACGTACCGGCTTTCGCGTCGCGTCACCGGATGGGCATGCTGGCCGGCACCGCCTGGCGCTGGGTGCGGCACATCCACACCCAGGCCGACCTCACGCTGGCCCCCTCCAGCGCGGCGATGGACGAGCTGCGTGACCACGCGGTGCCGCGCCTGTCCCTGTGGCAGCGCGGGGTGGACAGCGACCGCTTCCACCCGGACCGCCGGGAGACGGAAGCGGTGCAGGCGCTGCGGCAGCGGCTGGCGCCGGACGGCGAGGTGCTGGTCGGCTATGTCGGCCGGCTGGCCACGGAGAAGCGGGTGCAGCGCCTGGCCGCGCTGAACGGGATGCCAGGCGTGCGGCTGGTGGTCACCGGCGACGGCCCGCACCGCAGGGCCCTGGAACGCGCCCTGCCCGGGGCCACGTTCCTCGGCTGGCAGGACGGCGACGACCTGGCCGACACCTTCGCCGCACTCGACGTGTTCGTGCACACCGGCACCGCGGAGACCTTCGGCCAGACCCTCCAGGAGGCGATGGCGAGCGGCGTCCCGGTGGTCGCCCCGGCGGCCGGCGGCCCGCTCGACCTGGTCACCCCCGGCGTCAACGGCATGCTCTACGGCGCGGAGGACGACTCCGGCCTGCGGATGAACGTGGCCGCCCTGGCGAGCGACCCGGAACAGCGCCGCTGGATGGGCGCGGCCGGCCGGATCGGCGTGCAGCGCAACACCTGGGAACTGCTGGGCGACGAGCTGATCGGGCACTACCGGGCCGTGCTCGGCACCCGCGCGGCCGTCGCGTCCTGAGACACCCACGCGGGCCCACGGCACCGGGTACCGGTGCGTGACGCGGGCGTCGCCTGTTTCTTGCGGGTCAACCGCGAACGCCGGGTACGCTCAGCCCCGATGTCCAGTTCCTACCGTTCCCGCCACGCGCTCCGGCTGATCGCCGCCACCGCCGTCGCCTCCGGTCTGACCCTGGGCACGGTGGTCGCGCCAGGTGCCGCGCTGGCAGCGCCCTCACCGTCGTCCACCGACAGCAAGTCGTCCACCGACGGCAAGAAGAAGTTCGTGCTGCCCGAGGCCGAGTCGTGGGTCGGTGGCGAAGACCTGATCGGCACCAAGACACTCACCGACCTGCCGGCCGGGGTGGAACAGCCCCCCGCGCCGAAGTCCGCGTCCTGGCTGATCGCCGATCTGGACACCCGCGAGATCCTGGCCGCCAAGAACGTGCACGTGCCGCTGGCCCCGGCCTCCACGCTGAAGATCTTCACCTCGCTGGCCCTGGCGCCCGAGCTGGACACCGACCAGGTCTACACCGGCACCACCGAGGACGAGAACATCGACGGCACCCGGGTGGGCATCGTCGCGGGCTCGAGGTACACGGTGGACGACCTGCTGCACGGGCTGCTGATGAGCAGCGGCAACGACTGTGCCAACGCCCTGGGCAACCTGGTCGGCGGGCAGAGCCAGGCCACCGAGATGATGCGCCAGAAGGCCCTGGAGATCGGCGCTTTCGACACGGTCGTCGAGAACACCAGCGGCCTCGACGCGAAGGGCCAGGTGAGCAGCGCCTACGACCTGGCGCTGGCCGGCTCGCAGGCGCTGGAGAATAAGCAGCTCGCGAAAATCATGACCACGCAGTCCTACTCGTTCCCCGACCAGGGAACGTCGATGGGTGCCAAGCGCAAGCATTACCAGACGCAGAACCACAACCGGCTGCTCGGCTACCTGCCCGGCATCACCGGCATCAAGAACGGTTACACCACCAGCGCCCTGGGCTCGAACGTCGCCAGCGCCACCTACCAGGGCCACAGCTACATCGCCGTGGTGATGCGCACCGACGGCACCGTGTTCACCCCCGTCGGCGACATGCTGGAGTGGGCGTTCAAGAACGGCCAGAAGGCCAACCCGGTGGGCACCCTGGTCAAACCCGGTGAGCTGACCGCGATGACCGGCCCGGACGTCCCCGCCTCCGACGGCGTGGTGGCGGGAGTGGCCCCCACCGCCACCAGCTCGCCGGAGTCCACCGAGGCCGAGCGGCTGGCCGGCGACGACGACAGCGGCGACGGTGACGACCTCAAGGCCGCACTCACCGGCACCCGGTCGTCCGACACCCGGTCCGTCACCCGGTTCTGGCCGCTGGCCGCCATCGCCGCGGTGCTGTTCCTGCTCATGGTGTTCGGGCTGCGCCCGCTCCTGGCGAGCACCCGCCGTTCCCGCTCCCGGGGTTCACGGCGTCGTCACTGATCGAATCAGGGACGACGCAAGACCCGGTTCAGCGGGCTCAGTCGTCGTCACGCCGGAACACGCTGCCCACCGACCGGACCGCTCCCGCCGCCGTGCGGGCCGCCAGCAGACCCGCGGCCCCGAGCACCGCACCGGCCGCGATCGACACCCGGTCCGCGGCGCGGGGGCTGACCACCGGGCTGTACGGCGCCGGGGGCACCGGGACGGCGGTGCGCACACCGGCCGCGGCCGGGTTGGCCGAGGCGGCGGGGCGGCTCGCCGAGGCCAGGCCGGCCAGGCTGGTGCGCACGGTGATGGTGGACTCGGGCAGCGCCGCGACGTCGGCCAGGTGACCGCGATCGACCGCCACGGTGGCTCCCCAGGCGGCCGCCACCAGCGTCAGCCGGCACACCAGGTTGAGCCAGACCAGCAGGATCAGCGCCACTCCCGCGGTGGCCAGGAACTTGTTCTCCGAGGCCCCGTTCAGCAGCACCCCGGACAGCAGCTTCAGGATGCCCAGGCCGATCCCGCCGAACAGAGCGGCGTCCCACAGGTCGTGGCTGGGCAACAGCACCCCGGACAGCAGCCGGAACAGCAGCATGAAGATCAGGATGTCGACGCCGAGCACCAGCAATGTGCCGGCGCAGCCCAGCACCACCCGGCCGATCGTCGAGCCCTCGTCGATACCGATCCAGCCGAGTAGCACGCCGGTGGAGGCGCTGACGAAGATGCCGGCCACCGCCGACACCAGCATCAGCAGGCCGATGCTGACCAGCACCCCGAGGTCGCGGCCCTTGGTGAAGACGAAATTGCCCTCCAGAGTGGGCTGCCCGAACATCGCGCGCATGCCCTCGCGCATCGCGTCGAGCCAGCCCAGGCCGGTGAACAGGAACCCGACCAGACCGATGATGCCGGCGATGGTGAGCTCGCTGGAGCCGGTCAGGGTGTCCATCGAGACGATGCCGCCACTGCCGCCGACCGGGCTGATCACGGTGGTGCCCACGCCGTCGTTCACCGCGTCGATCACGCTGTTCTGCATGCTCGTGTCGTCGCCCACGACCATGCCGAACACGGTGAAGCCGACGGCCAGCGCGGGAAAGATCGAGAAGAACGCCGCATACGCCATGCCGCCCGCCAGCACGCCGCCGCGGGCCTTGCCGTAGCGCTGCCAGGCGCGCCAGGGCACCGAGTTCTTGGCCCGGTCGAGCAGGCTGGTCGGCGTCTTCGGCGGGGTGCTCGTCTCGCTCACGCGGCTTAGTTTCCAGCAAACCGGTCGTTGCGCGCGGCCGGGGCACCAAGTTGCCGGGTAACGAGTCGGCCGGACGGCCCTTCTGCCCGGTCTAGTCGCTCGTCAGGTCGGCCCGGAACGCGAATCGACGACGCAACTGCCACACCCCGTCACGGCCGTGCTCGTAGAAGTTCAGGCCGGTCAGGCCGACGGTGCTGCGGTAGTCGGCGAGCGCCGCCTCGGCCCGGTCCATCGCCGTGTCGTCCAGGTGGTGCGCCACGGTGATGTGCGGGTGGTAGTCGAACGGCAGCGTGCGTTTCAGCGGGCCGGTGCGCAGCAGGCGCTGGAGGTCGGCACAGTGCTCGGCGCCGTCTTCCAGCTTCACGAACACGACGGGTGTGACCGGACGGAACGAACCGGTGCCGGCCAGGGTGATGCTGAACGGGGCGGTGACCGCGGCGACCGCGCGCAGGTGGTCCTCGATCGCCTGGTCGTCGGCCTGCGGCACCAGGGTGGGCGGCAGCAGCGTGATGTGCGGCGGGATCACCGCGGCCAGCGGGTCACCGAAGTCGGCCCGGCACTGCCGCAGGAAATCGCTGTGCGGCTGCGGAATGTCGATGACCACGCCGATGGTGACGAGGTCGTCGTCCGGCCTCGGCACCACCGGCATGCTCATCGTCGGCGGTGGTGCCCCGCCCCCCGGCTGCGACATCCCGATCACCTCCGGGGAGGCAGGAACCCGACCCGGTCGTAGACCTCGGCGAGCACCCGTGCGGTCGTCTGCTGAGCTCTCGCGGCCCCGTCGGCGAGGATGTCGTCGAGCGTGCCCGGGTCGGCGATCAGCGCGTTGGCCTTCTCGGCGATCGGGGCGGCGAACTCCTCGTACACGGCCGCGACCTCCTTCTTCAGGTCGCCGTAGCCCGCCCCCTGGAACTTCACCTCCAGGTCGGCGATCGGCGTCGTGCCGAGCACCGAGAGGATGGTGAGCAGGTTGGACACGCCGGGCTTGTTCTCCGGGTCGAACACGATGTCGCGACCGGTGTCGGTGACCGCGGAGCGGATCTTCTTGGCCGACACCTTCGGGTCGTCGAGCAGCCACAGGCAGCCGGGGCCGCCGATGCTGCCGCTCATCTTCTTGTCCGGGTTCTGGAGGTCGACGATCTTGGCCGTGGCCTTGACGATGTGCGGCTCGGGCACCCGGAAGGTCTTGCCGAACCGCTTGTTGAACCGCTGGGCCAGGTCGCGGGTGAGTTCCAGGTGCTGGCGCTGGTCCTCACCGACCGGGACCACCGCGGGCCGGTACAGCAGGATGTCGGCGGCCTGGAGGATCGGGTAGGTGAAGAGCCCGACGGTGGCACCCTCGGTGCCGTCTTTGTGCGACTTGTCTTTGAACTGGGTCATCCGGCCGGCCTCGCCGAACCCGGTCAGGCACTCCAGAACCCAGGACAGGCGCGGGTGCTCGGGCACGTGGCTCTGGGCGAACAGCACGGACTTCGCCGGGTCGATGCCGGCGGCCAGGTACTGCGCGATGTAGCGGTGCGAACGCGAGCGCAGGGCCTTGGGGTCGTGGCCCATCGTGATCGTGTGCAGGTCGGCGATGAAGAAATACGCCTCGTACTGCTCCTGGAGCTCGACCCAGTTGGCCAGCGCGCCGATGTAGTTGCCCAGGTGCAGGGAATCGGACGTGGGCTGCATTCCGGACAGCAGCCGGGGCCGCGCGGGACCAGTTTCAGGCATGGCCCTCATTCTGGCACCTCCTGGCCACCCGTCCAGCGCCGGGCGTTGCACCGCCGGGCGCACCGGGGCGTCATCATCTACGGTCAGACAGTCATCAGCCGATCACAGGCGACTCACGACACGACCTCAACAGCAGGGGGCGACATGCCGGTCGAGCAGGGCGAGGTGCAGACGGTGCAGCTGATCGACGGGCCCGCGCTGGCGGTGGCCCGCATCGAAGCACCGTTACGCCCGTTCCTCCTGGTGCACGGCGAGTCGTCGGACTCCTCGGTGTGGGCGCAGGTGGCCGAGCGGCTGGTCGCGGCCGGGCACGAGATCGCCGCCGTGGATCTGCGCGGGCACGGCCGGTCGGAGACCCCCGACCCGGCGGCGCACGGTTACGACACCGACACCTGCGCCGACGACCTGGCCACGCTGCTCGACCAACTGGGCTACACCGGTGGCCGGTCGCCGATCGTCGTCGGCCACGGCTGGGGCGCCAACGTCGCGCTCTCGCTGGCCGCCCGGCGGGACGGGCTCGGCGGTGTCTGCTGCGTCGACGGCGGCTGGACCCGGCCGGCCTGGCGCTACCCGTCCTTCGAGCGGTTCTGGGCCGCCCGCGAGCCGGGGGCCGGTGCCACACCGACCGAGGACGACGACCCGCTCCTGGCCCGGCGCCGTTCCATCGCCCGCTCCGTCTTCCTCGGCGAGCCGCGGGCCTGGTACCCGCTGATCAGCGTGCCGGTGGTGCTCTGCCCGGTGGTCCCGCCGGACGGGGTGAGCGACCCGGACGGCGGCGGCACCGCCACCCGCACCGGTATCGCCGAGGCCCTGACCGGCCTGCCCAGGGCCCGGGTGAGCTGGTACTACGGCGACGGCACCCGGGTGCTCGCGACCGAGCCCGGCCGGATCGCCGACGACCTGCTGACGCTGGCGGCCGATGCCGAGCCGGAGGTCTGAGCCCACTGCGCGCGCGGCACCGGGCCCACACCGGCCCGGTCGCGATCCCGGCAGGTCACAGGCCGATATCGCTACAGCTGTCAGGCACCCGGACGGTGGTCGTCCGGCGCAGAACCGGGCATCCGTCCAGGTAGGCTGACCGGTATGACGGCCTGGACCGCTGATCCCTCGGCGAACGAGCATGCCCTGACCGCGGTTCCGGCGGTGACCGCGATGCGGAACTCCATCCGCGACTACGACTGGGGCTCCACCTCGGCGCTGGCACTGCTCCAGAGCCGCACCCCGAGCGGTGGCCCGGAGGCCGAGCTGTGGATGGGCACGCACCCGTCCGCGCCCTCCGTGCTGGTGCTGCCCGACGGTCGTGAGCTGCCGTTGCCCGAGGCCATCGACCGGTTCGGCGAGCAGGTGCTGGGCCGCGACGTGCTGGCCCGCTTCGGCCCCCGTCTGCCCTACCTGTTCAAGATCCTGGCCATCGCCCGGCCGCTGTCGGTGCAGGTGCACCCCACCATGCAGCGTGCCCGCGAGAAGTACACGCCGGGGCCGGACTCCACCTACGTCGACCCGTTCCACAAGCCGGAGATGCTCTACGCGCTGGAGCCGATCGAGGCGCTGTTCGGGTTCCGGCCCCCCGCCCAGGTCGCGATGCTGCTGAGCCGTCTGCGGGCGCCGCGTCTGGAACGCCTCATCGACGTCCTCAAGACTCCCGCCGAAGAGGCGAACGTGACCGGGGCCACCGCCGGCGCCGAGGCCGCCCGCCTGCACGCGGGCCTCGAACTGCTGGTGACCTGGCCGGTGGAGGACCGGGCGGCCCTGGTGGCCGAGATCGCCGCGGGCAGCAGCCGGCTCACCGCCGAGGGCAGTCCCGACTACCCCGAGGTGTTCGGCTGGCTGGACCGGCTCATCGGCCTGCACCCGGCCGACCCGATGGTGCTGGCGCCGCTGCTGCTCGACCTGGTGCGCATGGCCCCCGGGCAGACGGTCTTCGTCGACGCCGGGGTGCCGCACGCCTACCTCAGCGGTCTCGGCGTCGAGATCATGGCCGGCTCGGACAACGTGCTGCGCTGCGGTCTGACCAGCAAGGAGATCAACGTCCCCGAGTTGCTCGACGTGATCGACAGCCACCCGCTGGCCTCCGGCGACGCGGGCTTCGCGCAGCTCACCGACACCGAGGTGGCCTGGCGCCCGCCGGTTCAGGACTTCCAGCTCAGCCGGGTCGAGGTGGCGTCGTCCAGCACGCTGCCCACCGACGGCACGATCAGCGGCCCGCAGATCGTGCTGTGCACGCGGGGCGCGGTCACGGTGAGCGCCGGGGGCGCCTCGGTGGCACTGGAGAGCGGCCAGTCGGCGTTCGTCACTGCCACCGCCGGCCCGATCACCCTGACCGGTGACGGCGAGGTGTTCCGGGCGGCACCGGGCCTGCCCCGCTAGTCCTCGCCGCCGTCGCCGATCCGCACGGTCACCGGGATCGACGAGCGGTCCAGGTAACGCACCCCGGTGCGGGCGCAGAACAGGATCCGCCACGGCGTGTCGTCCTCGCCGGTGGTCGGTATGCCGGCCTCCCGCTCAAGCAGTTCCAGGTGCCAGTTCACGTAGTAGCGCGAGCCCTCGCCGGCGTACACCGGCGTGTCGGCGCAGCGGCAGCGCAGGTCGCGTTCGGTGCGGCGGCGGCGCCAGGTCTGCATGCGGCGGGTCAGTGACTCGCCGAGCGACCGGCGCTGCCAGCGCACGGCGTCGAGCTCCTGGGCCACGTGGTCCAGGCCGTGCAGCTTGAGCAGGTCGATGGTGCGGCGGGTCGGTTCCTCCCCCACACCGCTCCAGCCGGCGTCGTCGAGCAGCCAGTGCGCCTCGGCCGGGTCGCCGTGCGCGGCCCGCCCGGCCGCCTGCACCGCCAGCACCGCGGGCCCGACCGGCCCGGACACCTGGTTGGCGGCCCGGGCCGCGGCCTTCAGGTCGTGCGGCGCGGCGGTCACGGCGAAGGCGGCCCAGTCGTTGCTGACCGGGACCATCCGCTCCAGCACCTGCTGGGTGCTGGCCAGTCCCTCGGCGTGCCCGGAGACCAGGGCGATGCAGCCGCGCACCAGGTCGACCTCGCCGTCCCGGGCCCGGCCGGACATGATCAGCCGGCCCAGGTACTTGGCGGCGGTCTGCGGGTCGCCGGCCAGCAGGCCGGCCCGGATGCCGGGCTCGGCGTCGTCCGCCTCATCGATGCTCAGCAGGCTCTGCGCCTCGGTGTGGAGACCGACCCCGACGAGGTGTTCGGCCGCCTCGTGCCGGGCCTGCGGGGGCAGGCTGGGTCGCTCGCTCACGTCCCCATTGATCGGTCGCGACGCACCACACCTGAGCACGCTGGGTGAAATCGCTCGTTCGGCGGTGGCCCGAGCGGGGTATCCGGCCGGGCCGGATCGTCAGAACAGGGTTTCGGGTTCGACCGGCTCCGGCTCGGGCAGCGGTTCCAGCGCGGGCACCCGGGCCCGCACCTCGTCGTGGAAGCGGCGGGCCAGGGCGGGCGCGTCGTGGTTGCCGGGGGTGTGCAGGAAGAAGGTGGGTGAACGCCCTTCCTGGAGCCAGCCCGCGACCACGCCCACCCAGTGCTGCCAGCCGGCGACGGTCTTCGTCTCGTCGTCCCTACCCAGATACCGCACGATCGGCCGGGCGGTGAGAGCCGTGGAACGACGCGGCAACCGGGGCTTGCGTTCCCAGGCCTCGCGCTCGGCGTCACTGGTCGGCGCGCCACCCGCGAAGAAGGCCGTGGTGTCGAACGGAACCCACTCGGTTCCGGTTGCGGCGCAGACTTTTTCCAGGTTATTCAGTTCCGTTGGATCGGTGAAGAAGAGCGGATGGCGCACCTCGACCGAGTACCGGTGCTCCCTCGGCAGCCGGCGGAGCACCTGGTCGAGGGCGGCGACGTCGCCGGGCGCGAAGCTGCCGGGCAGCTGGATCCACAGCGACTCCAGGCGCGGCCCGAGGGGCTCGATCACCCGCAGGAAGTTCCTGAGGTCGTCATCAATTCCACGGAAACGCTTTTCGTGGGTGATGGCGCGGGGCAGCTTGACCACGAACCGGAAGTCGCCGGGGGTCTGCCCGGCCCACGACCCGACCGTCTCCCGGGCCGGCGTGGCATAGAACGTGGTGTTGCCCTCGACCGCGTTGCACCAGCTCGAGTAGAAGCGCAGTTTGTCTTGCGATCCGGTGTTTTTGGGGACGACGCTGCCGGTCCAGGACCGGTGCGTCCACATCGCGCATCCGACGTGCAGGCGCATCGCCGTTCCCGCCCTTCCCGTTGCCTCCATGGTGCTTCAGGACGCTACGGAACATCGGGGGGAACAACAAATGGTGGACGACGCAACTGCGGCAGTACCGTTCCGCCCCGGGCGACCGCCGGGGCGGAACGGTCGTGCCGTCAGTCCACGATGGTGTTCGTGCCGGTGCCACCGGAGATGGTGTCGGTGCCCGGCCCACCGGAGATGTAGTCGTCTCCGCTGTTGCCGTAAATCACGTCGTCACCACTGTTTCCGTAGATGGTGTCGTTGTGCCGGCCGCCGAACAGCTGGTCGTTGCCCTTGCCGCCGGCGATGTAGTCGTCGCCGTCGTTGCCGTAGATGACGTCGTCGCCCTCGTCACCGTACAGCTGGTCGTCACCCGAGCCGCCGTTGATCTCGTCGTTGCCGAAGCTGCCGTACGCCGTGGCGGCGCCACCGACGAGGTTGATCACGTCGTCGCCGAGGCCCGCGGAGACGAAGCCGCCGGTGCCGATCGTGAAGGTGTCCTTGCCGCCCTCGGCGTAGACATAGGCGTCGGGAGCCGCCGGATCGCCTGTGGCGTAGGTGTTGTCGCCGTCGCCCAGACCGATGCCGGTGATGTCGAACGTGGTGCGGTTGGTGAAGGTGAGCGAGTCGTCGCCGTCACCGAGGTACAGGTTGCCGTTCGGGTCGTTGGCCACCCGGTCGTCGCCGAACAGGTTCTCCAGCTCGCAGGCCACCCTGGTGTGGTCCGCGCTGTCGGGATAGACGCAGAAGTCGCCGATCTCGATGTCCACCACGTCGTCGATCGTGTAGGTGAACGTGGACTCGTCGGCCGACAGCTCCAGCGTCAGGTCGATCTGGTTCGCGATCTCGGACCCGCCGTCGAAGTAGAGCTGGTAGTGGTGCGCCGGGCTGCCGAGAACGCTCGCCTCCGGCGCGCGGACGACCGCCTGCGCGGAGCCGGCGAACAACAGCGGGGTGAGCCCGACGGCCACCACGGAAGCGGTTCCCATCAGTGCGGTCAGGCGGTTTCGGCGCAGGGCCATGTAAGTCCCCTCCAGGCTTGCGATGTTACGGAAGTGACTTCAACATGCCAGATTCGCCCGTTTCGCGCGGGCAAACCCCCAAATTGACGACGAATTCCCCCACCGGGATCCGGATTCGCGGGGCCGCGCTACGAGGCGGTGTAGACGACCACGCGAAGGTCCCCGGACCGGCCGCTCGGGTGTCGTGCTGCTCCCCACACCTCGTCGCCGACCTCGACGGCGTCCGTCATCTCCGGTGGCATCCTGAAGATCATCTCCCCGTTCCGGCGCACCTGCTCCGGCCCCGGAAGCAGGAGGACGCCGCGTCGAGATCGTGACCGTTCAGGACGTTGATCAGGCACTCACCCATGGATTACTCATGCGGACAACGGTATTCGCGCGGTGGCGAGACTTAGTGGGCCAGGATGTAACAGGCGGGCGCCGGCTCAGCCGGACACGCGTTCAAGCCTGATCAGCGTGCCGACCGCATCCTCGATGCCGGCCATGACCTGGGCGTCGGCCCGCACCGCGGCGATCATGCCTTTCAAGCGCTGACGGTCCTTCTTCGTCAGTTCGACCCCGCGGAAGTCTCGCGCGGCAATCAGCGATGCAAGCGTGACGAAGTCGCTTCGGTGACGGCCCTTCGCCGGGTCTCCGACCGCGCTGTGAGCCGCTGCCTTCATGATCAAGGCGCCCACCAGCGTCGGACGGCGCACAAAACCTTCGCGACCTGCGACCGATACCGCAACCGAGTCGCTGCGATCAAGTGCCTGAGTGCCGCCTGGAGTTGGGATGGTTGGGCTGGCCGTCACTCCGGTCCGCAACGCCGCCTTCTCCCCCACCCCGTCCGGCAACAACACGTCGATCGTGGCCTCGCCACGAACCCATCGATGCTGAATTCCCTCAGCGGAGATTCCTGCGCCGCTGAACCCGAGCCCCACCAGCACTCTCGTGAAGATCTGGAGCATGTTGGGACGAGCTCTGACATCGATCACCGTGTCGACATCGTTCGTAGGCCGTGTCGGCGCGTGTCCCGCCTCAGCACAGTGCAGATGGACCATCTGTCCACCCACGAGAGTCCAGCCGTCGTCCAGCTTCTCGTGCAGATCCATGACTCCACGCCAGGAGGCAGCTTGAGCGCTGGACATTTCAGGTAGGACGATCATGCGACTCCCCCGATGGATCATTTTCTATCCGCGAATTTGCGAGTTCCGACAGCAGTTCGGCTGCCCTGGCCTCTTCGCGGGGACGCCGGTACTCAACAAGATCAGCCGCCAGCAGGAGCAGGCTGCGGCCTTCGCCCGCCGCCGAGACATGCCGACCGATGTGGAGGACAACATTGGCCCTGGACTCGGCCACCTCTTCGACAAGCAGATAGTCGTGCACCAGCGCCTCGACCTGGCCGCCCTCGACATACCCCTCGACAAGATCACCGGATGCAATACCGCTGTGCGGGTCACTGAGGCCCGACAGAGCGATGCGGCGATCTTCGCGCAAATCGGGCAGATCGCGCACAGAGGCCCGCCAAAGTCGCCGCTGCGCACGGTTTCGAAGCAGCAACCTCAGATCCCTGGCCGATTCGCGTAGCTCAACCTCCGTCAGCACCACTTGCCCAGTGAACCGCGAAAGAAGTTCCGCCAATCGCTTTTCGGCTCGACCTCGTTCCACGGCTGTCGCCCCGGAGAGCGCCTCGGCATCACTCGACCCAGCCGCGATGAGGTACCAGGCCGAGCGCTCAGACAGCGGACGCCCGGGCCGATGACGCTCGGCGACCAACGCAAGCGAGGATTCGTCAATCGCCCATTGCGAACCGATCCGCCGGGCAGACAGGGAACCGTCTGCGATGCGCTGATGAACCCGCGCCGAGCCAACGCCCAAACGCCGCGCAGCCTCGGCGACGCCGATCCAAGCCATGAACACAACCCTATACGAACGCCTAGTATTGTGTAACCACGATGAGTAACCTTCGGAGGTGTGTCCCCCACCTGAGCTCCAGTTCCACGACGACCGGCGAGTGGTCGCTCCAGCGCTCGGCAATGGTGAGGGCCAGACCCACCTCAACAGCTGTAGCGAGGGGCGCCAGGTCAGGGCCTGCGATGGCGTCATCGATGCGCCAACCCGCCGCGCCGTCCAAGGGTGTCGTTAGACAACCTCTTTGGCCAATCGCCCGAGGCCCTCGACAGCGTCACTCGGTTCAGTGCGAGTACACCTCAACTGTGGACAAAGATGCTTCATCAGAAGGGCGACATTCGACCGAATCACGACGTGCTGGCACCGGCCGCCACTCGAAGCGAGTCGGGCCACACGTCGGCCCGGCGTGCCGCTTGCGCCAATGCCCGGCCGTCACAGGCGGGGGCGATTTTGTCCAGGACGATCTTCCGAAAAGCGTCCTTGCGCTCGGGCTTCAGCTTCTTGTGTCAGACCTGAAGCTGTCGAAAGTTCGGAGCTTCACGAGTCGAGATCGGCCAGGAACGCATCAGCACTGTCATGATCAGTGAACCGGCCCGCCCGGAGATCAGCCGTGGCCTCGCGCTCACGCTGCTGCCACTCCTCTTCCCAGAGCCAAGCCTGGGTCGCAGGTACGGCTGTCTGCGGGCGCACCTCCAGGACACCGTCCGGGCGCTCCGTGATCTCTATCTGGGCGCCGGGCTTGTCCAGTCCGTACCGCCGCCGAAGATCGCTGGGCAGAGCGAACAGGCCTCGCGACTGGAGGGCGATGAATCCATGAAAAAGAGCGTCCGTCATGTCCACCTCTCCCACCCTGGTCAGCCCTCTCCAGAACCAGGCTAGTTCGCCAGCTGCGAAGCAGTAAGGCTGCAATGCAGCAGCGCAGCCATGTCAGAAGCCGAGCTGCTCCAGATCCACTACTACCGGAGAATGATCGCTCCACCGCTCTGCGTACGAGGGTGCGAGGTCCACCTCGGCCGAGGTCGCCAGATCAGCGAGATCAGGGCTCGCGACGGCAAGATCAATCCTCCATCCCGCCCCGGTGTCCCAGGCCTTCCCACGCCAGGAGAACCAGGTGTAAGGCCCAGGCCCCTCCCCCGCCATCTTCCGATGGACGTCGACAAACCCGTCCTCGTCGAACAACGAATCCATCCAGGCCCGCTCAGCCGGCAAGAACCCGGACTTCTTCAGATTGCCCTTCCAGTTCTTCAGATCCACCTCACGGTGGCAGATGTTGAAGTCCCCGCACACCAGCAGATGCCGGCCATCAGCAGCAAGCTTGTTCATCCGCTCCCGGATCTCGTTCAGGAACCGGTACTTCTCGTCCTGCTTCGGCGTCTCGGCCTCACCGGTGTGGATGTAGACCGACACCACCGTCAGCAACGCGGGCTCCCCCTCGGCAGAAGGGGTCAGAGCGAAGTCGGCCTCAACCCAGCGCCCCGCACCGAGGAACGACCCCAGGCCGGACCGCACGGCCACCGGCTCAGTCCGGGACAGCACGGCAACGCCGGCCCGCCCCTTGGCCGACGAAGCCTCCTCATGCACCCCGAACCAGCCCTCACCCATGATCTTCATGAGCGTCGCGTCGTCCGCGCGCACCTCCTGAAGACACAGGATGTCCGGCTGCCGTGAGGCCAGCCAGGCAGGCATCCCCCGCCGCTCAGCCGCCCGGATACCGTTGACGTTGGCCGTTGCAACCCTCAGCACGGTACGACTCCACCTTCCATCGACAGGCCAGCCATACTCGCACGGCCCCCGACACAGCCCACCGATAATCGGACCGTGACCCCGATCCTCGCCCTGCCCGGCACCCTCTGCCCACCCGCGGTGTTCGATCGCCTCGCCGAATCAGTAGACCTCAGGACCTGGTCGTGGCTCACCCGGCCGGGACCGTGGGACATCCCCTCGCTGGTCGCCGACATCGCCGCCCAGCTCGACGGGCCGACGCTGGTGATCGGCCACTCCACCGGCGGCGCCCTGGCCCTTCAGCTGGCCCTCAGCCACCCCGGCCTGGTGGCCGGTCTGCTCCTCGCCGACACCGGCGCCCACATGCGCGACCACGGCGACGTCGAGGCGATTCTGCTCGGGCTGCGCGAGAACTGGGGACCGGAGCTGCTCGGCCGCATCCTCGACCGTTCCTTCCACGAACCCCTCGACCCGGGCACCCGCGCGGAGTGGCTGGCCTGGGCCCTGGCCACCGACCCGCGGGGCGCCCACGACGTGCTCCGCAGTCAGCACGCCCTCGACCTGCGCCCGCTCCTGCACACCGTCGCCGTCCCCACCGTCGTGGTCCACGGCCGCCACGACCAGGCCCGCACCGTCGCCCACGCGCAGGAGCTGGCCACCGGGATCCCCGGCGCCGAGCTGGTGCTGCTCGACACCGGCCACACCCCCGTGCACGAGGACCCGGACGCCGTGGCGAGGGCCGTTCGGCGGCTGGAGCTGCGCCTTCCGGCCTGATCGGGACCAACAAGACGTGTGGCTTTGCCTGAAACCCCTGTCACGTGAGCGCGGGAAAGGGTATGCAATTGACATGACCCTTCTGGACGACGCGGCCGGGATCAGTGCCGATCTCGCCGATCTGCGGCACCGGCTGCATCGGCGACCCGAGATCGGGCTCAAGCTGCAACGCACCCAGCAGGCGGTGCTCGAGGCACTGGACGGCCTCGACCTGGAGATCACCCCGGGTCGCGACATCGGCTCGGTCACCGCGGTCCTGCGCGGCGAGGCCGCCGCCGACCCGGACATCGCCCCGGTGGTACTGCTGCGCGCCGACATGGACGCCCTGCCGGTGCACGAGGAGGTGGACCTGCCCTTCCGGTCAACCGTCGACGGCGCCATGCACGCCTGCGGCCACGACCTGCACACCTCCATGCTGGTGGGCGCCGCCCGCCTGCTCAGCGACCGGCGTGACCAGCTGGCGGGCGACGTGGTGCTGATGTTCCAGCCCGGCGAGGAGGGCTACCACGGCGCCGCCAAGATGATCGACGGCGGCATCCTGAGCGCCGCCGGCCGGGCCGCCGACGCCGCCTACGCCCTGCACGTGCTGCCCAACCAGGTTCCGCGGGGCACGATCGCCAGTCGCCCGGGGGCCGTGATGGCCGCCAGCGACGGGCTTTTCGTGACGGCGCGGGGCTACGGCGGGCACGCCGCCTCGCCGCACCTGGCCCACGACCCGGTACCGGCGATCTGCGAGATGGTGATCGCTCTCCAGACCGCGATCACCCGCCGCATCGACGCCTTCGAGGCCGCGGTGCTCACGGTGGGCCGGCTGAAGGCCGGCACCAAGCACACGGTGATCCCCGACACCGCCGGATTCGAGGCCACCGTGCGCACTTTCGACCGCAGCGTGCGGCGTCAGGTGCGCGAGCTGGTGCACCAGGTGTGCAACGGCATCGCGGACGCGCACGGTGTGGAGGTCGACATCGAGTACCTGGAGGAGTGCCCGGTCACGCTGAACGACGCCGAGGCAACCGATTTCGCCTTCGAGACGGCGGGCGGCCTGTTCGGCGACGAGCGCATGTTCGCTCTGCCCCGGCCGCTGACCGGCACCGAGGACTTCTCCCGGGTGCTCGAAAGAGTGCCCGGCGCCATGGTTCTCATCGGCGCCTGCCCGGAGGGGCAGGACCCGGAGACGGCGCCGAGCAACCACTCGCCGCACGCCGTCTTCGCCGACTCGGTGCTGGCCGACGGCGCCGCGCTGTACAGCGAACTGGCGTTGCGCAAGCTGTCCGTCAATTGAGGACGACGATGAGCTCCCGCGAGCTCTCGTCGTCCATGAACCGAACACGGCCCCGGCTGGAATCAGCCGGGGCCGTGCGGGTTTTGCGTCGTCTCTAGTTGGCAGCCCGCTCGGCCGCCTCCACCACGTTGGCCAGCAGCATCGCCCGGGTCATCGGGCCCACCCCACCGGGGTTGGGTGCGACCCAGCCGGCCACCTCGCGCACGTCGAGCGCGACATCGCCTGCCAGCTTGGACTTTCCGGTGACCGGGTCGGGCGCGCCCCGGCTGACCCCGACGTCCAGCACGACCGCGCCAGGCTTGACCATCTCGGCGGTGATCATGTTGGCCACGCCGGCGGCGGCGACCACCACGTCGGCCCGGCGCACGTGCTCGGCCACGTCACGGGTGCCGGTGTGGCACAGCGTGACCGTGGCGTTGAGCTCGCGGCGGGTGAGCAGCAGGCCCAGCGGACGGCCCACGGTGACACCGCGGCCGACCACGCAGACCTCCTTGCCCTTGAGGTCGATGTCGTTGCGCAGCAACAGGTCCACGATGCCGTGCGGGGTGCACGGGATCGGGGACGTCATCGGGGCGTTGACGTTGAGCACCAGCCGGCCGAGGTTGGTCGGGTGCAGACCGTCGGCGTCCTTGGCCGGGTCGATCAGTTCCAGCACCCGGTCGGAGTCCAGGCCCTTGGGCAGCGGCAGCTGCACGATGTAGCCGGTGCAGGCCGGGTCTTCGTTCAGCCGCGTGACGGCGGCCTCGACCTGCTCCTGCGTGGCGTCGGCGGGCAGGTCCTCGCGGATGCTGTTGATGCCGACCTCGAGGCAGTCGGCGTGCTTCATCGCGACGTACTTGGCACTGCCCGGGTCTTCCCCGACCAGCACCGTGCCGAGGCCGGGAACGATGCCCTTCTGCCTCAGAAGAGCCACCCGCTCCTTCAGCTCCAGGCGGATGGCGGCCGCGGCGGCCTTGCCGTCGAGCAGCTGCGCGGTCACCAGGTCTCCAGGCCGTCGTACAGCGGGAAGTCGGCGGCCAGCTTGTCGACCCGCTTGCGCAGGGCCTCGACGTCGCAGGTCGGCTGGAGGGCGGCGGCGATCACGTCGGCGACCTCGGTGAACTCCTCGTCGCCGAAGCCCCGGGTGGCCAGCGCCGGGGTGCCGATGCGCAGACCGGAGGTGACCATCGGCGGGCGCGGGTCGAACGGCACGGCGTTGCGGTTCACGGTGATGCCGATCTCGTGCAGCCGGTCCTCGGCCTGCTGGCCGTCGAGCGTGGACTCGCGCAGGTCGACCAGGATCAGGTGCACGTCGGTGCCGCCGGTGAGCACGGAAACGCCTGCCTTGGTGGCGTCTTCGGCGGTGAGGCGCTCGGCCAGGATCTTCGCGCCGCGCAGCGTGCGGGCCTGGCGGTCCTTGAACTCCTCGCCGTGGGCGATCTTGAACGCGGCCGCCTTGCCGGCGATGACGTGCATCAGCGGGCCGCCCTGCTGGCCCGGGAACACCGCGGACTGGAACTTCTTGGCGTTCTCCTGGTCGTTGGCCAGGATGATGCCGCCGCGCGGGCCGGCCAGCGTCTTGTGCGTGGTGCTGGTGGTGACGTGGGCGTGCGGGATCGGGCTGGGGTGCAGACCGGCCGCGACCAGGCCGGCGAAGTGCGCCATGTCGACCATCAGGTAGGCGCCGACCTCGTCGGCGATGCTGCGGAACGCCGCGAAGTCGAGCTGACGCGGGTAGGCCGACCAGCCGGCGATGATCAGCTTGGGCCGGTGCTCGAGGGCCTTCTCCCGCACCACGTCCATGTCGATCAGGAAGCTCTTCGGGTCGACCCCGTAGGCCGCCACGTTGTACAGCCGGCCGCTGTAGTTGATCTTCATGCCGTGGGTCAGGTGACCGCCGTGGGCCAGTTCGAGGCCGAGGATGCCGTCGCCGTGACGGATCAGCGCGTGCATGGCGGCGGCGTTGGCCTGCGCGCCGGAGTGCGGCTGCACGTTGGCGTAGTCGGCGCCGAACAGCGACTTGACCCGGCTGATCGCGAGCTCTTCGGCGATGTCGACGTACTCGCAGCCGCCGTAGTACCGCTTGCCCGGGTAACCCTCGGCGTACTTGTTGGTGAGCACCGAGCCCTGCGCCTCCAGCACGGCGCGGGGGGCGAAGTTCTCGCTGGCGATCATCTCCAGGGTGCCCCGCTGGCGGCCGAGCTCCTGGCCGAGGACGGCGGCGAGTTCGGGGTCGGCGTCGGCCAGAGAGGTCTGGGTGATCGCACGGCTGGTGGACGTGGCATCGGAGGTCATGCGGTTACTCCAAAGCGGTAGCGGTCGTCGGGCGGGACGGTATCCCAATGCGCCCGGGCCCAGGCGAACGACCCGATGACGACGACTCCACCGCTTCCCGGTGGTGACCCACCCGAACGCCAGTCGCGGCGAGGTCATAGTAACAAGCAGGCCGGGGACGGGGCAGGTCTGTTTCGGGCCACCCTCACCGCACTGCCCGGAAGTGCATGATCACCGGGTCGGAGCGGGTCATACACTCCGAACATGGAAGAGCTGCGCTTCGGCATCAAACTCGACGACCGGCCGGCCCGGATCCAGGAGATGGCGGGCCGCGAGTTCACCGTGATCGGTTCCGCCTCGTTCTACCAGGAGATCGGGGTGGACGCCGAGGGGCGGCTTTTCGTGCTCGATCCGACTCCCAGCACGCCGAGTCCGATGAACAGCGGTATGGACGCCTTCCGCGGCTTTCTGAGGGCGTTCGACGAGTTCTACGCCGGGGAACCCACCACCGAGGACGAGGAACCCGCCGTTCCGCGCCGCAAACGCCTTCGGCTGCTGAAGAAACAGCTGAACGCGGTCGATGCCGACGCCGTCCACAAAGACCGCTTCTGGTGTGTGGTGGTGGAACAGATCGAAGACGGGATTCTGTAGCGGTTTTTCGTCGTCCGTGCAGTGAAAACGGCCCCCGGGAGAAAACTCCCGAGGGCCGTTCAGCAGTACTGCGGCTACTTGCTGTAGATCGACTTGTACTTCGCGGCGGCCTCGGGGTTCTGCACGTTCCCGAAGATCGAGCCGGCGTAGTAACTGGCGTCCTCGTTGAAGTACGCCTCGTAAGCCAGCTGACTGCCCAGGCTTTCGAAGAACGACTTCATCTTGCCGATGTAGTACGCGTTGTCACCGCCGTTGTGCCCGGCCTGAGCGGTGCCCGGGTAGACACCCCATTCCGGCACGCTGACCTTCTTGCCATGGCTCTTGGCGAAGTTGACCCAGTACTTCAGGCCCTGCTTGCCGTTGAGCTGCTCGTCCCAGTTGGCCTCGCTGGTGGCGCCCGGCCACATGTCGTACGAGTCGATGCCGACGATGTCGACGTACTTGTCGCCCGGGTAGGCCTTGGTCGGGTCGGCCAGACCGGCGCTGACGCCCCGGTTGACGTTCCAGTCCCAGGTCAGCGCCGGGGCCACGGACTCGGCCGCGGAGACGACCTGACGCCAGCACTCGGCGAAGTTGTCCGCGTCACCGGCGGCCCACTCGTACCAGTCGCCGTTGAACTCCCAGCCGAGGCGGATGACGGTGGTGTCGTCCAGACCGGCGTCCTTGATGTTCTGCGCGATCTGCTTCCACTTGCTGTTGTAACTGCCTGCGGCGCACTGGCTCAGCGATCCACCGCTGTTCTCCGGGAACGGCGGGAAGCCGAACGACTTGGTGTACGACGTGCCCTCCCAGGAGTCGTACAGCCAGTCCGGGTCGATCAGGTCGTCCCAGCTGGAGCGGGCCGGCCAGTCGACGACCACGTCGATGCCCGCGCCGCGCCACTTGCCGAACGCGGCGGCGTTGCTGGCGCTGCTGCCCGGCATGTACAGACCGGACGCCCAGCCAAGGCCGGAGGCGCTGTCGCTGAGGTTGGCCAGGCCGATCTGCGTGGTGCCACCGGTGCTGGTGCTGCTGCTCGGTGTGGAGTCCTTCGTGGTGCTGCTGGAGGAACTCGACGACTTCGTGGCCTTCTTGCTCTTGGTGGTGGCCAGCTTCTTCGCCGTGGCCGTGGCCTTGCCCAGCCGCTTCTGCGCCTCGACCAGCTCCTCGGACGTCGGCGAGGCCGACCGGGTCGCGGTCTGCGCGGGCATCTCGTTGCTGTCGCTGGTCAGCGCGGCCTCTTCGGTGGTGCCGCGGGTCCGGTCCAGGTAGAGGTAGCCGGGCACGGCGAGCACCAGGGTGATGGCGACGGCGCCGAGCCAGGCCCGCTTGTTGCTGACCGCGCGGCCGATCGGGCTGCGCCCGCCGGAGCGGCGGCCGGTCTTCGGGCGCTTGCCACGGATCTCCCGGCGGCTGATGCCACCGGTCGGCGTCGGGTCGTCGGCCGTGACGTCGACCTCGAGAAGGCTCGGCTCCGGCGCGAGTTCGGGCTTGCGGATGGCGCCGGTCTGGCCGGAACGCACGCGGATCGACCCGGTCTGCGTCTCCCGCAGCTCGGGGATCGCCTCGGTCTTGGCCTGCGGGTCGGTCTCCCGGCCGATCAGGCCGAAGGTGAGCTGCCGCTGGATGGCGCGGCGGCGACGGCGCTTCTCCATGCGCTCGCGGCGGGCGCGCAGCTCGGAACGGGTGAGACGCGGCTGCGGCCGGGCCGGTTCGATGCGGACGCCGGAGGCGGCGGCCTCGGGGGTCTCGTCGCTGAAGAAAGAAGAACCCCCGGCGGCGCCGACGCGGGCACCGGCGGCGGTGCGGCGCTTGCGGCGGGCGAGGGCGGGGTCCATGCGGGCGGAGTCGGTCGTCGCGCGCGTGGCGCGGCTGCGACGGGTGTCGAGCACTTCGCCACGGGAACCGGGAGCAGTGCGCCCCTCACGCTCCGCAGCCGTCTGCGCTCTTCGATCGCCCTCGTCCTGAGCCCTGCGTCTGCTCGTCACGGTGGTTCTTGCTCCCATGGTCGCCGGCGTCGTACAGCTTCTGGCCGTCCTCGGCCGGTTGATACGGATGCATCCCGGTCATACAGCTCAACCGAGATCGAATCGTGATGCTAAGGGACCCCGCTCCCAACCGTCTAATGTGCGGCAGACCATACCAGTGCTGGTCAGAGGCCATTCAAGACAATCTTGGGATTCTCAGGGCGGTCTCAGCGGTTGCCGGGGCGACCGATCCGCAACCGGAGCAGAACGGACGTCGCGCAGGTCATAACGGCGTGTTGAAAGCGGCTAATGATCATGTGAGCTGGGAGTCTCACAGGTGGTGATCAGCCGACTCCGGAATACCTCCCAGTCGCGATGAGCGCATCTTTGCCCCTTCCATAACATTCACTTAGCGTGCCGAGCCCGGAGTGGCGCGAGCACTGTCAACGCTGTGCTATAGAGCCTCCACTCCGGGTCGACGGTCGCTGTCGCCCAACCGTTACCGGGGCGCCCCTCTTGACCGTTCGGTGCCCGTGCCCGCACCCTGCGCGTGTGACTACTTCCGGCCCCGGCAGCACCCAGACCCCTGCGACATCCGCACCTGCTCCCCTGGGCACCGGCGGGTCGGCCCCGGCAGACCGTCAGCAGTACGTCCTCACCCTTTCCTGCGAGGACCGGCCGGGCATCGTCTACGCCGTCGCCAGCTTCCTGATCCAGCACGGCTGCAACATTCTCCAGAGCGAGCAGTACGACGCCGACGCCGCGGCGGACACGGCCGGCACCTTCTTCATGCGGGTGCAGTTCACGGCCCTCGACCCGGTGGAGACGCTCGACCGTCTGCGGGCGGGTTTCCTGTCCGTCGCCGACTCCTTCCACATGCAGTGGAGGCTGGTCGACGCCTCCACCCGCTGCCGCACGCTGATCCTCGTCTCCCGGTTCGGCCACTGCCTCAACGACCTGTTGTTCCGCCACCGCATCGGTGCCCTCGGCATCGACATCCCCGCGGTGGTCAGCAACCACACCGACTTCCAGGACCTGGTCGAGAGCCACGGCATCCCGTTCATCCACGTGCCGGTCACGAAGGCCACCAAGCCCGAGGCCGAGAAGCAGCTGCTGGAGATCGTCGACCGCGAGAAGATCGACCTGGTGGTGCTGGCCCGCTACATGCAGGTGCTCTCCCCCGAGCTGTGCCAGGCCCTGACCGGCCGGGCGATCAACATCCACCACTCGTTCCTGCCCAGCTTCAAGGGCGCCCGCCCCTACCAGCAGGCCCATGCGCGAGGCGTGAAGATCATCGGGGCCACCGCCCACTACGTGACGAGCGACCTGGACGAGGGCCCGATCATCGAGCAGGACGTCGAGCGCGTCACCCACGCCACGACGGCGGAGCAGATGGCCGCCGTCGGCCGCGACGTCGAGTGCCAGGTGCTGGCCCGGGCCGTGGCCTGGCACGCCGAGAACCGGGTGATGATCAACGGTACCCGGACCGTCGTGTTCAGCTGACCTTTCCCCACCGAGCCCGGCCCGCCGTTCGTGCGGACCGGGCTCGCTGCTTTTGGTGGGGAGGGTTATCCACAGTTTGGTCGGGGTGAGGGACTTTGGGGTGGGGGGTGGTTACTCTTTTTTCATGATCGGGGGATTCTTTCGGGGTGTTGTCGTTGTGTCCGGGCTCTTGGCTCTGACCGCTTGCTGGGGCGGGAGCAGCGGAGCCACTTCTGCCACCACCGCAACGGTTTCCGCTTCCGCAACGGGTAGTCCTACCGCCACTTTGGCACCGCCTGTAGCGCCTGAAGCGGAGCGGAGTGCGGAGGGGGCGGAGGCTTTTGTTCGGTATTTTTGGGAGGTGCATAATTACGCTTACGAAAACCTGGAAACAAAACTTTTGACACGAATTTCCGAACCCAAATGCTCCTTCTGTAGAGCAACTGACAAAAATATTTCAGAACTTCGAACAGAAGGAACTCAAATCCAAGGTTCACGCGTGCGCATGGATCAAATCGCCGTTCCACCCATAGACATAAAAACTGGCGTTATAGTCTCAGGAACCATCGATCAAGAGCCCGCCCAACTCACACATGCCAATGGATCGCAGACCACGGCGTCTGCAATCTCTAATGCCCAATGCTTCGTAAGCCTCAACTGGACACAGAATAGCTGGCTCGTTGCAGACGTAGCCATTGAGGAGAGTTGATGCTTCGATTGGCTGCCTCGGTTTTAATCTTTCTTTCCATAGTTTCTCCCCCACCAGCTTCGGCAGCAGATCAACCACCAGGGGAGGGCACACAGGTGACCTCCCGTGCATCATCCAACTACGCCGAGCTTTGGGCCAAGCAGCAGGAACGCTCGAAGCGCCCTCTTAGAGGTCATCCCGTAAGCAATTCGACCGCCCCGAAAACAATGCACTCCTACGTGCCCGCGTGCCTAGGAAACTATCCGAACCGGAGTGAGATGGTGCCGTGCGCCAGCGCATACGCAATGTGCAGCGACACGTCCGATCTGCTGGACTTTGGGTACTGGTTGTTCAGCGCACCCGTTGGACCGCCTTCATCAGCAGACTGGACAGCGACCGGCGCCTACATCTGCCTCGGCGCCACAGATCCCAATGAACCCCCGCCAGTAATCCCCGTTCTCACGCAAGAAGACTTCCAGCGTCTGCCGCTACCCGCCTCACCGATCGTGGTCCAGCCGCCCAACGGTCGCACGCTGGTGAACATCCCGACCAACCTGTACGCCGACGCCGACACGGTGACCCTGCCAACCACCATCCTCGGCCAGCCCGTGCAGGTTCGGGCCACGCCTGAGGAGTTCCGCTGGACGTACGGGGACGGGGAATCGCTGACCACCGAGGATGCGGGGGCTGCGTATCCGGAGCTCAGAACCGCTCACGTGTACCAGCATTCGGGGGCACGGCGGGTGGGGCTGACCACTGTCTACAGCGGCGAGTACTCCGTGAGTGGTGGGCCCTGGCTCCCCGTCGACGGCACCGCGACGGTGGAAAGCCCGGTCAGCACAGTGCAAGTCGTGGCGGCGGAGAATCGTCTCGTCGCCGCCGGATCATGAGCGGGGCCCCGGCGCACAACAGCGTCGGGGCCCAAGGCGGGAAACCTACTGCTCGTCGGGCGTCGCCCGGCGGATCACCAGGCGGGTCCACGCCCCCACGTAGACCCGGTCGCCCTCGCGGAACTCGGTCCGCTGGCCGGCCGGGATGGGGTCGGTGGGCAGGGGGGCGCCGGCGGGCGCGATGTAGGTGCCGTTCGAGGACTGGAGGTCCTCGGCGAACCAGCGCTGGCCGTCGGTGGTGAGCTGGGCATGACGCCGCGAGACGCCGTGGTCGCCGCCGCAGTCCAGCTGGGGGTGGATGTTCCGGCTGGTGGAGCGGCGGCCGACCAGGATGCTCTGGTCCCACAGCGGCACCACGCCGGGCATGCCGGGCGACGGGCACGGGTCGTCGCTCTCCTGGGTGGCGTACCAGTCCGGGTCCACCCAGACCTCGGCCACCCAGGTCAGCGGGCCTGAGGTCGGCGGGGCGAGGCCCGGCGCCGGCGGAGCCGCCGGACGGGCGCCGGGCGCCGCGGAGCTCACGTCGTCCACAAGCTGTTGGGCCCCCGGCACCGCAACCGGCTCGGGCATCACGCCGGTGGTGAAGTCGTACCCGCAGACCTCACAGAACAGGTCATCGGCCGGCACGACGGAACCGCAGTTCGGGCAGTCCTTGTCGGACGGACCGGCCCCCAGGTCGAGGGGGTTGGGCACCGTCGCCTGCGGCAGGGGCGGAGGTGGGGGCGACGCGGAGGCGGCACTCATCGGCTGCCCACAGACGTCGCAGTAGTCGGTCGATTCGGAGACGTGCCCGTCAGGACAGCGTGAACTCATCGCTTGTTGACCCTTGTCGTCTTCGTCGAGGCGGTGTCGAGCGCCATCTCGTCCAGCTTGTCGACCGACCGCTTCAACCGAACCGTCCCGGTCGCCGCGTCGTCGATGTCGACCACCTTCCGCAGTTTGCTCGTGGCCTCATCGTTACCGGTCTCGGCGGCCAGGGCCACCGCACGTCCCAGCTTCGTGGTGGCGGTCGCCTCGTCACCGGCAGCCTTGGCGGCCAGCCCTTCCTGAATCACCACGGCCAGCTCGGCCTGCCCGGTGTAGTGCGCCACGGCCGGGTCGATGCGGGTGGTCAGGGCGTCGTCACCGGACCACTTGGCCTTCACCAGCCCCTGCGACACCACCTCGCTGCCGACCGCGAGCTGCACCCGCGCCGCCAGCCGTTCCTGGCCGACCGGCTGGGGCTGAACGCGCACCGCCACGTGGTAGTCGCGGGACTCGTCACCCCAGGCCCCGGTGGGGAAACCCGAGGTCAGCGGGTTGATCTCGACCTTGCGGCTGGTCAGGTCCTCCACGTTCGGCGAGACCTGGCGCACCCACAGCAGCTGCGAACCCTGCGGCGCCCACACCCGGAGCTGGGCCTCGGCGACACCCCGGCCCATCGCCTTCTGCATGAGCTGCTCGAAGTCCTCGGCCATCGACGCCGGGTCGGCGATCAGGCCGACGGTGCCGAGCAGGGCGGTGGAGACGCGGCGCAGCTCGGCCACGTCCCAGTCCGCGCCGACGCCCCGGCAGTCGCACTGGAACCGGCCGGTGACCGCCTCGATCGACGCCTGGAACTGGTGCGGCTGCTCACTCTGGTTCTGCCCGTCGGTGAGCAGGATCGCGTGCCGCTGGGTGGCCTGCGGCACGGTGTCGAACAGCTGCGCGGCGAGCTTCAGCCACGAGCCCATCGCGGTGCCGCCGTCGGCCTGCAACTGGGCGATCGCGCTCTTGGCGGCCTCCCGGGCCCCCGGTTCCATCTGCACCATCGACACCCGGGCGTTCGGGTAGGGGAAGGCGCGGGTGGCCACGTGGGTGCCCGAGATGATCGCGAACCAGGTGCCGTCGAGGATCTGGTCGACCGCGACCGCGGCGGCCTGCCGCGCGGCCACGATCTTCGCGTCGAGCATCGACCCGGAGGTGTCGACGATGATGATCTCGGCGGCGTCACCGCCTCCGCCACGCCCGGCCTCGCCCGCGCCGGAGCAGGTCACCGAGACGATGGCGTGCACGTCGGTGGTGCCCTCGGAGATGAACTCGTTCTGGAAGACCTCGGCGCTGAAGGACGGCATCTCGTTCTCCGATCGTGTCGTGGTTCCGGGTGCCGGAGGTCAGGCGTCCGGGTTTCCGTAGTCGGTGTCCGAAGAGGGGACGTCGATGGGCCGGGTCGGCGTTGCGCCTTCCGAGCGCGCCTCCGTGTGCTCCGCGCCACCCGCCGGGGCTGCCCCGCGCTGCGGCGGGATCGGGGCGATCCGGGCCAGGGCCGCCGTGATGTTGTCCTGGCCCCCCTGCCCGTTGGCCCAGTCGACCAGCCGGTTCGCCAGCAGCACCGGGTCACCCTGCGACTCGTGCGCGAGACCCCGCACCAGCCCGGCCATGTCGTGCGCCGTGGAACAGTAGTTCCACAGGCCGTCGGAGCAGACCAGCAGCCAGCCCGGGCGGTCGGGCACCCGGGAGTCGCGGGTGGGCACGGTGTCCGGGCTGTCCGGGCCGAGCCAGCGGGTGATGGCGTGCGCCCGCGGCCCGTTCTCCGCCTCTTCACGCGGCACCCCGGCGAGGATCTGCTCGGTGGCCCACGAGTCGTCCCGCGACATCTGTTCCGGCTCACCGGAGTCCGGGATCCAGTAGATGCGGCTGTCGCCGACCCAGCCGACCACGATCACCCCGGAGTCCACGACCGCGGCCGCGAAGGTGCACGACGGCGGGCTGTCCTGACGTTCGCCGGGCCGGCCGCTGGGGGTGCGCCCGGCCTCGACGGCCTGCCGGTTCGCCTCCTCGCCGGCCAGCGCCAGGCGCTCGCTCCAGGCCGAGATCCGGCCCGCCACCGACGGCACGTCGGGCCGCGGCCGGTCGAGCACCTCGCGGGCGGCGCGGGCGGCGTTCAGGCTGGCGATGTCGGAGTCGAACGACGACGAGACCCCGTCGCAGACCACCAGCACGGCCCGGGAACCGGGCTCGGGGCGGGCACTGATCGCCATCCCGTCCTCGTTGCGGTGGTGCCGCACGCCGCGGTCCGACACCGCGGCCACCCAGCTGGCCGGCCGCTCCTGCCAGTGGTCGCGCAGCTTGACCGCGGGCGCGCCGCAGGTCTCGCACCAGCCGTCGAGGAACGACGTGCCGCCGCAGGTGCGGCAGGCCGGGTTCAGCGCGTCCGGGTCGGACGACTGCGTGGGGGACGACGCGGCCGGGTGGCTCATGCCGCCGGGCCGTTTCGTGGTGTCGGCCGGGACCGGGGTGATCCCGTCGGGCAGGTCCTGCCCGCACCCCTCGCAGAACAGGTCGCCGGGCTCGGCGTCCTCCCCGCAGTTGGGGCAGATGATCCGCTGCCCCGCAACGGGTTCCGGCGCTGACAGCGCGTCGGACGGAGGATTCTCGTTCACATCAACCTCTTCGGCAAAAGATTCGGGCACGGTCACCGCCAGGTCCAGCGGCGCACCTTGTTCGCCTCGTCGACGAGTTGGATCCGCTCGTCCCGCTTCTCGGTCAGCCCGGCCAGCTCACGGTAGGCAGCCTCCAGGCCGTCCTGGAGCGGCGGGGCCTCGGCCGGCACACCGCCGACCAGGACGTTGGGCCGCGGACCGTCCTGCTGCACGTCGGCCAGCGCCGCGGCCAGCACCTCGACCCGCAGCTGGGCCCGGTCGCGGGGGTCGAGACGCACCGCCGCCACGCTCTCCAGCGCGGCGGACAGCGCGTCCAGCCCGGCCCCGGAAGCCACCAGCAGCGCCGCCTTCTGACGCCGGGCGCTGACGAAGCTACGGCTGGTGGTGGGCACCATGTCGAGCGCCGCGATCGCCGCCTCCAGTTCTCCCTGGCCCTCGGAGTGCCGCTGCGAGCGGATCCGGGCCAGGCCGAACGCCGCCGGGGCGGTGAAGTTGGCATCGGTGCGCAGGCAGGTGAGGTAAAGGCTTTCGGCGATGTCGGGCTGGCCGCCCTCCTCGCAGGCCATCGCGAGCGCCAGCTTGGGCGCCAGCTCACCGGGGGCCTGGCCGTAGACGGCGTTGAACGCGGCCTGGGCGTTGGGGGCGTCCTGACGGGCCAGGGCGGCGAGCCCGGCGACCCAGACGGCGCGCCACTCCCACGGGTCGTCGGCGAGGATCTGGCCGACGGTGGCGTCGGCCCGGCTCAGGTCGCCGGCCTCGACCGCGGTGTAGGCGGTGGCCAGTTGCACCTCGATCGACGGGTTCTGGGCCTTGACCAGCAGGTCGAGCTTCTCCAGCGGATCGGTGACGCTGATCGAGGCGAGCCAGGCGGCCTGCGGGTCGGCGTCGTCCACCCGCAGCCGGGGCAGGTTGTCCCACTGGAGCCGGTCGCCCTCGACCACCGGCGGCTCGAACAGCAGCGAGGCGGTGGAGTGCGAGGCGGGGCGCTCGCCGTGCCGGTCGGCGGCGACCACCTCGCGCAGCACGCCGAGCAGCTGGGTGCGTAGTTCGTCGGCGGTGGCGAACCGGTCGCCCGGGTTGGGGGCGCAGCACTTGGCCAGCAGCCGGTACAGCGAGTCGTACTGCTGGAACAGCGGGGTGTCGTTGACGCTGGGCAGCGTGGTGGCGTAGGTGGAGGTGTTGCCGCGGAACTCCATCGCGAGCGAGACCAGGCTGCGGCCGAGCGTGTAGATGTCGCTGGCCACCGACGGGCCGACGTCGGGCACTTCGGGGGCCTGGTAGCCGACGGTGCCGTAGATCGCCGAGTCCAGGTCGTCGATGCGGCGCACCCCGCCGAGGTCGATCAGCTTGATCGAGTCGCCGGCCTGAATGATGTTGTCCGGCTTGAAGTCACAGTAGAGCAGCCCGGTGTCGTGCAGGTACTGGAAGGCCGGCAGCACCTCCAGGATGTAGGCGACCGCCTGGTCCACCGGGAACGGTGAGTAGGCCCCGCCGGCGGCCTTCATCCGGTCTTTCAGGATGTCTTTCAGCGACTGCCCGGCGACGTACTCCATCACGATGTAGCCGGCGTCGTCGTGGGTGACGAAGTTGTAGATCTCGACGATCAGCGGGTGCTCGACCTGGGCCAGGAACCGCTGCTCGGCGATGGCCGCGGCCAGCGCGTCCGGGTCGCCGGAGTTGAGCAGACCCTTCAGCACCACCCAGCGGTCGGACACGTTCTTGTCCTTGGCCAGGTAGATCCAGCCCAGCCCGCCGTGTGCGATCGCGCCGACCACCTCGTACTGGTGGGCCACCAGATCGCCGTGCTTCAGCTTGGGCGTGAACGAGAACGGCGCCCGGCAGTTCGGGCAGAAGCCCTCGGGCCGGCCGGCCCGGCCCTGCCGGGAACGCCCCACCGGGTTGCCGCAGTTCGGGCAGAACCGGCGGTTCTCCGGCACTTCCGGGTTCTCCTGCACCGCGGCCAGCGGGTCCGGCACCGGGGCCGGGGGCACGGTGGTGATGCCCGCGCCGAGCCGGGCGGCGCGGGTGCGGGAGGAGGTGGAGCCGAGACGGCGGGTGCCGTTGGTGCCGCCCGTCGCCCGGGCCGAGCCGAGCGGGGCACTGGCCAGCCGGTTGGACGACGACGAGACGGTGCGGCTCGACATCTCGATGCCGTTGCCGGGGGTCGGGGCGGGCGCGCCCATCGCGGCCGGCGAACCGCAGACGTTGCAGTACCCGTCCTCGATGGTGCCGGTACAGCCCGGCTGGGCGCAGGAGAGCGGAGTGGCGGGCATGATCAGATTCCTCCCCCGGGAACCGGGACGATCAGACGTCGGTAGTTGTCCACCAGGTTGCGGGCTTCGTGGATCCGGCAGGGCACGGCCGACAGCGCCGCCTCGGCCTGCTGCCCGACGAGAGCGACGAGCGGGTCCTCGGCCCGGCCGTTGGCCCGGGCCTTCGCGGCGGACGCGCTGAGTAGCCCCCGCAGTTCGGCGGGCTCGCCGAGCGCCGAGGTGTAGGTGTCACGCACCTGCTGCATGGCGCTGGCCACCCGGTCCAGCCGGTGCCGGAAGCCGTCCAGATCGGCGCGGGTCTGCGGCACCCGGCCGAGCCGGGAGACGTCGGGCACGACCAGTTTCGGGGCGGGCACCACGGCCAGCCGGGTGCGCTCGACGAGTTTCTCCAGCTGGCCGGCCTCGGCCTCCAGCTCGCGTCGCCGGGCGAGCGCGGCCCGGTAGTCACGGCCCAGGTCGCGGTGCGCGGCGGCGGCCACGATCAGGTCGCGTTCGGCCCGGGCCGCGGCCACCTCGATCGCCGCGAACGGCCCGCTCACGTCGGACCCGCGGCGGGCTCTGCCGGCCAGTTCGTCGAGCTGCCGGGTGAGCGCGTCCAGGTCGGGCAGTGTGGCCGGCCGGGCGGAGTGCCCGGCCAGCTGTTCGGCGCAGCGCTCCAGCGTGGCCCGGGTGGCCTGGATACGGGCCACCAGGTCGGCGGCCGTCGGGTCGAACGACAGCCGGGCCCGCAGGGTGGCGGTGAGCGCGTCGGACAGCCGGCAGGCCTCGACCAGCGAGACCCCGATCGACCCGGCGCCACCGGCGGTGCCCCAGATCACCCGGGACATCTCCTCCTGCTGCTGCGGCCCGACCCGGCCGGAGTCCCAGATTTCGGTGAGCCGGGTCCAGCGGTCGCTCACCGACTGCCACATGGTCATGGCCAGTTTCAGGTCGCCGGTGTAGCTGTCCGGTTCGTCGGAACGCAGCGCGGCGGCGTCGATCTGGTCGAGCTCCCGCTTGCGGCCGGAACGCCAGGTGCCGAGCGCGCCCAGGTAGGCGCGCAGTTCGTCCACCCCGATGGCCTGGCCGAGACTGCCGGGGGCGGGCGGGGCCAGGGCGGGTTCCGGCTGCGTCATCGTCGGCAATTCGACCACGGTGTCTGTCCCGGTCGCCCCGCGGGTGTCACCCACGGTCCTTCAGAGCGGTCTCCGAACGGCCGTAGACCGCCTCGGGCACGGCCGGGCGGGTGCCGTTCCCGGCCATCCACTTGTCGTAGAGCTTGTCCAGGGTGCCGTCGGACCGCATCTCCTCGAGCACCGCGTTCACGAACCGGGTGAAGTTGGTGTCGTCGGGCGTGATGCCGATGCCGTAGGGCACGGTGCTGAAGGCGTTGCCGACCACCTTGGCGTAGGGGTCCTGGGCGGCGAACCCGGCCAGCACGGTGTCGTCACCGGTGATCGCGGAGACCTCCCCCTCCTGGAACAGCACCAGGCACTCGCCCACCTCGTCCACCTCGACCGGTTCGGCCACCCGGTCCTGGATGCTCGCCAGGCTGGTGGAACCCTTGGCGGCGCAGACCGTCTCGTTCGCCAGGTCGCCGATGTCCGACGCCTCGGAGTCACTGCGCACCAGCACCTTCTGGCCGGCCTCGTAGTACTCGGTGGAGAAGTCGATGTAGGCACCGTCGGTGGACTCGCCGCCGAACCAGCGGTCGCAGTTGATCGTCATGGTGTGCGCGACCAGCTGCACCGACCGGTCGTTCAGCCGGTCCAGCCGGTCGGCGAAGCTGAGCACCTTGTACTCGATCTTGACGTCCGGCCCGATCTCCTGGGCGACCCGCTTGAGCACGTCGATGTCGAAGCCCTCCAGCTGACCCGTGGTCGGGTTGCGCGACCCCCACAGCTTCACGTCGCCGGCCACGCCGACCGTCAGCTTCTTCGACTTCCTGATGTCGGCCATGGTGGAGCCGCCCGGCCAGGAGGAGGGATTCGTGGTGATGCTGCCCGGGTCGATCGAGGCCACCGCGGGCTTGCCGTCCTGTTCGCAGGTGGTGGAGCCGTCGGCGGCGACCGCCGCGGGTTGCGCCACCGCCACGGCCGAGGACGACGTGGCCGGTGCGGCCGAGCCGCACCCGGCCAGCACCAGGGCCGACGCGGCGGCCGCGGTCAGCAGACGGGTTCTCTTCACGGTCATCACCATCACCGGTACTCGTCGAGTCGGAGCGAGATCCCCCGCCAGGCACCCGCGGCGCAGAGCAGGCCCACCACCAGCAGCGCGAGACCGGTCGGCAGCAGCAGGTTCCCGGCCTCGCCCAGCCGCTTCACTGCGCTGTCGGTCTGGGGGGCCAGGCTCGTGCTGCTGGCATTGTCGTACTGGTCGAACAGGCCGTTGGCCGAGTCGCCGCCGTCGGCCGTGGCCAGCTCCACCGCCTCGTCCCAGGAGCCGTCCAGGTCGAGGTCGTTGATCTTCTCGTGCACCTCGCGGTAGTCGTCCAGGGCCTCGGCCGCGGCGCTGTTCTCGCGGGTGTCGATGAGGTCGGCGGCCTCGTTGAACGACGCCTTCCACTGCGCGTCGGCCGCAGTCGCCGAGCCGCGGTTGATCAGGGTCAGGCTCTCCTTCGACTTGGCGTCGAAGGCCAGCACCCGGGAGTCGCTGATCGCGGAGGCCTCGGCGAGCGGTCCGCTGCGCACGTCCGCGGCCTCGGTCTGCGCCGTCAGCATCACCGCGGCCGCGCCGGCCAGCATCACCACCAGCACCACGGTGGACGCCAGGGTCGGCAGGTTCAGGTAGCGGTGCGAGTGCCGGGCCACCAGAACCTGCACGGCCAGCAGTCCGCCCACCCCGATCACCGCCGCGAGAACCAGCAGCCAGCGCGCGTTCCCGGCGGTTCCGAAGGCATCGGCCACGGCGGCGGTGTCGGCGTCGGTCCGCTGCTTCAGCAGCGCGATCACGCTGCCCTCCTGCGGTTCGGTGCCGCTGGTCCCCATCAGGTCGCTGGCCGCCTCCAGATAGCTCGCGCCGACCGGCAGCCCCTGCCGGTTGTTGGCCCGCGCCGAGGCGACGTACCCGGAGTACCGGGTGAGCGCGGCGTTGGCCTGGCCCAGGGCGTCCGCGTCGGCGGAGCTGTGCCGGGCGGCCGTCGCGAGATCCGCGGAGGCCGACTTCAGCGCCTTGATGTACCCCTCGCGCTGGGCCTGCGGTTCCAGGCCGTAGCTCAGGAAGGCGTTCGTGGCGTCGGCGTCGGCCTGCACCAGATCGGTCTGGATGCCCTGCACCAGCAACAGATGCTCGGACGACGAGGTGGCCCGGTCCAGCGCGGACGAGCGCATCTGGAGCGCCCAGCCACCGAGCAGCGCGGACACCAGCACCGACACCACCGCGCCGATCGCGATCAGCCGCAGCCGGCCCGGGCTGCCGGAGAACGACTCCCGCAACGCCGCCGTGGCGGACGACCCCCGGCGGGGCGGCACCGCAACGGCGTCGGCCGGCGGCGGAGGAATGATGGTCTGGGTCACCGTGCGGGCTCCGATCCCTGGTCCGTGGGCTCCTTCTGTTCTTGCGGATCCGTACCGTCGAGGTCACCCGGCAGCAGCTCACGCAGCTGCTCCAGGGTGGGCGCCTCCACGTCGCGCAGCCGCCAGGCCTGGTGCCCGATCGCGGCCTCCAGCACGTTGCGGGCCCAGCGCCCGTTGCCGAAGCCGGTCGGCCGGGGCTCACCGGGCAGCAGTTCGCGGAACCGGGCGAGCGTGCGCTCCCCCACCTCGTAGTCGGCCCCGGCCGCGTGCCGCGCGAAGATCTGCTCCAGCTCGCCGCCGGTGTAGTCACCGAACTCGATCACGGTGCGGAACCGGCTGGACAGGCCCGGGTTGCTGGCGATGAAACCAGCCATCGGGACGGGGTAGCCGGCCACGATGACCACCAGGTCGTCACGGTGGTCCTCCATCTCCTTGACCAGCGTGTCGATCGCCTCGGTCCCGTAGTCGTCGCCGGCCAGCGAGTACGCCTCGTCGATGAACAGCACCCCGCCCAGGGCGCTCTTCACCACCTCGGCGGTCTTCGCGGCGGTCTGGCCCAGATAGCCGGCGACCAGCTCGGACCGGTCCACCTCGACGAGGTGTCCCTGACTGAGCAGCCCGAGGGCCCGGTAGATACCGGCGACCAGGCGCGCGACGGTGGTCTTCCCGGTGCCCGGGTTGCCGTTGAACACCAGGTGCCGGGTGATGGTGACGCTGCGCAGACCGGCCTCGGCGCGCAGCTTCTCGACCCGCAGCAGTTGCGCCTGCCGGTGGATCTCGTTCTTCACCGTGGTCAGCCCGATCAGCGCGTCGAGCTCTTCGAGCAGTTCGGCCAGCGGCCGGGCGGGCGGTGCCTGGTCAACGGTGGACGCCGGTGGCACCTGATCGGTCGCGGTCGCCTGGGTGGGTGGCCGGCTCGGGTGGCCCGTGCCGGGCCCGGCCGGGGGCACCGGGGTGCCGGCGAACCGCCAGCCCCCGGGCAGGTCCTGCACCGAGAGCGGCCCCGGCGGTGGCGGGGTGGGGTGGGTGGGCGCCGGTGAGCCGCTGGTCGCCACCGGTCCGGGCCCGCCGCCGATGGGCAGACCGCCTGCGGCGGAACGTGTTCCGGTGGCGGCGAGCTGCGCCGCCGAGGCGGCCGAGGCCGCCGCGACGACCCGGATGGCCGGCTCCCCCAGCGAGCACGCGGCGGAGGCCACCTCGGTCAGCGCGACGGCGTAGTCACCCGCGGCCGGGCTCCCGGCCGACGCCAGCTCGGTGAGCAGCGCGGTGGGCGCGCCCCGCCAGCGCCGGGCGCCGCTCGCGGCGTCGAAGAAGTCCTGCACGGTGCGGCCCAGCAGACCGGCCCAGTGCTGGGCCGCGCCGGTGGCCGACTCGGCGACGGCGGCGGCGAAGGCCGCTCCCTCGGCGCGCGCCCGGTCACGGTCCAGTCCGGCGGCCGCACCCACCTCGGCGAGCCGGTCCAGGGCCGGCAGCAGTTCGTGACGATCGGTCATGACGTACCCGTCGGGGGCTCGAGCCGGCGCGGCGGCGGGGTGCGGCCGGGGCCGGTCGGTTCGTCGTCCTCAATTTCGGGGTGCGGCACCGGCGACAACGGCTGAACCGACGGCTGAACCGACGGCTGGGGCGGCACGCTGATCGGCCCGCCCAGGTCGAGACCGCCTCCGTCGCCGAACTTCTCGGCCAGGAACTGGCCGTGGGCGATCAGCGCGGCGGCGTCGGCCCGGCAGACCGCGTCGAAGATCTGGTCCATCTTGTAGGCCAGCAGGTCGAGCTGGTCGCACAGCAGCAGCAGGGCGGTCTTGCCGTTCGCGATCGGCCGGGTGTCGGCCCACGACCGGGGCAGGCGCAGGTAGCCGCCCACCGCCTCGGGCAGGTAGCTGGTGGCCGTGGCCACCACGGTGTGCGCCTGGTAGCTGCCCGCCCCGAGCTGGTCGAGGCGCGGGACGGTCTCCCGCACGATCGACGACACCCGGGCCACCCGCGACACCACCATCGCGGGCACCCGGCCGGCGATCTCCTGCTGGAACTCGTCCAGATCGGCCAGCAACTGCTCGCTGGTACTCACCCTCGGCAGCTCCGGCCGGGGCTGTTGCGGCTCGGGATCCTTCCCGAAGACCCGGCCGAGCCAGTCACCGAACGACACGGTGACCCCGTCCTGTGTGCATCGCCATCCCTCGTGCCGGCAGACGCTCAGCGACCGAGACCCAGGTCGAGCGACCCGCCGTGCTCCGCCTGGGCCGAGCGCTGGTCGTTCGCGTGCACCCGGTCGAGATAGCCCCGGGCCTTGGTGGTCTCGGTCTCCAGCGTGCCGATGGTGGCGGCCATCGTGTCGAGCGCCTGAACCTTGAACGTGTCGATCGCGTCCATGGTGGCGTAGATGTTGGCGAAGGCCTTCTGGAGCTCGGGCAGGCCGACCGCCGACGACGCGGCCCCGGCCTGGATCCGCGCCGAATTGTCTTTCAGCATCTCCGAGGTGGTCTCGATCATCCGCGAGGTGGTGCTGTTCAGCGCGGTGATCTGGTCGAGCACCAGCTGCTGGTTCGACAGCGCCTGAGCCACGATCACGGCCGTGCGCAGGGCCGACACCGTGGTGGTGGTGGCCCGGTCGACGCCCTTGATCAGCTCCAGGTTGTTCTTGATGATGATGTCCATGGCCAGGTAGCCCTGGATCGACACGGCCAGCTGGGTGAGCAGGTCCTGGTGCTTCTGCCGCACGTAGAACAGCACGTCCTCGCGCAGGGCCTTGGCCCGCTGCGGGTCACCGGCCTCCAGCTCGGCGATGGTGGCGGACAGCCGCCGGTCGAGTTGCTCGGCCACGTAGATGTACTGGTTCAGCCGGGCCATGGTGGTCCAGAGCTGCTGCTTCTCCTGGTTCAGCGAGGCGTTGTCGCGCCGCAGCTCGTCCTGACCGTTGTAGAGCGCCTGGATGATCGCGTTCAGCTGCTCCTGTGCGCTCTGGTAACGCTGGAAGTAGTCGCGCACCTTGTTGCCGAACGGGATCATCCCGAGGATCTTCTTGGTGCCGGTGGCGCCCTTCGGGTCGAGCTCCTCGACCGTGCGGCGCAGCTCGACCAGCGTGGTGCCGACCTTGGAGCCCTGCGACAGCCCGCCCTCGTTCAGCGCCTTCACCGGCACCTGGAGCAGCCGGTTGGAGCTGTCGGCGGCCTCGCGGATGTCGGTGTCGCCCATCGTGCGCACGTCGTTGGTGCGGGTGGCGAACTCCGGCGACCTCGGGTCGGCCGCCAGCAGCGAGCCGACGTAGTCCTCGACCTTGGCGTCGAGCCCGGGCAGCGCGGCCGGGTCGACGGCCGGGGCCATCTCGGGGGCCTGGGTCTGGGCGATGGTGGGCGGCGGCTCAGGCGCGCTCAGGGTGAGCGGCGAGGCGGCCGGGGCCGGGGGCTGCAACGGGCTCGGGCGGCTCGCGGCCGCCTGGGAACCGGGGCTGGTCGGCTCGCTCATCGAATCCCTTTCGCGTCAGTTCCCCCGGGGCCGGCGCGGGCGCGCGGGGTGGTGCCGGGCCCGGCAGGGCCCTCCCCCTGCACAACGCTCAGACCCGGAGCTGCGTTGCACGCCACCTCGCGGCGGCTCACGTCAGCCTAGGCGCTCGCTGTTCGGCCTGTCTGCGGGCCTTCGGCACCCGCCCTGCTCACCCACCCGGGACCTTCCAGGTGAGCAGGGCGAGCCCGACACCGAGCAGCACCATGGTGATGACGTCCTGCTGCCGGGACCGCACGAGCAGTCCCAGGCAGAGGCTGTCGGGCAGGACCGCGCGGCAGGCGCCGCCGACCAGGGCGGCCAGGGCGAGCGTGTACCCCCCGGCCTGGTAGTTCACCAGCATCGCCAGTGGCAGTGACACGGCGATGAGCGCAAGCACGACCAGGAACGCGATGCGGCGAACCGGTAGCGACGGCCCTTCCATGGGGGGTTCAGCTCTCCCGTTCGGTCAGTGGATGATCAGCGGGCTGATCAGTGGGCGAAGTGACGGGTGCCGGTGAGGTACATGGTCACGCCGGCGGCCTGCGCCGCGGCGATGACCTCCTCGTCGCGGATCGACCCGCCGGGCTGGACCACGGCGCGCACGCCGGCCTCCAGCAGCACCTGAAGGCCGTCGGCGAACGGGAAGAAGGCGTCGGACGCGGCGACCGCGCCCTTGGCCCGGTCGGCCCCGGCCCGCTCGACCGCCAGGCGGCACGAGTCGACCCGGTTGACCTGACCCATGCCGATGCCGACGCTGGCACCGCCGTCGGCCAGCAGGATGGCGTTGGACTTGACCGCGCGGATCGCCGTCCAGGCGAACTCCAGGTCGGCCAGCGTGGCCTCGTCGGCCGGCTCGCCGGAGACCAGGCGCCACTTCGACGGCGCGTCACCACCGGTCTCCGTGTCGGCGTCGATGCGGTCGACCTGCTGGATCAGCAGACCGCCGCTGATCGGCCGGGTCTCGGTGGCGGCCGGGGCGGTGTCGGCGGGCACCTTCAGCAGCCGGATGTTCTTCTTGCGGGTGAGCACCTCGAGGGCGGCCGGCTCGAAGTCGGGGGCGGCCACCACCTCGGTGAAGATCTCGGACAGCCGCTCGGCCATCGCCACGCTGACGGTGGAGTTGGTGGCCACCACGCCGCCGTAGGCCGAGACCGGGTCGCAGTTGTGGGCCTTCAGGTGGGCACCCGCCACCCCGTCGGCGCCGGTCTCCACCGCGATGCCGCACGGGTTGTTGTGCTTGATGATCGCGACGGTCGGCGCGTCACCGTGGTCGTGCGCGGCCCGCCAGGCGGCGTCGGTGTCGACGTAGTTGTTGTACGACATCTCCTTGCCGTGCAGCTGCTCGGCGTGCGCCAGCCCGGCCCGCTCGCTGCGGTAGAGCGCCGCCTGCTGGTGCGGGTTCTCGCCGTAGCGCAGCACGGCCTCGCGACGGTAGGTGGCGCCGGCCCAGGTCGGGAACGGCGAGCCGTCCTCGGCCGGGGTGAGCACGCTGCCCATCCAGGAGGCGACCGCGACGTCGTACTCGGCGGTGTGCCGGAACGCGTCGGCGGCCAGCTGCTGCCGCTGCGCCAGGGTGAACCCGCCGGCGGCGACCGCGGCCAGCACGTCGGCGTAGCGCGCCGGGTCGACCACGACGGCGACCGAGGGGTGGTTCTTGGCCGCGCCACGCACCATGCTCGGGCCGCCGATGTCGATCTGCTCGACGCACTCGTCGGGCGTGGCGCCGGAGGCGACGGTGGCGGTGAACGGGTAGAGGTTGCTGATCAGCAGGTCGAACGGCTCCACCCCGAGCTCGCCCAGCTGCTGCACGTGCGATTCGAGGCGACGGTCGGCCAGCAGGCCGGCGTGCACCTTCGGGTGAAGCGTCTTGACCCGGCCGTCGAGGCACTCGGGAAAGCCGGTGAGGTCTTCGACCTTGGTGACCGGAACCCCGGCGGCGGCGATGCGCCCCGCCGTGGAACCGGTGGAGACCAGGGCCACCCCGGCCTCGTGCAGGCCGCGGGCGAGCTCTTCGAGACCGGTCTTGTCGTAGACGGAGACCAGGGCCCGGCGGATCGGCAACCGGGTGGCGGTTTCGGACGTCATGCGTTCACTCCCAGCGGATTTGGCCGTCAACGGGTGCGCAGCCGTAGCTACAGCTCAGGGCCCAGGCGAACGACCCGGAGGACGACACTCCACCGCTCCCCGGTGGTTGGCCCACCCGAACGCCAGTCGCGGCGCCGCCATCCTAGCGCCGCAGAAGCACCCGGCGACCGTCCACCTGCCAGCCCCCCGTGGTCATCCGTTCCACGACGTCGACCAGCAGCTCCCGCTCGATCACCTTGATCCGCTCGTGCAGCGTCTCCTCGGTGTCGTCGTCCAGCACCTCGGTCGCTCGCTGGGCGATGATCGGGCCGGAGTCGACGCCCGCGTCGATCAGGATCACCGAGCAGCCGGTCACCTTGACCCCGTGGGCCAGCGCGTCGCGTACCCCGTGGGCGCCGGGGAAGGCCGGGAGCAGAGCCGGATGGGTGTTGACGATGCGCCCGCCGTAGGCCGCCAGCAGCGGCTCGCCGAGGATGCGCATGAAGCCGGCCAGCACGATCAGGTCGGGCGAGAACGCCTCGACCGCCCGCAGCAGGCCCCGGTCCCAGGCCGCGCGGTCCGGGAAGTCCTTCAGCTGGACCACCGCCGTGGGCACCCCGGCGGCGCGGGCCCGCTCGAGTCCCAGCGCGTCGGCACGGTCGGAGAGGACGGAACTGATGGTGTAGCCCTGTGCGTTGTCCAGAAGTGCTTGCAGCAGAGTTCCGCTGCCAGACACGATCACGGCGACCCGCGGCGGCGTCACGGCGCCGTTCCGGGGTCCGGCACTGTCGGGCACCTGGGGTTCCTCGGTCACGAACGGAGACGATAGCCAGCCCGGGGCCGAACCCGGGCATCGCGTCCGGGGGAACCGCCCGGAGCCCCGTCCCACCCCGCTCCCGCGCGGCGGCCGGGTGGTACCGCATGATTTGAGAAGTATCCGGTGACAATGCAAGAAACCGGCCACCGTCGGTGGTGGCCGCCGAGCGAACAACGAGGAGCCGTGCCGAGCACCCCGAACCACGGGCCGGGCAACGACTGGCCCGACGCACCGGAGACCCGCCCGGTGCCGCAGGACGACGACCACTCAGCCGAGACGTCAGCCGAGCAGGTCGGCGCACCCGCGGGGGACGCGCACGCCCCGGGTCAGAACTCCCCGAGCCAGAACTCCTCAGGCCAGAACGACGAGGGGGCCACCCACCGGCCGCCGTTGCCGCCCGGTCAGGTTCCGGCGGCCTGGCTGCCGCAGAACGGGAACGGCGGTCCGTCCGGTGGGCCGGGCAGCCCGGCGGCTCCGCCGTACGACGCCGCCCAGACCCCGCCCCAGCCGTACCCGGATCAGCAGTACCCGGCACAGCCCGGAGCACCGTCAGGCCCCTACCCCCCGCAGCCCGGAGCACCGTCAGGCCAGTACCCCGCGCAGCCCGGTGCGTCCGGGGGCCAGTACCCGCCCGGCGCCTGGTTCCAGCAGCCCGCACCGCACCAGCAGGGCCCGTATCCCCCGCCGAACGCGCAGTGGAACCTGCCTGAGCGCAAGCGCAAGACGCCCGACGAGCTCAAGGTCATCGCCCTGCGCACCCGCGACCGGCTGCGGCTGTTCATGATCATGGTGATCGGTCTGCTGATCGTGTCGCAGCTGGCCCTGCCGTTCCGGCTGGCCGGCATCGCGCTCGGGCTGGCCGCGGCGCTGGTCGGCGTGCGGGTGCTGATCGGGCTGGCCGAGATGCACCGCTCCGGGATGGGCGCGCGGGGCCTGGTGTTCACGCTGTTCGGGCTCGGCCTGACCGGCATGCTGCTGCTGGTGCTGGTGTCGCAGGCGGTCTACTACCCGGTGGTCTCCGAGCTGGAGGAGTGCCAGGCCCGGGCCAACACCGAGTCCGCCGCCGAGGCCTGCGTGGACGCCACGAACGACCGCTTCAACAACATCCTCGACGACCTGAACCAGCGGGCCCGCAACACCTGAGCCGACGCCGACCGTCCCGGCGCCGAGGGAGTCTCCGCTCAGTCGCGCGGCCGGTCCAGCCACGACAACGGATCGCCGTCGGCCTCGGACAGCCGGGCCGGCCGGCCGGGCCGCTCGTCGGGGTCCCGGCGGTCCGGCCGATAGAGGCGGTCAGCCCGGTCAGCCCGGTCACCCCGGTCACCCCGGTCACCCCGGTCACCCCGGTCACCCCGGTCCGGCCGCCGGACCCCGTCCGACGGGGTCCGGCCCCAGGCACCGGCCGAACCGGCCCCCGGCCCACCCAAGCCATCCAGCCCACCCGAGCCATCCAGCCCACCTGAGCCGCCCGGCCCACCCGAGCCGCCCGGCCCACGCACGCCCGCCCCGGGCGTCCTCGCCGCCGGAATCCGTTGCGCCACCGGCCGGTCCGGCCGGTCCGGCCGCCCGGCGAGCGAGCGCAGCACCAGCCCGGCCGCCACCGTCAGCACGATCGCGCCGCCCGCCTCGATCGCGATGCGCAGCACCAGCGCGGGCACGTCCGGGCCCATCCGGCTGAGCCGGCCGGGACCGGCCGGGCCGGACGACAGCCAGCCCAGCAGCGCCCAGGCGAGCACCATCAGCACGGCCGCCACCACCGAGCGCACCATCGGCACCCGCACGTGGTGCGGCACCCGCTCGATCATCTGCCGGGGGCCCGACGCGTCGACGTGGACGAACCTGCGGCCCAACGGCATCCGCAGCACGCGCACCCCGGTCACCACACCGCCGAGGGCCGGGATCGCGGCCAGCAGCCAGAGCTGCTGCGGGCCCGGCCCGGCGGGCAGGGCGCCCAGCACCGGCAGGGCAGGCAGCGCACCGAGGTCGAGTCGCCCGGGGGCGACCGCGGTGCCCGCACCCACCGAGAAGCCGCTGCCGGCCGCGTAAGAGCCCGCCCACACCATCAAATCAGGGACGACGAGGAGCTGCGCCAGCGTCAGCACGATCCCGCCGACCAGGCCGGTGCCGAGCGCCCCGTGCAACGCCGTGATCCGGCTCCAGCCCAGGCCACCGGCCACCAGGAGCAGCACCAGGCAGGCCACCAGCTGCACGGCCAGGCCGAGCAGGACCGGGCGCAGGCAGCGACGGATCACCCGCGGGCTGCGGGTCTTGTCGAGCAGCAGGCGCAGCCCGGGCAACACGCCACCGCCCACCCAGGCGGCCGTACCGGCCGCCCCGGCCAGGCAGACGATCGTCATCGAGCCCGCGAACGCCTGCCCCAGAAGGGGTCTCACGTCGCTGGAGGTGGCGATCGCGGCCACCGCGGTGACGATACCGGCGTAGGTGAACACGAACACCCCCATCGCCTTGGGCGCAGGGGCGACGGGGTGGGCCCGGCCGACGCCCTCGCGGATCGCGTCGGCGTTCGGGTCGAGGGCCCGGGCCAGCCGCACGCCGCCGAACCAGCAGCTGACCACCGGCACCAGCAGCAGACCGAACGGGACCAACCCGAGGTGGCCCTCGTCGATCACGATGCCCGCGTGGTGTGCGAGAAGCCAGGCGCCGACGCCGAAGTGCACCACGTCGGTCCACGGCGCCTTGCTGTACGACGCGGTGGCCCAGGCCAGCACCACCGGGATCAGCACCACCACGAGCGAGGCCGCGGCGGCCTGCCCGGCCACGACGGCCGCGTGCAGCACGACGTGCGGACGCCGGCCCGGCCCGCGGACCACGGTGGGGGTGGACGCGCCGGGGCGAGGGCCGATCCGGTCACCGACAGTGCTCATCCTGGTCATGGTGGTCCAGGAATCGCCCGTCAGGTGGGATTCCGGAGGGGTGTCGCCAGATCGGTGACGAGTCACAGCTTTGCGACAAACGCCACTTCGGGCCCGGCAGCTCGTCGTCGTCCATGATCGGAAGCCGGCAAAACGGCCCGGCCGCAGGGAAAAACCCTGCGGCCGGGACCGTTACGGACGAACGGAGAGGACGGGCGGAGGAGCTAGAGCTTGCCGACGATCTCGCGCATCAGCTGAGCGGTCTCGCTCGGCGTCTTGCCGACCTTCACGCCGGCGGCCTCCAGGGCCTCCTTCTTGGCCTGCGCGGTGCCGGACGAGCCGGACACGATGGCGCCCGCGTGGCCCATGGTCTTGCCCTCGGGCGCGGTGAAACCGGCGACGTAGCCGACGACCGGCTTGGTCACGTGCTCCTTGATGTAGGCCGCGGCCCGCTCCTCGGCGTCGCCACCGATCTCGCCGATCATCACGATCGCCTTGGTGTCGGGGTCGGCCTCGAACGCCGCGAGCGCGTCGATGTGCGTGGTGCCGATCACCGGGTCACCGCCGATGCCGACGCCGGACGAGAAGCCGATGTCCCGCAGCTCGTACATCATCTGGTAGGTCAGCGTGCCGCTCTTGCTGACCAGGCCGATCGGGCCCGGGCCGGTGATGCTGGCCGGGATGATGCCGACGTTCGACTGGCCGGGGCTGATCAGGCCCGGGCAGTTCGGCCCGATGATCCGCGTGGTGCCGGAGTTCACCGCGTGCTGGTAGAAGTCAGCGGTGTCGTGCACCGGAACGCCCTCGGTGATGACGACCGCGAGCGGGATGCCCGCGTCGATCGCCTCGTAGGCGGCGGCCTTGGTGTGGGCGGCCGGCACGAAGATGACGCTGACGTCGGCGCCGGTCTCCTTGATCGCCTCGGCGACCGAGCCGAACACCGGAACGCTGACGCCGCCCTCGAACTCGACCGTGGTGCCGGCCTTGCGCGGGTTGACGCCACCGACGATCTGGGTGCCCGACTTCAGCATCAGCTGGGCGTGCTTCTTGCCCTCGGAGCCGGTCAGGCCCTGGACGATGACCTTGCTGTTGCCATCGATGAAGATCGACATCGTCAGGCCCCCTTGGCTGCGAGCTCGGCCGCGCGGGAGGCGGCGCCGTCCATCGTGTCCACCTGCTCCAGGCCCGCGAGCCCGGCATCGGTGAGGATCTGCCGGCCCAGCTCGGCGTTGTTGCCGTCCAGACGGACGACGAGCGGGCGGGTCACCGCCTCGCCCCGGCTCTCCAGCAGCTGGAAGGCCTGCACGATGCCGTTGGCCACCGCGTCACAGGCGGTGATGCCGCCGAAGACGTTGACGAACACCGACTTCACCTGCGGGTCGGAGAGGATGATCTCCAGGCCGTTGGCCATCACCTCGGCGCTGGCGCCACCACCGATGTCGAGGAAGTTGGCCGGCTTGCTGCCACCGAACTTCTCGCCGGCGTAGGCCACCACGTCGAGGGTGCTCATCACGAGACCCGCGCCGTTGCCGATGATCCCGACGTTGCCGTCGAGCTTGACGTAGTTGAGGTTCTTGGCCTTGGCCTTCGCCTCCAGCGGGTCGGCGGCGGCCTGGTCGGCCAGCTCCTCGTGCCCGGGGTGGCGGAAGCCGGCGTTCTCGTCGAGCGACACCTTGCCGTCGAGGGCGATGATCCTGCCGTCGCCGCTCTTGATCAGCGGGTTGACCTCGACCAGGGTGGCGTCTTCGCTCTTGAAGACCGTCCAGAGCTTCTGGATGACCTCGACGATCTGCGGCTTCACCTCGTCGGCGAAACCGGCCGCGTCGACGATCTCCTGGGCCTTGGCCGCGTCGATGCCGACGATCGCGTCGACGGGGATGCGGGCCAGGGCCTCGGGACGCTCGACGGCGAGTTCCTCGATCTCCATGCCGCCCTCGCGGGAGGCCATGGCGAGGTAGGTGCGGTTGGCCCGGTCGAGCAGCACCGAGAAGTAGTACTCCTCGGCGATGTCCGCACCCTGGGTCACCATCACCCGGCGCACGGGGAGGTCCTTGATCGTCAGCGCGAGAATGTCTTTCGCGCGGGCGGCGGCCTCTTCCGGGGACTTCGCGAGCTTGACGCCGCCCGCCTTGCCCCGGCCACCGGCCTTGACCTGGGCCTTGACGACGACTACGGAACTACCCAGCTTGCCGGCGGCCTGCGCGGCCTCTTCGGGCGTGTCGGCCACGACGGCGTCCAGCACCGGTACGCCGTGGGCCGCGAACAGGTCGCGCGCCTGGTATTCGTACAGATCCACGGGTGGGTCCTCAACGACGGGGACGGGTTGTGGCACGAGCCTAGTCCGGACAGGTTCACCCCCCGGCCACTGCGGCCGTGTAGCGCGTCACGTCATCGGCAGACCGGTGTACGGACGCCACGCGCGTCCCACCGCCGGACGTGACAGGCTGCTCGCGTGGTTGCGGCAGAACTCCGGCACGAACGTCGACGTCCTCACCTGCGCGGTGGGCTGACCGGCCTGGCGGTGGTGGGGCTGGCGCTGACCGGGTGCTCGTCCGGCTCGCCGTCCGCCGTGAACGGCGCCTCACCAGGGGATTCGCCAGGGTCTTCGTCGGGCCGTTTCACCGCGGCGTCCCCCACTGCGTCGCCCACCCCCACCCCGACCTGCGCGCAGACGGCGGTGTCGGCGATGACCGTGGCCGAGCAGGCCGGGCAGCTGATCATGACCGGCACCCCGCTGACCGACGCCGACGCGGTGACCTCGGTGATGAAGCGCAACCACGTCGGCTCGGTGTTCCTGCACGGGCGCAGTGGCCGCACGGCGGCGTCGCTGAAGAAGGAGATCAACCGGCTGCCGTCGATGACGGCCGGCGACGCGACGATCCGGCCGCTGGTCTCCATCGACCAGGAGGGCGGTCAGGTGCAGTCGCTGCGCGGAGGCACCTGGGGCTACCTCGACGACGCCCAGGAGCAGGGCACCTGGACCTCGACCCGGCTCGCCGCGGTGACCGGCCAGTGGGCGAAATCCCTTGCCAAGGCCGGGATCACGATGGACCTGGCACCGGTGGCCGACACCGTGCCGAGCGGCACGGAGAAGCGCAACCCACCGATCGGCGTGTTCGGGCGGCAGTACGGCAGCGACAGCGCCGCGGTGGCCGACGCCGTCGCCACGGTCACCGCCACACTGCACGACGCCGGGGTGATGGCGACCGTCAAGCACTTCCCCGGGCTGGGCCGGGTCACCAAGAACACCGACACCTCCAGCGGGGTCGTCGACACCACAACCACCACCGACGACGCCTACCTGCGACCGTTCCAGGCGGGCATCGACGCCGGGGCCGGCGCCGTGATGATCTCGTCGGCCACCTACGAGAAGATCGACCCGGACAACCGCGCGGTGTTCTCGTCCACGGTGATCACCGAATTGCTGCGCGGAGAAATGGGTTTCCAGGGCGTGGTGATGACCGACGACGTCGGCGCGGCCAAGGCGGTCGCCGACGTGTCTCCCGGCCGGCGCGCGGTGCGGTTCGTGGAGGCCGGGGGCGATCTGGTGCTGACCGTGGAGTCGTCGCAGGTGCGCACCATGATGACCGCGCTGTCGTCGCGGGCCCGCCAGGACCCGGACTTCGCCGCCCAGGTGGAGGCGTCCGCCACCCGCGTGCTGGAGCTGAAGGACGAGGCCGGGCTGCTCAGCTGCGAATGATCTGGAGCTCGTCGGGCAGGTCGCCGGCGTACAGTTCCAGGGCGTCGGTGGCCTCGCTGAGGGCCTTCACCACCTGCGGCGCCGGCTCGGCGCGCACCCCCGGGTAGTCCTGCTCACCGGGCGCGGCGATCGGCCAGGCCAGCTGCTCGTGGGTCAGGCTGAACCGGGCGTCGACGCCGGGCTTGTTGCCCCGCGGGTCCTGCCGATGCCAGTCGCCGCGCAGGTGCACCGCGATCAGGCCGTGCAGCATGAAGGTGTCGCCGTCGTCGGTGAGCCGCTGGTAGCAGAACCCGGCCGGGACGCCCTCGGCCCGCAGCAGCGCCACCAGCAGGTGCGACTTGGCGAAGCAGAGCCCGACGCCCTCGGCCAGGGTCTGCGACGCGGTCAGCGTGATGCGCGGGTCCTGCGCGTCGATGCTGTGCCGGATCTCGTCGCGGACCCACTCGAACACCGACCGGGCGTAGGCCTCGTCGTCGGCCGGGTACAGCGCCCGGTGCCGCGCCGCGAGCGCCCGCACGGCCGGGTGGTCGTGGTCGACCACCGCGGAGGCGGCCAGGTACTCGTTCACAGCTTCTCGACCGGGGCGTAGCGCAGCAGCAGCCGCTTCACACCCTCGCCGAAATCGATGTGGGCCACGGTCTTGTCGCCCTCACCGACCACCTCGACCACCCGGCCCAGGCCGAACGAGTCGTGGGTGACCCGGTCGCCCGGCGCCAGCTGGACGACCTTGCGGTTGCCCGGCGAACGGGTGCCCGGGCGCTGCGCCAGCCGGGCCACGGCGGGTGCGGACGACGAGCGCATCTGCGTGGACTCGCTGCGCCGCCAGGTGATCAGGTCGGCCGGGATCTCGTTGAGGAAGCGGCTGGCCGGGTTGTAGCTCGGCTGCCCCCAGGCGCTGCGGATGGCCGCGCGGGTGAGGTACAGCCGCTGCTCGGCCCGGGTCAGGCCGACATAGGCCAGGCGGCGCTCCTCGGCCAGCTCCTTGGGGTCTTGCAGCGAGCGCATGTGCGGGAAGGCGCCGTCTTCCATGCCGGTGAGGAACACGACCGGGAACTCCAGGCCCTTGGCCGTGTGGAGGGTCATCAGGGTGACCACCCCCTCGTCCTCCTTCGGCTCCTCGCCGTCGGCGACGTCCTCGGCCGGGATCTCGTCGGCGTCGGCCACCAGCGACACCTGCTCGAGGAAGTCTTGCAGCGTGCCGTCGGGGGTGGTGCGGGCGTACTCCTGGGTGACGGCGACCAGCTCGGCCAGGTTCTCCACCCGGGACTCGTCCTGCGGGTCGTGACTGGCGCGCAGCTCGTCGAGGTAGCCGGTCTGCTCCAGTACCGCCTCCAGCACGGTGCCCGGGTCGGTCCCACCCTCGACCAGCGTGCCCAGCTCGTCGATCAGGTTCGCGAACTTCTTCACCGCGGTGAGCGAGCGGGTGGCCAGGCCCGGCGCCTCGTCGGCGCGGAACAGCGCGTCGCCGAACGAGATCCGCTCGCGGTCGGCCAGCGCAACCAGCGCGCCCTCGGCCCGGTCGCCGATGCCGCGCTTGGGCACGTTGATGATGCGCCGCAGGTTGACCGTGTCGGACGGGTTGACCAGCACGCGCAGGTAGGCCAGTGCGTCCTTGATCTCGCGGCGCTCGTAGAACCGGGTGCCGCCGACCACCTTGTAGGGCAGGCCGGCCCGCACCATCACCTCTTCGAGGGCACGGGACTGCGCGTTGGTGCGGTAGAACACCGCCACGTCACCCGGGCGCACCGAGTCGTTCGTGCGCAGGCGCTCGATCTCCTCGGTGACGAACGCGGCCTCGTCGTGCTCGTCGTCCGCCACGTAACCGGTGATCTGCGCGCCGGCGGCCCCGGCCGTCCACAATTTTTTGGGTTTGCGGTCGGGGTTGTTCTCGATCACCGCGTTGGCCGCGGACAGGATGGTCTGTGTGGAGCGGTAGTTCTGCTCCAGCATGATGGTGTGGGCCTGCGGGTAGTCGAGCTCGAACTCGATGATGTTGCGGATCGAGGCGCCGCGGAACGCGTAGATCGACTGGTCGGCGTCACCCACCACGGTGAGCTCGGCCATCGGGATCTGCGGCTGCTCGACCTCGACCTCGATCGGGCGCTTCGGCTGGGTGGCCGTGGGACCGCCGACCAGCTCACGGATGAGCACGTACTGGGCGTGGTTGGTGTCCTGGTACTCGTCGACCATGATGTGCCGGAACCGCCGCCGGTACTGCTCGGCCACCTCGGGGAACGCCTGGAGGATGTTGACCGTGGTCATGATCAGGTCGTCGAAGTCGAGCGCGTTGGCCTGCCGCAGCCGCCGCTGGTAACCGGTGTAGACGTCGGCCAGGGTGCGCTCGGCCGGATTGCTCTCGCTGACCCGGGAGGCGTTGGTCTCCTCGTCGATCAGCTCGTTCTTCAGGTTGGAGATCTGCGCGGCCAGACCCCGCGGCGGGAACTTCTTCGGATCGAGGTCGAGCTCGCGCGCGACCAGGCCGATGAGCCGCTGCGAGTCGGCCGAGTCGTAGATCGAGAAGTTGGACCGCAGGCCGACGTGAGTGGCCTCGCGGCGCAGGATGCGCACGCACGAGGAGTGGAACGTGGACACCCAGATGGACGACGCGCGCGGGCCGACCATGGCGGCCACCCGGTCGCGCATCTCGGCCGCGGCCTTGTTGGTGAAGGTGATCGCCAGGATCTGCCCGGGCCGTGCGCCGCGCGCCGCCAGCAGGTGACCGATGCGATGGGTGAGCACGCGGGTCTTGCCCGACCCGGCCCCGGCCAGGATGAGCAGCGGCGAGTCGTGGTGCAGCACCGCCGCCCGCTGCTGTTCGTTCAGCCCCGCGACCAGCTGTTCCGGGTCGAGCCGGGGCGCGGCGGCCCGCAGGTCGGGCTTCGCCGGGTCCTCGCCGTCTCTGACCAGGGTGGGCAACGGATGCCGCTTGGCCGAACGCTCGTTGGCGATCTGCCGCGCCTTCTCCTTCTTGGAGAGTTCGGGCGCGGCTTCGTCGGGGAGGTCGAATAGCGTGCTCATCGGAACTCAGACTACGTGCCCCCACCGACAGTCATGACCACCTGCTAGAGCAGCCGCCGGTCCGCCGCCCACCGGGTCAGCTCGTGCCGGCTGGACAGCTGGAGCTTGCGCAGCACCGCGGACACGTGGGTCTCCACCGTCTTCACCGAGATGAACAGCTCCTTCGCCACCTCCTTGTAGGCGTAGCCGCGGGCGATCAGCCGCATCACCTCGCGCTCGCGGGCGCTGAGCCGGTCCAGCTCGTCGTCCACTTGGGCCACCTCACCGGCGCCGGTGCCGAACGCGTCCAGCACGAAACCGGCCAGCCGGGGCGAGAACACGGCATCGCCCGAGGCCACGGTGAGCACCGCGGCGATCAGCTCGGTGCCGCTGATCGACTTCGTCACGTAGCCCCGGGCCCCGGCCCGGATCACCGCGATCACGTCCTCCGCGGCGTCGGACACGCTGAGGGCCAGGAACCGGGTGGTCTGCCCCTCCTGCGCCATCGCCCGTTGCAGCACCTCGCGCCCGCCCGGGCGCACCGTGCCACCGGGCAGGTGCACGTCGAGCAGCACCACGTCCGGCGCGGTGGCGGCCACCACGGCGATGGCCTCCTCCACGTCGCCCGCCTCGCCGACCAGCTCCAGCCGGCCGTCGGCGACGGCCGGGGCGAGCTCCGCCCGGACGCCGCTGCGGAACACCCGGTGGTCGTCCACGATCACGACCCGCACCGGCAGCTTCACGTTCTCCTGGTTCACTGTTCCTCCTCTGGTACCCCGTGGTCCGGCAGGAGCAGCCGGACCTCGGTGCCCTCACCCTCTTCGCTGCGGATCCGGGCCGATCCGCCGTGCCGTTCCATCCTGCCGATGATCGACTCACGCACACCCAGCCGGTCCTCCGGCACCGCGGCCAGGTCGAAACCCGGCCCGCGGTCGCGCACGAATGCCTCGATGCCGTCCGGCGTGCACTCCACGTACACCCGGATCGACTCACCGCCGGCGTGCCGCGCCGCGTTGGCCACGGCCTCGCGCAGGGCCGACAGCAGCGAGATCGCCCGCTCGTCCACCGGCCGGTCGCCGACCGTGACCACCTCGATCACGGCGCCGTGCACGTCCTCCGCCTCGGCGGTCAGGGTGGCGACCCGGGCCGAGATCATCGTCGGGTCGTCGCCCCCGCCGCCGTACAGCCAGCCGCGCAGGTCACGCTCCTGGGCCCGGGCCAGCCGGGCCACCTCGGCCGAGTCCGAGCTGCGCCGCTGGATCAGGGCGAGCGTCTGGAGCACCGAGTCGTGCAGGTGGGCAGCGATGTCGGCACGCTCGGACTCGCGCACCCGGCCGGTCCGCTCGGAGTCCAGGGCGCGCCAGAACCGCACGCCCCAGGGGGCGAACACCACGGCCACGCCGAGGAGCACGGCGAAGGTGGCCAGCAGAATCTGCCCGAGCAGCAGCGGATCGGTGTTCTGCACCACCATCAGCACGATCCCGACCACCACCAGCACCACGCCGAGCAGCAGCCGCAGAGTGGCCGCGCGCGTGGTGAAGCCGGTCGGCGAGAACCAGCGGGACCGGTCGGCCTCGTCGAACTGGGCATAGGCGATCACCGCGCCCGGGGCCACGATCAGCAGCGGGAGCACCAGCCCGACGCGTACCTCCAGCCCGCTCCAGGTGGCCACCAGCACGCCCACCGCCGCGGCCAGGCAGATCCCGGCGAACACGTCGGCGTGCAGGCGGGTGCGGCGGCTGGAGCGTTCCTGGATCTCCACCTGCTCGGCGGCGGCCGCCACCACGGCGGCGCGGGCGAGTCGCGCCGGGTCGCCGGGGGTCACCGGCAGGTCTTCGGGGGTCCCAACGGTGGACGGCGAAGCGAGCCACCCCCGGCCCCCGTCCGCAGCGCCCACAGGTGGTCGATCCACCGGAAAGTCCGGTGCGGCGGGCATTTCCGGCTGCCCGGCCGTTCCCGGCTGCCCGGCCGTTCCCGGCTGCCCGGCCGTTCCCGGCTGCCGAGCCGCTCCAGGATGCCCCATCACCCCAGACCGGCCGGCCGCTCCAGGGATTCCAGCCGCTCCTGATTGCTCAGCCGCCTCCGGTGGACCAGCCACTTCTGACGGACCAGCCACTTCTGACGGTCCGGCCACTTCTGACGGTCCGGCCACTTCTGAAGGTCCGGCCACTTCTGAAGGTCCGGCCAACCCAGGTTGCCCAGCCACTCCCGCGTGCCCGGCGACGGTCCCGTCGGTGACGGTGGGTGCGGCGGTGGGTGCGGGAGCGGACACCGGCCCGGCCACCGGGCTCGGACTGCTGGCTGCACTCGTTGCGCCCATCGGCGAAATGCCTGCCCCGGCGGCCCTGCCCGTCACCGTGGTGCCCGGCGACGCGGCGCCCTCCGACCCGGCAACCCCAGACCCGGCAACCCCCGACCCGGCAACCCCAGGCCCGGCAGCCCCCGACCCGGCAGCGCCAGACCCGGCAACCCTCGACCCGGCAGCCCCTGACCCGGCAGCCCCCGACCCGGCAGCCGTCGAAGATGGTGCCGGGGATACGGAGACCGGGGACGTCGCCCCCGGGGGCATCACTCCCGAGGCCACCGTTCCCGAGGACATCGCTCCTAGGGCTGCCACACCTGGAGCCGCCACTCCCGAGCCTGTCACTCCCGAGCCCGCCACCCCCGAGCCCGCCACCCCCGAGGCCGCCACTCCCGAGGCCGTCACTCCCGAAAACGCCGACCCGACGGCCGAACCGGCAGCCGGGACGCTGGTTCCCGACGCACCGGCAGACCCGGCGGCCGGGAAAGGCCGCCCGCCGATCTGCGTGCCGAGGATCGGCCCACCGGTGTAGGGGGTGCGGGAGGACGCGCGGAGAGCCTGCTCCGCCGCCTCGGCCGAGGCCTCTTCCGGAACGAGGGCCCACAGCCAGGCGTACAGCACGGCTCCCGGGCCACCCATCAGAGTGGCGACGACGAAGCCGATCCGGACCGCGCGCACCGGCAGCCCGAGGTGCACAGCCACGCCGGCGGCGGCGCCGCCGAGCATCCGTCCTTCGCGGGGGCGGACCAGGGGTGGGCGTCCGCTCACGGGCGGGCCGGCCGGGAGGCGTCCGGCGGTCGCGGTGTCCGGGCCGAGCAGGCCGGGCGGGATGGTCACCGGGCCATCGTCACACGTGCGCACGCACATTCCCTCAGGGACGAACCGTCTCCCCTCCCCCACCGGCCCCCGAGCCTGGTTCAGGGTGCCCTCGGGGGCTTTCCCGATCCCGCGCGGGCCGCCGGGCCCGCAGGATCTTCGGTAGACGCCCGGCCACCGGGCCCACGAACAGAGCACCGGCACCGATCACCACGATCGAGGGGGACCACATCATGTCCGGAACGCAGGACCCGGGCGGCGACGCCTGGGGGTCGCCCGCCCAGCCGTCGAGCCATGAGCCGGCCGGCTCCGGGCGGACCGGTTCCGGGCGGACCGGCTCCGAGCGGGCAAGCTCCCAGCAGACCAGCTCCGAGCAGGCCGGCGGCCCAAACCCGGCAGCCGACCCGAACCCACCCGGGGAAACCCACCCGGCCGGCGAACCAAACCAGGCCAGCAGAACGAACCAGACCGGCGGAACGAACCAGGCCAGGGGCACAGGCCACGAAGGCAACTCCGGCCACTTCGGCGGCGGATCAGGCCCCGGCACCCCCGACGAACCGCCGACCGGCTGGGGCCCGCCCCCCGAACCGGGTTCGCCGCAACACCGGACGGGTGACGAATTCTTCGGCCGGATCAGGGATCTCGGCGCGGCCCGCCCGACGGAGGGGCGCTGGGTGGCCGGTGTGGCCAGCGGCCTGTCGCGGCGTCTCGACATCGACCAGACCCTGATCCGGGGCACCTTCGTGGCGCTCACCATCGTCGGCGGCCTGGGCGTGGCGCTGTACGGCCTGTGCTGGATGTTCCTGCCACGGCTGGAAGACGGCCGGATCCACCTCCAGGAGGCGATCCGGGGCCGGTTCAGCCCGGGCTTCTTCGCCGCCGGGCTGATGTCGCTGGCCGCGATCGGCGGCGGCGGTCCGTGGTCGCACGACGGGGTGTGGTTCTGGGGCTTCCCGGGCACGCTGGTCGTGGCCGCGCTGATCGTCGGCGGTCTGTGGTGGGCGGCCCGTAAACTGCCGCAGCCACCCCACCAGGGAGTTCCGAACACGGGTGTTACCGGCGGGGTTTCGTCGTCCACAGGTAGTCAGAGCGGAACCGGGGCACCGCACTGGACCACCCCGGAGGGCAGCCGGCAACTCGCCGACAACGCCGCCCGCTGGGGCCGGCAGACCGGCGACGCCGCGGCGGCCTGGGGCCGACAGACCGGCGACGCGGCCTCCGCCTGGGCCAGGGACTTCAGTCAACAGCGCCGCACCGCCCACGAGGAGGCCGCCCACCAGCGCTGGGAGGCGCAGCGCGCGGCACGCGCCCGCACCGCCCCCTCACGCCGCGTGCGTCAGCTCACCCTGGGTCTGGCTCTGGTCGCCGCCACCGGCGTGCTGATCGCCGAGTTCTACGGTGACCTGCCCGGCTGGGCCGGGCTCACCGCCCTGGGCGTGGCGATCGTCGTGATCGCCTGCGGCGTGATCGCGAACGGCCTGATGGGACGACGCAGTCCGGGACTGGCCGGGCTGGGGATCCTGCTCACGCTGTTCCTCTCGCTGGGGGCGGCGGCGCAGCACGCGGGCGTCGACACCACGAAGCACCTGGCCGCCGTCGGCGCCGCCACCTGGACGCCACAGAACCAGGACGAGGCCCGCAGCCAGTACAACCTGGGCATCGGTGAGGCCACGCTGGATCTCACCTCGCCCGGCGTGCTGGCCGGGGCCAGCGCCTCGAATCCCCTTGAGGTGGAGGTGAACCTGGGCGTCGGCCACCTGGTGCTGAACCTGCCCGACTCGGTGACCGTGCAGGTGCAGGCCCATCTCGGCGCCGGTGAGGTGCTCCAGCCGGACGGCTCCAGGTACGAGGTGAAGGGTGACTCCGGGCAGCACGACCGCACGCTGACCTACGGTTCCGACGCCCCGGTGGTGAAGGTCGTCGCCCAGCAGGGCGTCGGCCAGCTGGAGATCAACCGCGAGGCCCTGGAGGGGGAGAACTGATGTCCGACAACGAATTTGATGACGACGACCGCACCGCGAAAATCCGCCCCCCGGCCGGGGACCTGACCGCCGGGCCGAGCCCGACCCCGCCCACCCTGGCCTTCCCGGCCGACGACGCCCCGGACCCCACGCCCCCGCGACCGCCCTCGGCGACACCCCCTGCCGCCACGCCTGCCTTTCGCCCGGAGAACGAATCAACCTCACCGGAGCCGGGTTTCGTCGGCTACATCACCGCGAAACGCGGGCCACAGGTGCCGCCGGAAGCCGGCGTCCCCGAACCGCCCGTCCCGAACCCGCCCGCCGCACCGAGCCCGCCGACGGCGCCACCCGCGCCCGAGGTCCCGCAGGGACACCCGGGCATCCGGACCAGCACCGTGATCATCGGCCTGATCCTGCTGGTGATCGGCCTGACCGCCCTGGCCGCACAGCTCGGCGGGATCACCGTCAACCCGGCCGCGGCGGCGTTCGCCGTGATGCTCGCGGCCGGGGTGACGCTGATGAGTGCCGCGATCCGGCGTTCTCAGCAGAAGGCCTGAGGGCCCTCAGGCCGCGGCCCGCTCGGACCGGGCGAACACGCCGATGTCGGGCTGGTCGGTGAACAACCCGTCCACCCCGGCCGCCAGGAAGGCCACCTGCTCGTCGATGGCCCGGCCGAAGTCGTCGTCGGCACCGGCGGTGCGGTAATCGGTGGGCAGGAAGGTGTTCTCGGCACGGAACGTGTACGGATGCACCAGCAGGCCCTCGGCGTGGGCGTTGCCGACCAGCGCGGTCGGCTCGCCGAGGGCACCGGACGAGGTCCGCGGGATCACCAGGCCCTTGTCCGGGCCCAGCCCCTGGGCGTACCCGGCGATCGTGGCCAGGCCCCTGCGGGTGATCAGGTCGGCGTAGCTGCGCGGGTCACCCGCCGCGACCAGGTCGTACGGCGCACCGGTGGCCGAGAGCAGCTGCACCACCGGGGACTTCAGGCCCATGGCCCGCAGCTCCTGGAGATTCGTGGTCTCGAACGACTGCACGAAGATCGGCGCGTCGGCGTGGTTCAGTCCGTGCTTGCGCACCAGGCCCAGCAGCCGCTTCTCCAGCGGCAGGCCGAGCTCCTGGAAGTACGTCGGGTGCTTGGTCTCCGGGTAGACGCCGATCCGGCGGCCCAGACGGCGCGACAGCTCGGCCCGCAGCTGGAAGACCTCGTCGAGGGTCGGGACCCGCAGCCGGCCGTGGTAGAGGGTGTTCTCCTGCCGGACGGCCGGAAGGCGCTCCGCGGCGTACAGGGTCTTCAGCTCCCGGAGCGTGAAATCCTCCGCCCACCAGCCGGTCACCTCGACACCGTCGAGCTTCTTGGTGGTCTTGCGGCCGGCGAACTCGGGGCGGTCGGCCACGTCCGTGGTGCCGCCGATCTCCGGCTCGTGCCGGCACACCAGCACGCCGTCCTTCGTGACCACCACGTCGGGCTCGATGAAGTCGGCGCCCATCCGGGCGGCCAGCTCGTAGGAGGCCAGGGTGTGCTCGGGCCGGTAGCCACTGGCGCCGCGGTGCCCGATGACCAGCGTCGCCCCCTTCCGGGACGCAGCCGAAACCGCCTGTGCCGGAATGGCCGACGCCAGCGGAGCGGCCGCCAGACCGGTGATGACCGTGCGACGGTTCATCGTTCCTCCATGGCGCCCGTGGCGACCTTCGCCGGCTCGGCGCCCCCGACACGGCAGGAAAACGAAACCGCGCGACCGGCGTCCCGACAGCACATGACCGGAGAGCGACGCGTCGATGAACTACGCCTGCGTCATGTCTCATTTCGTCTCGGCGGACGATTTTGTTCACACAGGTTTCAGCCGGTCGTAGGCCCGCAGCACCCGGTCCGCGGTGACGAACCCACCGTGCCGGGTCTCGTCCTGACGCCGTAGGGCGGTGAAAGTGCCGAGCAGGTGCGTCAGTTCAGCCCGGTCGAAACCGAGCAGCAGGGCGTGGGCGGCGTCCAGCTCGGCCCGGGCGGTGAGCACACCCTCCGGATCCGGCCGGCCGGGCACCTCGATGCCGGAGCGGCCCAGCTCGGCGGCCAGCCCGTGCAGGTCGTCCGACCAGGTCACCGCCCGGGCGAACCGGGTGAGCACCCAGTCGGCGATCGTGCCGTCACCCCACGGCGACGGCACGTCGTAGGCCTCCGGCGGCGGCACCGGAACCTGCTCCAGCTTGAAGAAGTTCACGTTCGCCCCGGCGTGCTTCTGCCGCAGCAGGTAGTCGACCGGCAGGGTGGACAGCGCCGCCAGCAGCAGCGGCAGCCGGTCGGCCGAGATCAGCGGCAGCGAGTTGCCGACCGCGACCACCGGCAGCGGGGTGGGCAGCAGCGTGCGCGGGGCGACCGTGGTGGACACGTTGCGGTAGCCGGCCAGCCAGCCCCGGTCGCACAGGTCGCCGTAGCGCTCGCGCACCACCTCCATCGGCACCCAGTAGCGCGGGGCGGTGGCCGTGCCACCGTTCGGGTCGAGCATCGCGCAGTGCTTCGCCTCCCACAGCGGCACCAGTCCCTCACCCGGTCCCGAGCGGAAGTGCCGGGCGTCGCGGGTCATGTGCAGCGGCGTCACCAGGCGCAGCTTCCAGGGGTCCTGGGTGGGGACGGCGCTGGCCGGGTCCCGCCGCAGCAGCACCGGCGTCCGGCGGTGGGCCGCGGTGACGATGCCCGCGTCGGTGGCCGAGGCGAACAACGGCGCCGTGGCCGTGTTCGGGTTCACCACCCGGAGCAGGTGGGCGGGCAGACGCCAGGCCCGCTCACCGGCCGGCTGATCGGGTCCGGCCAGCCCGACGGCGACCTCGGCGGCCGAAGGCCCTTCCGGGGCAACCGGTCCGGCGATCGGGTCGGCGGCGCCGGGCGCCGGATCCGCGTCCGCCCCGCCCGTGACCGCCTCGTTCACGGTTTCGCGTGCCGGGCCGCCGCGCAGCTCCACGATCGCCACCCCGACCCGCCCGCTCACACCGGCGAAGATCGGCCCGCGCGGCTCGATCAGGTGCAGCCGGCCGAGCGCGCCCGCGGTGCACAGGGCCTCCAGCAGGCGGGCGGCCGAGCGGTCGGACGCGATCCCGGCCGGCACCAGCAGCGAGGCCCGGCCGCCGGGAGCGAGCAGCCGCCAGCAGGTCTCGACGAAGGGCAGGTAGGCGTTCAGCTCACCGGCGCCGGTGAGGGGATGACGGCCCGCATCGCGCAGGGCACGGGCGGTGCCGGCCCGGCGGTCCCGCAGCCCCACCGGGATCTCGCCGCCCCAGTCGCGGGCGTGCACCTTGAGCCGCTCCCACGGCGGGTTGGCCACCACCACGTCGAACCCGCCGCGCCAGCCGGTCACCGGTTCCGGTGCGGCGTCCTCCTGCCCGAGCACCTGTGGGAATGCCTCGTGCCAGGTCAGGCCGGCCCCCGCGGCCTGCTGGTTGGGTGTGGCGCCGGACAGCCCGTCCCCGGCCCGGATCCGGTGCTCCAGCTCGGCCGGCTCGGTCGGCCGCCCGGCCAGGCTGAGGTCGGCGGCCAGGGCGGAACGGCACAGGCTGACGGCGATCGGGTCGGCGTCCACCCCGTGCAGGGCGGCGATCGCCTGCTCCGGGGGGACACCCAGCGACAGCAACCGGGACAGCGCGGCCCGCAACAGGTTCCCGGCGCCGCAGGCCGGGTCGACGACGGTCGGCAGCTCGCCGTCCGGCAGTTCGGGGATGGCCCGGCGGGCGAGCGAGTCGGCGTACACCGCCGGCGTGCTGAACGCCCCGCGGTGCCGGCGCTCGGCGTTACCGACCGGGTGCAGCGCCAGCCCGCCGGGGGCCGGCGCGGGCACGTAGAGCAGCAGCGCGTCGTAACCGGTGGCGATCGCCCCGACCGTCACCAGATCGTCTGCGGCCCAAGCCTGTTCGACGGCCAGCAGCACCGCCTGGTCACGCCACAGCTGGGGGTCGAGGTCGGCGGCGCCGATCTCGGCGGCAGCGGCCAGCACCAGGCTGGCCGGGCCGGTCAGCTCCGGGGCCACCCGGGCGCGCCGGGTCGCCGGCTTCGCCCGCTTCATCGCGGGAACCACGTCATCGTCCACCACACCTCTAGCCGTGATCATGCACGATCCGCCTCGCCCCGGGGCCGGGAACGGGCGATCCGTGCACGATCACGGGCAGGGCCGGGTCAGACACCTGGGTCACCCACGTTCCCCTCGGCGTCCCGGCGCATCATCTCGTCACCACGGGCGTCCGCCGCCGCGTCGATCAGCGCCTCGCCGGGCGTCCCGGCGCGGTGCGCCCGCCAGGCCGCCAGCGCGTCGTGGGCGGTGGGCACGGCACCGGCCGCGTCCAGCCCGTCGACCGGCAGCCAGGCCGCCGCCTCGGTCGAGCCGTCCACCTCGATCACCTGCGGCTCCTGATCCACCGGCACCGACCCGGCGTAGATCAGGCGCACCGCGTGGAAGTCCTCCAGCCGCCCGAGGTGCGGCGAGCGGCCGACGAAGTGCCGGCTGGAGATGTCGATCAGCGGCCCGGCCGTGTAGGGCAGGCCGGCCTCCTCGTGGATCTCGCGGCGCAGGGCCAGACGCGGGTGCTCGCCGTGGTCGATGCCGCCGCCGGGCAGGGTCCAGGTGCTCTCGCTGCCGGACAGCAGGCTGAGCAGCATCCGTGGGCCGTCCGGGTGCTTCTCGTCGATCAGCACCGCGTAGGCGGCCGGGCGCTGCACGAACACCGGCACCTCCGGCCCGGTGCCGGCCGCCGCTTCCGGCAGGGCCGCCACCGCGGCCAGGTCCATCGGAGGGTCGAGCAGATCGGGGCCGCCGCTGACGACCGGGGCGGCGGTGCGCGAGGCCGGGAGCTCCTCGTCGTCCTCAAGGTTCTGCTGCACCGCGACCAGGGCACCGGCCAGGAACGGCGGCAGGTGCAGCCGGGCCAGCTCCTCGCCGGCCATGAACCGGCCGACGAACTGCGCCACCGGGCGCTGCGCCCGGTCGTCGCCGGGCAGCACCACGGCGATCGGGGCGGCCACGTCCGGGCCGTCACCGGGGACCGGCAGCACCGCGGGGTCCTCCCCCGGCAGCCGGTCCGGCTGAGCCGGGTCGGGGTGGTGCGCGAGCGCCTCGGTGTCCGGCATCTCCGGGTGGTCCGGGCCCCCGATGCCGGAGGGCCGGCCGTGCAGGGTCACGTCGAAGAGCAGGCGCAGGGTGTGCACGCTCACCCCGTACTCGGGCAGCTCGACCACGTCGGCGCCGGCGTCCCGCGGGGTGATCGTGGCGGCGCGCAGACCGGTCTGCTCCAGCAGCCCGGCCCGCACCCGGTCGCGCGGGTGCTCGCCGTGGCGCACCACACCGCCCGGCAGCGACCAGCGTCCCCGGGGGTCGCGACCGCCCGGCACGCGCAGCACCAGCACCCCGCCGGAACCGTCGCTGACCACGCCGTACGCGGTGGTGCGCTGAATCGGGCGCAGCTCCTGCGCCGCGGGCGGCACGGACGGCTGCTGCTGCGGGGTCTGCGCTGGGGGCGGCACGGAATCTGCTGACGGCACCTCATGACGCTACCGTCCGGACCGGGGATTTGTTGGACAGTTGTCTCGCGATCGGGCCGTGACCTCTGCCGCCCCACCCGAATCACCCGGAACGGGCATCTGCCCTATCCTGCGGAGATGCCCGGCCGTCAGGTACTGCGCCGTCCCTATGCGATGGCTCTGAGTCTCTATCGCCACCTGCCCCGATTCCTGCGTCTGTGGATCATCCGCCGGGTCGCCCCGGGGCACACCGTCGGGGCCCTGGCCCTGATCGAGCACGACGGCTCGTTACTCGTGCTGAAGCAGCGGCACAGACGTGGCTGGACCTTTCCGGGCGGCCTGCTGAACCGCGGTGAGGACGCCGCCACCGCGGTGGTGCGCGAGGTGGCCGAGGAGACCGGCCTGCGGGTCGAGGTCGGCCAGCCGTTCTCCACCGTGGTCGAGCCCGGCTCACGGCGGGTGGACGTGCTCTTCTGGGTGCGCGTGGACGAGCGGTTCCCGGTCCGGACCGCCGGTGAGGAGGCTCTGGAGTCCGGCTGGGTTCCGACCGCCGAGCTGATCGAGCCCGGTGCCACCGACGACCCCACCCGCACCGCCGTGGGCGAGCTCCTGCGTTTCCACCGGGACACCGCGGACGCCGGCGCACACCGGGGACGCCTTCTTGGCGCCTGAGCCGGCCGGCATCGTTCTCGCGGCCGGCGCCGGCAGCCGCCTGCGACCGCTCACCGACCTGCGGCCCAAACCGCTGTGCCCGGTCGGCGGCCTGCCGCTGGTCGACCACGCCCTGACCCGGCTGGCCCCGCTCACCGGCGACGGCCCCGCCCACCTGGCCGTCAACGCCCACCACCACGCCGACGCGATCCGGGCTCACTGTGAGAGCAGGGTCACGGTCGCGGTGGAGACCGGCGACGAGGCGCTCGGCACGGCGGGCGGGGTGGCCAACCTGCTGCCCTGGCTCGACGGCCGCGACGCCCTGGTGACGAACGCCGACCAGTACCTGCCCGGCGGCCTGGCCGGTTTCACCGACGGCTGGGACGGCGAGCGCTGCCGGCTGCTGTGCCGGCCCGACCCGGCCAAGAACGACTTCGGCCGGGGGCTGCGCTATGTCGGCGCCTGTCTGCTGCCCTGGCAGCTGATCCGGCACCTGGAGCCCGAGCCGACCGGCCTCTACGAGGTGCTCTGGCGGCGTGAGCTGGAGGGCGGCCGGCTCGACCTGGTCGTGCTGCCGGAGAGCGCGGTCGCGATCGACTGCGGCACACCGGCCGACTACCTGGCGGCGAACCTGCACGCGTCCGGGGGTCGCAGCGTGATCGGCGAGGGGGCGCAGGTGCTCGGCACGGTGAACTCCTCGGTGGTCTGGGACGGCGCCTACGTGGCGCCCGGCGAGGTGCTGGAGCGGCAGATCCGGGCCGGCTCGCGCGAACGGAGCGTGACGGTCGCGGGGTGAACAGGCGCGACGGTGTGCCCTTTTCCGAGGGTCCGTCGTCCTCTGTTCAGGCCGGATGCGAGGCCTCCCGACGCGCGGCAGTTACTCGCAGGCGTCATCCGGACACGTATTCGGGGGATGCCAACCTCGGCGGGCACGGCTACTGTCGCCACGGTGACCACCCTCGCGGCCTCCTCGCAGTCACCGGTGCTGATCACCGGCGCCGCGGGCACCATCGGCCGGATGGTGCGCCCGCGGCTGGCGTCCCTGGGCTGGGAGCTGCACTCGCTCGACCGGGACCCGGACGGCGACCCCGACATCAGCTCCATCGACGTGCTCGACGCGGACGCCCTCGACGCGGCGACGGTGGGGTGCGGCTCGGTGATCCACCTGGCCGGCATCCCGCACGAGGCGCCGCTCGCGCAGATCCTCGAGACGAACGTGCAGGGCACGCAGACCGTGCTCGACGCCGCGCTGCGCCGGGGCATCCGCCGGGTGGTGCTGGCCAGCAGCTGCCACGCGATGGGTTTCTGGGAGCGCACGGCGGGCGGCAGCGACCTCGGCATCGACATCCGGCCCCGGCCGGACAGTTTCTACGGTGTGGCCAAGGTGGCGCTGGAGGCGCTCGGCCAGCTCTACGCCGACCGGTTCGGCCTGGAGGTGGTGTCGTTGCGCATCGGTGCCTGCAAGGACCGGCCGGCCAACCGTCGCGAGCTGTCCACCTGGCTGAGTCCCGGTGACGCGGCCCGGCTGATGGACGCCAGCCTGCGCGGCCCGGTGCGCGGCCACGTGATCGCGCACGGCGTCTCGGCCAACACCCGGGGCTGGTGGGACCTTTCCACCGCACGGGCGATGGGCTACGTGCCGCAAGACGACTCCGAGGCGTTCGCCGACGAGATCCCGCCGGAGACCAGCCGCCGTTCGCGCACCGGTGAGCAGCCGCCGCCCGCCCCCGAGCGGGTCGGCGGGCCGTTCACCTCGATGCCGCTGGGCGGTCTCGCCCGCTCCTTCTCCCCCACGCCGGGCGAGTTCTGACCCCTCCATTGAAGACGGCGGTGAGCTCTTCACGAGCTCACCGCCGTCTTTCGGTTGTAGGTGCTACTCCCACTCGATGGTGCCCGGGGGCTTGCTGGTCACGTCGAGCGTGACCCGGTTCACCTCGGCCACCTCGTTGGTGATGCGCGTGGAGATCTTGGCCAGCAGCTCGTACGGCAGGCGGGTCCAGTCGGCCGTCATGGCGTCTTCCGACGAGACCGGGCGCAGCACGATCGGGTGGCCGTAGGTGCGGCCGTCGCCCTGCACGCCCACCGAGCGCACGTCGGCCAGCAGCACCACGGGGCACTGCCAGATCTCGCGGTCCAGCCCGGCCGCGGTGAGCTCGGCGCGCACGATCGCGTCGGCCTGGCGCAGCGTGTCGAGCCGGTCCTTGGTGACCTCGCCGATGATCCGGATGCCCAGGCCGGGGCCCGGGAAGGGCTGGCGCTGAACGATTTCCTCGGGCAGGCCGAGCTGCGCGCCGACCGCGCGGACCTCGTCCTTGAACAGCGTGCGCAGCGGCTCGACCAGCTCGAACTGGAGGTCGTCGGGCAGCCCGCCGACGTTGTGGTGGCTCTTGATGTTGGCGGTGCCGGTGCCCCCGCCGGACTCCACCACGTCGGGGTAGAGCGTGCCCTGCACGAGGAACTTCACGTCCTCGCCGTCGCTCTCCTGCGCCTCCTCGACCACCGCGCGGGCGGCGTCTTCGAAGACCCGGATGAACTCCCGGCCGATGATCTTGCGCTTCTCCTCGGGGTCGGTGACCCCGGCCAGCGCGGTGAGGAAGCGCTCCTGCGCGTCGACGACCTTGAGCTTCACCCCGGTGGCGGCGACGAAGTCCTGCTCGACCTGCTCGGCCTCGCCCTGCCGGAGCAGGCCGTGGTCGACGAACACACAGGTCAGCTGGTCTCCGACCGCCCGCTGCACGAGCGCCGCGGCAACCGCGGAGTCGACGCCGCCGGACAGCGCGCAGATCACCTTGCCGTCGCCGATCTGCGCCTTGATGCGGGCGACCTGCTCCTCGATGACGTTGCCCGTGGTCCAGTCGCCGGGCAGGCTCGCACCGGAGTAGAGGAAGTTCGTCAGCACCTTCTGGCCGAAGGTGGAGTGCTTGACCTCGGGGTGCCACTGCACGCCGTAGAAGTTGCGCGTCTTGTCTTCGAACGCCGCCACCGGGGCGCCGGACGACTCGGCCAGCACGCTGAACCCGGGCGGGGCGGTGTGCACGGCGTCGCCGTGGCTCATCCACACCGACTGGTCGGCCGGGGTGCCGTGCAGCAGCGTGGACTCGTCGGTGGTGGTGACCTTGGTGCCGCCGTACTCGCGCAGTCCGGTGTGGGCCACCTCGCCGCCGAGCGCCAGGGCCATGGCCTGGAAGCCATAGCAGATGCCGAGCACCGGCACGCCGGCCTCGAACAGGGCCGGGTCGACCTGCGGCGCGCCTTCTTCGTACACGCTGCTGGGGCCGCCGGACAGCACGATCGCCGCGGGCTGTTTGGCCAGCATGTCGGAGACCGGCATGCTCGAGGGCACGATCTCCGAGTAGACGCTGGCCTCTCGCACGCGACGGGCGATCAGCTGGGCGTACTGGGCGCCGAAGTCGACGACCAGGACCGGGCGGTGGTCGGTCGCGGACCCGTCGTTCGGCTCGCGGGTGACCTCGGCCACCGGGTCTGCGGGGAGCGGGGTGGGCGAGTCAGTCGACTCGGCAGGGGGTTGACTCACCTGAAACAGCCTAGGGCAGATTCAGGACCTGGCCTTCACGGCCTTCTTCTCCACCACCGCGCCGATCATCGGCTGCACACGGCGTGTCACCCAGCGCTCCGCCACGAACGACATCACCGGAATGGTCCCGGCCAGCACCACCAGGACGGTGCCGCCCAGGGGCAGCCGGGTGCGCATCCACAGGTCGATCGCCACGATCACGTAGATCAGGTACAGCCAGCCGTGCACCATCGGGATCAGGTGCCCGGAGCCGGGGACGATCGCGCTCATGCCCTCGTTCGAGAACCAGGACTCGCCGGTGTCCCGCATCTGGAAGCCCTGGAGCACGATGTGCAGGGTCAGCAGCAGGAGGAACACACCGGTGGCGTAGGCCAGGATGCGGTAGCGCAGCAGCGCGTTCTGAAGAGCCTTCGCACGGGGGCCGCCGGCCATGGGTCTTCGCCCTCTTTCTCTATGGTTGGCTGGTTTTCGTCGTTCCAGGTCTCGCGGACCTAGGTCTCGCGGACGCCGACCACGGCACCCCGGGTCGCTCCCGCGTCGCCGGTCACGCTCTCGTCCGCGGCGTCGTCGTCCTCGGCGTCTTCCCCGTCAGCGTCGTCCTCGTCCTCGTCGTGACGCCGCAGCAGACCGCGGTGGTCGTCGCGGACCAGGCGGAACCAGAACAGCAGCGCGATCACGGCGAACGCCCACCACTGGATGGCGTAGGACAGGTTGCCCCAGTCCAGGGCACCGTCCGAGGTCGGCGGGGGCACCTGCGCGGGCGCGTTCTGCGACGCCGGCGACTCGCCGTCCAGCACCACGAAACCGGTGATCATCGGCTGCGGCCAGAGCGCCGCGAGCTGGGCCACGGCCACCCGGTCGATCTGTCCGTCCGGCAGTCCGGAGGTCTCGCCCGGCGCCCGCGAGGCCGGGGCCTCACCGGGTTCGAGCAGCCCGGTGACCGTCACCTCGGTGTCGTCGGACGGAGCGGCCGCCGCCGCGTCGCCGGCCGAGGGCACCCAGCCGCGGACCACCGGCACGGTGGTGCCGTCGGCGGTGATCAACGGGGTGAGCACCCAGAGCCCGGACCGGCCGTCGAGCTCGCGATCGGCCACCAGCAGCTGGTTTTCGGCGTCCCAGTGCCCGGTGGCGGTGATCTTCTTGTTCAGCGCCGTCTTCGGGAAGGTCTCGCTGGCCCGGATCACCTCGGCGAGCGGCGTGGTGGTGGACGAACGCTGTGCCTGCTCGGCCTGTTCGGCTGACTCACCGTGCGACCGGGCACGCTCCAGTTGCCACTCGCCGAGCTTGGCCATCGCCGAAGCAGCGAGCAGCATCACCACCAGGAGCGCCAGCCATCGCGGCTTCAGCGCGGTACGCAGCACCCGGCAACGGTAACGCGAGATGGCCACGGCCCTGGCAGCTGGGGTCACCCTTCGCCTGCCGTGATCATGTGCTCCGCATCCGGCGAGCCCGTGAGCCCCGGCCGCACCGCCTGTTTCCGGCCATCGAGCCGGACCCGGTCATCGAGCCGGGCCCGGTCATCGAGCCCGGCTCAGTCATCGAGCCGGGCCAGCACGTCCGCGTCCCAGGTCAGAGTGGCGGACGGTCCGGCGAGGCTGACCCCGCCGTCGCTCCAGGTGACGATGACCTCTTCCGGGGCGGCGTCGAAGGGATCGCCCTGCACGTAGCGGCGGCCGTCGTTCTCGCCCTCGTGCCGCACCTGCACCTCACTGCGCCCCGGCACCAGCAGGAGGTCGGGATAGCGCACCCGCTCCACGCACAGCCCGTCCTGGCAGGACGTCTGCCTCACCTGAGGGAACAGCACCAGGCTGTCGCCGATCAGCCAGCGACTGCCGAGCACGAGGAGCACAGTGCCGATCACGGCGGGGACGACCACGCGGATCGGGGCGACGACGGTTCTGGTCATGCGCCCACGCTATGGAGTTGTCTGCCCGGATTCGTCCGCCCGGCGTCGGATCACCCGCCCCGGCCCGTGCGACCTTCGGATGAGAGTGCTCAGGGCCTGAGAGTGCTCAGGGCCTCACCGCCGACGACGCGTTCAGCGTGGCCTGGTCGGCGGCGCCCCGGCCGCTGGCCCACCCCATCTGGTCGCCCACCCGGATGCTGCGGCCCCGGGTGACGCTGGGGAACAGCTCCGCGAATCGTTCCTCCACGTCGTGCTGCCGACTGGCCAGGACCGGCAGCAGCCGGTCGTCGCCGAGCTCGGTGCGCGCGGCCTCGGTCTGCTCGTGCGTGATGGTGGCCAGTCGCTCGCCGATGCGCAGGGCGTAGGCGGCCAGGAACGACTGCCGGAACGTCTTGCTGCGCGCCCGGCCCCCGGCCTGCTCGATCCGCCCGGCCCGGGTCATCGCCGTGGTGGCCTGCACCAGCAGGGAGGTGAACAGCGCCTCGACCGCGTCCAGGTCGGCCCCGAAACCGATCACCGTGCAGAACCCGATGTTCTTGGTCCACACCGAACGGCACCGGTTGGCCGAGGCGACAGCATTCAGCAGAACAGTTTTCGACTGTTCGTAGGGCGGGTCGATCCACACCCGGCGGGTGGCCGGGCGCTCGCCACCGGTACCGCCGTCATCCCTGCCCGAGGCCCGCACCATCGCCATGTCGATGCTGTGCCGGGCCATGCGCTCCTGGGCGCCCGCGGTGAACGCCTCCGCCTCGGCCTCCGACGAGGTGGCCTCGGCCTTGGCCAGCAGGGCGCGGATGCGGCTCAGCACCCGCTCGTCGACGTGCCGCGGCGGCCCCGTCACCGGTTCAGCCGTCTCACCGGGCGCCGGGCGGTACTCCCCCGGCGGCGGGCCGATCCGTTCCAGGCCCGGCAGCACCAGCAGAAAAGCCACCAGCTCCAGCAGTTGCGGCGCGAAGTCCACCCAGCCGTCACGGTGCAGGCGCGCCTGCACCACCGTGCTGTCCGCGGGCCACCAGGGCACCACCTCGAACTCGGCCAGCTGCTCGCGCCAGCGCGGATCCACCGTCACCGTGGCATACCCGGTCAGTTGCCCGGTGACGGCCTCGGCGGCCAGCACCCCGCTGCCGGGCCCCAGCCTGCGCGCCGCGTAACGCACCACGTCGGCCGGTTCCCACCCCCGGGACCAGGCCTGCTCGATGGCGAACGGCAGCCGCACGGCGAGTTCCCGCGCCACGAAGGCCCGCCAGCCCCCCAGATCAGGACGCTCCACCAGGGCGGTCGACACCGGTTCGAGGGCCGTCCGGTCACCCGCAGCCAGCGCCGACATGGCCGCCTGCATCAGCACTTCGAGCATCTGCGCCGGTGCGACGTCGGCGTTCGTGATGCCCGGCGGCAGCCGGACCCCGGCCCGCCTGCGATCTCTGCTCCCCATGCCGACACCCTAGGTCCGCAACTCCCCCCACCCGCCCGGACCACCGGCCCCTGTGGAGAAACCCCTCATTCCACAGGACATCCCCGGCTCACCGCCGGGCCTGAGCCACCCGGGGCAGCAGCCGGAGCTCCCGGGCCCGCGCCCTGAGGCCGTGCCACCGGCCGCGGAGCGCGGCCAGGCACGAAGTCGTCACCAGCCCCGGGAAGAGCCGCACGATCGTCCTCGTGTTCACCGGATACCCGCGCCCCACCATCGAAGTCGCGAGCGGGACCTGCCCGGCCCGGTGCAGCGTGAGGGTGAGATCGAGCGGTCCCCGCAGATCGGGCCAGGAAGTCACCGTGCAGCAGGCGCTTTCGTCACGGTCCCACCCGGGATCCTCGACATGAGCCAGGTGACAGTATTTTTCGCCGGACCCGGCGGATGCGCCGGACGCCTCCGGCAGCTCGGCCACCACACAGACCAGGTCGCCTGACCGATCGTGGCACCAGTACACCGACGGCAGGCCGGTCCCCCGCCCGAACACGCGGACCGGACTCAGCATCCGCACCCGCCCGCCGTCCAGGTCGATTCCCCGGCCGCTCAGGTAGTGCTCCAGCCCGGCCCGCGGCACCGGGCCGCCGAGATGGTCGGACGGCCGGAAACCGGCCAGGAACCCCGGAATCCGGGGCAGGTCGTCCAGATCGACCGACCAGAGATGGGCCCGCCGGCGCAGGCCCGGCGCCGACACCACGCACCGGTACACGGCCGGCCCGCCGTGCCGGTCGATCACCCCGTTGGGCCCGCGCAGGTGTCGTGCTCTCACCACGGGGCGGCCCCCGGCGACGGGCAGCCGCACGGGCGCGGGCGACATGCCATGACGGCCACGGATCAGTCCTTCCCGGCGCGACCAGGATCAGGTGCGCACCGGGTCCAGCTTGCCCGACGACGATGTGAACGGCATGTCCCCACCGCCGCCGGGCCCTCCGGCGGAAGGAGGATCAGCTGGGCTGGTACGGGGAGACCACGACCTCGACCCGCTGGAACTCCTTGAGGTCGGAGTAGCCGGTGGTGGCCATCGACCGGCGCAGCGCGCCCACCAGGTTGGTGGTGCCGTCGGCCACCCGGCCCGGACCGTAGAGGATCTCCTCCAGGGTGCCGACCGTGCCGACCTGGGCCCGGGTGCCGCGCGGCACCGACGGGTGGTGGGCCTCGGGACCCCAGTGGTAGCCACGGCCCGGGGCGTCGGAGGCCCGGGCCAGCGCCGCACCCAGCATGACCGCGTCGGCACCGCAGGCGATGGCCTTCACGATCTCACCGGAACGGCCCATCCCGCCGTCGGCGATGACGTGCACGTAGCGGCCGCCGGACTCGTCCATGTAGTCGCGCCGGGCCGCCGCCACGTCGGCCACCGCGGTGGCCATCGGGGCGTGAATGCCGAGCGTGTCGCGGGTGGTGTGGGTGGCGCCGCCACCGAAACCGACGAGCACGCCGGCGGCACCGGTCCGCATCAGGTGCAGGGCCGCCGTGTAGGTGGCGCAGCCACCCACGACGACCGGCACGTCGAGCTCGTAGATGAAGCGCTTGAGGTTGAGCGGCTCGGCCCGGCCGGACACGTGCTCGGCGGAGACCGTGGTGCCGCGGATGACGAACAGGTCGACCCCGGCGTCCACGACCGTCTTCCAGAACTCCTGGGTGCGCTGGGGGGTGAGCGCCGCCGCGACCGTGACACCGCCCTCGCGGATCTCGCGGATCCGCTCGACGATCAGCTCCGGCTTGATCTCCTCGGCGTACAGCTCCTGCATGCGCCGGGTGGCGACGGCGGGCTCCAGGCCGGCGATCTCGGCCAGCAGCGGTGCCGGGTCTTCGTAGCGGGTCCACAGGCCCTCGAGGTCGAGAACCCCCAGGCCGCCGTGGTTGCCCATGGCCACCGCGGTGGCCGGGGACATCACGGAGTCCATCGGAGCCGCGACGATCGGCAGCTCGAACCGGTAGGCGTCGATCTGCCAGTGCGTCGACACCTCTTCGGGGTCGCGCGTCCGCCGGCTGGGGACGATCGCGACATCGTCGAACGTGTAGGCGCGCCGGCCCCGCTTGCCCCGGCCGATCTCGATCTCAGTCACAAACGCCAGGTTACAGATCAGGGACGACGAAGGGCGCGCGGGCTCTTCGTCGTCCCTGATTCGAAGATCGTCAGCGGCTGCTGTAGTTGGGCGCCTCGACCGTCATCTGGATGTCGTGCGGGTGGCTCTCCTTGAGCCCGGCCGACGTGATCCGGACGAACTGCCCCTTGGACTTCAGCTCGGGCACGGTGGCCGCGCCGACGTAGAACATCGACTGCCGCAGACCACCGATGAGCTGGTAGGCGACGGCACCGAGCGGACCTCGGTAGGGCACCTGGCCCTCGATGCCCTCGGGCACGAACTTGTCGTCGGAGACGTCGCCCTGGAAGTAGCGGTCCTTGGAGTAGGACTTGGCCTTGCCCCGGGACTGCGCGGCGCCCAGCGAGCCCATGCCGCGGTACGACTTGAACTGCTTGCCGTTGATGAAGACCAGGTCGCCCGGGCTCTCCTCGCAACCGGCCAGCAGCGAGCCGAGCATCACCGTGTCGGCGCCGGCCACGATGGCCTTGGCGATGTCGCCGGAGTACTGGAGCCCGCCGTCACCGATCACCGGAACGCCGGCGGCCTTGCACGCCTGTGCGGCCCCCATGATCGCGGTGACCTGCGGCACGCCGACACCGGCCACGACCCGGGTGGTGCAGATGGAACCCGGCCCGACACCGACCTTCACGCCGTCGGCACCGGCGTCGATCAGGGCCTGGGCCCCGGCCCGGGTGGCCACGTTGCCGCCGATGATGTCGACGTGCGCCGCGGCGCTGTCTTTCTTCAGCCGGGCGATCATGTCGGCCACACCGTGCGAGTGACCGTGGGCGGTGTCGACGATCAGCACGTCCACCCCGGCCTCGATCAGCGCCATGCCGCGCTTCCAGGCGTCGTCGAAGAAGCCGATCGCCGCGCCGACCCGCAGACGACCCGCGTCGTCCTTGGTGGCGAGCGGGAACTGCTCCCTCTTGGTGTAGTCCTTCACCGTGATCAGGCCCGCGAGCCGACCGGAACCGTCGACCAGGGGCAGCTTCTCGATCTTGTTCTTCGAGAGCAGCGCCATCGCGTCGTCGGGGCTGATCCCGACCGGGCCGGTGATCAGCGGCATCCGGGTCATCACGTCGCCCACCCGGCGGCCCGGGTCGGACTCGAACCGCATGTCGCGGTTGGTGATGATGCCGACGAGCTTGCCGGCGTCGTCGACCACCGGCAGGCCGGACACCCGGTAGCGGCCGCACATCGCGTCCACCTCGCCGAGCGTGGCGTCCTGCGTGGTGGTGACCGGGTGGGTGACCATGCCGGCCTCGGACCGCTTGACCAGGTCGACCTGCTGGGCCTGGTCCTCGATCGAGAGGTTGCGGTGGAGCACGCCGAGGCCGCCCTGGCGGGCCATCGCGATCGCCATCCGGGCCTCGGTGACGGTGTCCATGGCAGCGGACATCAGCGGGATCGCGACCTCGACCCGGCGGCTCACCTTCGAGCGGGTGTCGGCCGAGCTGGGGATCACGTCGCTCTCACCCGGCAGGAGCAGGACGTCGTCGTAGGTGAGTCCGAGCGGCATCGCCGGGATCTCGTCGTTGGGGTTCACGCTCACCAGAAAAGCCTTCCGCGTCGCGGTTCGTCAGCGGGGTTCACGAACGGCGAAAGACTCTGGCGCTCGTCGTCGTCCGTGCACTCATGCTAGTCACGATCGGAGGGTGCTCTTGACACGCGTCCCGACGACAACTCATTCGCCCGAGGCGGAGTCGGCCGGGCTGGCCTGTGACGAGGCCGCCGTGGAGCCGGTGCTGGTGGTCTGGTCGGGCGTGGAGACCGTGCTGGTGCCGGTGTCGGCCGGGATGCTCGTGGTCGTGCTCGTGGTCGGCCCGGTGCTGACGGTGTGGTCCGGCGTGGTGGTGCTGTCCGGTGCCGTGGTGGCGCCGCCGTCGGTGCTGGTGACCGGCGTGGACGGGTTGTCGGTGGCGGTGCTGCTGGCCGGGACGCCGGTGGCGGGCACGTCGCTGGTCGGGCCGTCGCCCGGGGTGCTCGTGGCGAGCACCGGCGTGGCGTCGGGATCGGCCGGGTCGGTGACCGGGAGCGCGTCGGCCAGGATCTGCGCCTGGGTGATCAGGTCGCCCGTCTTGTCGTCGGGCAGGTCGGCCAGCATCTCCTGGGCCTTCGCCAGGTGCTGGCGGGCGGAGTCCGGGTCGGACCGCATCAGGCTCTGCGCGAGCTCGAGCTCTTTCTGCGCGTCTTTCAGGTGCTGACCGGAGGAATCGACGCCGGGCAGCTTGGCGACCACCTTGCCGACGCTGTTGATCGGCGCCATCGGGTCGCCGGTCACGGCCGCGCTCAGGCCGCCGCCCAGCACCACCATGACCGCGATCGACGCGGCTGCCACGGGGGCGGAGATCTTGGATGCCGCCACCTGCCACCGCTTGCTGCGGGCCGCGGTGATCGGGACGGCGGCGGCCACACCGGGGGTCTCCTCGGCGGCCGCCACGGGTTTCTCCTGCGCCTTGGCCCCGGCGGCGTCCGGGTCCGAGGTGAGGTCGATGAGCTCCTCACCGGCGGCCGGAACCTCGCCGGCGGCGGGCACCGTGGGGCCGTCGAGGTAGAGCGGACGGCCCGCCAGCACCTCGACCAGGCGCGCGGTGGCGGAGTCGGCCCCGGCCTCGACGTCGATCTCGGTGAGCAGCGAGCTCAGGGCGAAGGCCGTGGGGTCGAGCAGGTCGTCGTCGGTGGCCCGGCGGGCGGCCAGCCGGTCGAGCAGCGCATCGGTGGCGGCCAGCTCGGAGAGGTCGGCCGTGGGCGGCTCGCCGGCGTCGTCCTTCGGGGGCGGGGGCGTCGTACTCATGCCGTCTCCGTCGCGGGAACGTCGATCATGCTCCGTAGGCGTTGCATCGCACGGTGCTGGGCCACCCGGACCGCCCCCGCGGTCATCCCCAGCGCCCGGCCGGTCTCCTCCGCCGACATGCCCACCGCCACGCGCAGAACGAGCAGCTCGCGCAGTTGGTCGGGCAGACGGGCGAGGAGCTCACGGACCTGTTGCGCGTCACCGGCCCGCTCGGCCAGTTCCTCCGGGCCGGCGGCGGTCTCCGGGGTCTCCGGGACCTCCGCCACCGGGACGGCAGCGCGGTAGAAGGCACGCTGGGCATCAGCAACCTTGTTCGCCGCGATCCGGTACACGAACGCCTCGAACGGGCGTCCCTCGTCCCGGTAACGACTCAGGGCTGACAGCACAGCGATGCAAACCTCCTGCGCAACATCGTCCGCCGTGTGCTCTCCCCCGGGCATGCGGGAGAGCCTGGCCCGGCAGTAACGCCGGACCATGCGATGAACGAGTTTGAGCAATCGTTCGGTGGCCGCGTCGTCACCCTGGACGGCGCGGGACGACAGCTCCTGGAAGTCCTCTGTGTCGTCCGGTTGAGACATCGCGGCAGGAGGCCTCGGCGTTACACCTACGGCACTCTTCTTGCCGCCCCGGACGGCCATTACTTCACCGTATCAGGCCCCAGCGGAACCCCACCGCAACCGCCTGGGCGCGATCGGCCGCGCCCATCTTGCGAAAAAGCCTGCGGGCATGGGTCTTCACCGTGTCCTCGGAGAGGTACAGCTCCTTGCCGATCTCGGCATTGCTGCGACCACGGCTCATTCCGGTGAGCACCTGCATCTCACGCTCGGTGAGGGGCGGGGCGGAGACATTCGCGTCGTTGCTGCGCGGGGCCGGGACCGTTCGCCGGGCCAGACCGTCGCTCAGGGCGTAGACCACCGTTGCCGCCACCTCCTCCCGCGAAGCGTCCTTGACCAAGTAGCCGCGGGCACCCCCGGCCACCGACCGAGCCACGCCGTCGGCGTCCTCAGCCATGGTCACCATAACCACGATCGCCTCCGGATGGCGGGACAGCAGTCGACGCGCCGCCTCCACCCCGCCGATCCCGGGCATCCGGACGTCCATCAGCACCAGCGACGGTCTCTCGACCGGCCATCGTGCCAGCGCCTCTTCACCCGAGGACGCGTCCACGACGCGGGTGATGCCGGGAACGGAGGACAGTGCCCTGTGCAAGGTCTCTCTGACCAGGGCAGAGTCATCGCACACCAGAACCGTCGCCACAGATACACCTCACGAAGCCTTGGCATCCCCCATCCATGGAAGATGTCCCTGGTCCAAGGTTTCGACACCGGCATCGGGGACTTGAGCCCGGGTGGCTCACCGGTCGCCGGCGGGATGCCACCCGGGTGCGTGTTGCGGCTCCCCGAACCCACAACCGGGGGACGACGAGGAGCGCGCTCAGGCGTTCAGGGCGCGCAGAACCTCGTCGATCGCCTCGAGCAGCGACCCGGCCGTGCGGGCGCTGGCCGGGATCGTGTCGGGCCGCCAGCCGGGCCCGGCCAGGACCACGGTGGGTGCGGGCCGCTGACGGCGCAGCACCTGCGCGTCACCGGCGTCGGCACCGGGCATGCGGGCGAAGAGCACGATGACCGACGGGCCGGTGCGGCGCACCGACGACGCCAGGGCGTGCGGCGGCAGGCCGGAACCCAGCATGCGAGTGGGCACCTCGTGCTCGGCCAGGGCGGCGGCGAGCGCGTGCAGCGGCATCGAGTGATAGTCCGAGTCGGCACAGGCGAGCAGCACCATCGGCGAGTTGCGGGTGATCCGCACGTTCATCGCGATGTTGCGGAACACCCCGAGGATCACCTCGGAGAAGGCGTGCTCGACGTCGATGCCCTCACCGGAGATGCGCACCCGCTCGCCGAGCGCGCGCAGCACCGGCATGATCATCGTGTTCCAGGTCGGCACCACGCCCTGCCGGCGCACGCTCTCCCGCAGGATGCGGCTGGTCTCGTAGGAGTCCAGCGCCATCGCGGCACGGGCCAGGCCACGGCTCTGCGGCGTGCCGTCGGGCAGCGCCATGATGCGGCCGCCGCCGGAGGAGGTGCTCAGATCGGTCTCGACCGAGCGGAGCATGCCCGGCCAGTCGTCGTCCTGCTGGCGGCCGAAGTCGTCGTAGGCGTCGAGGTCGAGGTCGTCCGGATGCGGTTCCTCGCCCCGGGAGATGCGGCCGCGCGCCGACCAGGCGGTCGGCTCATGGCGCCCGTAGGCACCGGCCAGCTCCACCTCGTCCAGGTTCGTGTCTGCCGGGCGCGTGGGCTTTTTCGCCTCGGGGTCGAGGTCGACCTCGTCGAGGTAACGGGGCTCGTCGCTGATGAACGGCCGTGGCGACGGGTCCGGGCGGCGCGGGTTCTCCAGCACGCCGCCGAGCGGCGGGCCGAAACCGGAGGCGTCGTAACTGTCGTCCGGAGAGGGCTCCTCGGCCGGCTGGACCGGGCGGCCCTCGTCGGTCAGGGCGGTGGCGAGCGCGATCTTGGCGGCGTCGCTGGGCGCCACGCCCTCCAGCGTGAGCCGGCGCATGACCATCAGCCGGGCCACGTCGGCCGGCGAGTAGCGCCGGTGGGCGCCCGCGGTGTGAGCGGAGGGGCCGAGGCCGTAACGGCGGTCCCAGGTACGCAACGTCGGAGGAGCGACACCGAGACGCCTGGCCACGGCTGCCACTGTCAAAGTCGGCGAGGGCGGCGTCGAACTCGCCTCCGTCAACTCGATCGGACCTTCGACGGGCTCTTCAGCTCCGGTCCCGGCCTGCCGAGACGTTTCTGACACTTCACCCGCCCCCTGGCACTAGAGAAACAGACACTAACCCACAACGCCCCCTCGTGCCGCCCGAGTCGAACCAGCGGTGAAACGATGCTACTTGAACAACCGCCGAAGCGTTGTGACTGCTATGGCAACCGCTTCAAAGGTAGTTCACCTTCGCTTCAAGCGCGCCTCGAACCGGCCGATACGCCTAGATGTGCCAGTGCTACCGGCAACCGGCCGGGCACTCGGTGAAGTCCACCTGAACGCGTGACCACGAGGCCCCTCGAAGCCGAGAGGTCAGCACTTCTAATCGGAATGGTGTGTCCATGATGGCTGAGATCTCTCGTCTTCCCGGGCCCGTTGCCGACCTGTGGGAATGGCAGCTCGACGGGGCCTGCCGCACCGCGGATCCGCGGGTCTTCTTCCACCCCGAGGGCGAGCGTGGCCCGGCCCGTCGCCAGCGCGACGTCGCGGCCAAGTCGGTCTGCGCCCGCTGCCCCGTGATGGAGCAGTGCCGCGAGCACGCCCTCCAGGTGCGTGAGCCCTACGGTGTGTGGGGCGGCCTGACCGAGGACGAACGGGAGACCTTCTACCTCACCGGACGCGAGCCCGAACTGGCCGACAGCTTCGCCAGCTGAAACACCCGGGCGCAGAGCGAGAGGCCCGGCCCCTTCACAGGGGCCGGGCCTCGGTGCCGTCCGGTCGGTCTCCGGTCAGGAACTGATCAGTGGCTGATCAGTGACCGTGGCCGTGGCCGTGACCGGCCGCGGGCTCCTCGACCGGCTCCGGCTTGTCGACGACCAGGGTGTCGGTGGTGAGCACCATCGACGCGATGGAGGCGGCGTTGCGCAGGGCCGAGCGGGTGACCTTGACCGGGTCGATGATGCCCTTGGCGATCAGGTCGCCGTACTCCTGGGCGGCGGCGTCGAAGCCGGTACCGACCCCACCGTTGCGCACCTTGTCGACCACGACGTAGCCCTCGAGGCCGGCGTTCTCGGCGATCCAGCGCAGCGGCTCGGCGGCCGAGCGCTTCACGATGGCGACACCGGTCGCCTCGTCGCCGGTCAGGCCGAGGCTGTCGTCGAGCACCGAGACGGCGTGGACCAGGGCCGAGCCACCGCCGGAGACGATGCCCTCCTCGATCGCGGCGCGGGTGGCCGAGACGGCGTCCTCGATCCGGTGCTTCTTCTCCTTGAGCTCCACCTCGGTGTGCGCACCGACGCGGATGACGCAGACGCCGCCGGCCAGCTTGGCCAGGCGCTCCTGGAGCTTCTCCCGGTCCCAGTCCGAGTCGGTGCGCTCGATCTCGGCGCGGATCTGCGCGATCCGGCCCTCGACCTCGTCACGCTCGCCGGCACCCTCGATGATCGTCGTGTCGTCCTTGGTGATGACGACGCGACGGGCGCGGCCCAGCTCCTCCAGGCCGACCTGGTCCAGCTTCAGGCCGATCTCCGGGCTGACCACCTGGCCACCGGTGAGGGTGGCGATGTCCTGGAGCGTGGCCTTGCGGCGGTCGCCGAAGCCCGGGGCCTTCACCGCGGCGGCGGCGAACGTGCCCTTGATCTTGTTCACGACCAGCGTGGACAGAGCCTCGCCGTCGACGTCCTCGGCGATGATCGCCAGCGGCTTGCCGGTCTGGACGACCTTCTCCAGCAGCGGCAGCAGCTCGGAGATGGAGGAGATCTTGTTCTGGTGGATCAGGATGTAGGCGTCCTCCAGGACAGCCTCCATCCGCTCCGGGTCGGTGACGAAGTAGGGCGACAGGTAACCCTTGTCGAACTGCATGCCCTCGGTGAAGTCCAGCTCGGTCCCGGCCGAGGAGGACTCCTCGACCGTGATCACGCCGTCCTTGCCGACCTTGTCGAACGCGTCGGCGATCAGCGTGCCGACCACCGAGTCCTGCGCCGAGATGGTGGCGACGTGGGCGATCTCTTCCTTGCCCTCGATCTCGCGGGCGGTCTCGAGCAGCTTGGTGCTGACCGCGTCCACCGCGGCGTCGATGCCCCGCTTCAGGCCGGACGGGGCGGCGCCGGCGGCGACGTTCCGCAGACCCTCCTTCACCAGGGCCTGGGCCAGCACGGTCGCGGTGGTGGTGCCGTCACCCGCGACGTCGTTGGTCTTGGTCGCGACCTCCTTGGCGAGCTGGGCGCCCAGGTTCTCGTAGGGGTCGTCCAGCTCCACCTCCTTGGCGATGGTCACGCCGTCGTTGGTGATGGTGGGCGCGCCCCACTTCTTGTCGATGACGACGTTGCGACCGCGCGGGCCGAGCGTCACCTTGACGGCGTTGGCGAGCGCGTCGACGCCCCGCTCCAGCGAGCGCCGGGCGTCGTCGTTGAACTCCAGAGTCTTTGCCATGCGACTGTCAGTCCCTTGGACGAAGGTGTGCTTTTGGGTACTAGAACGGCACACGCCCCGGCCGCCACGAGGGCAGACCGGGGCGGGTACGCGAAACCGGGCCCGTCAGAAGCGGGCCCTCAGATCACTTCTCGATGATCGCGAGCACGTCACGGGCCGAGAGGATGAGGAACTCCTCGCCCGAGTACTTGACCTCGGTGCCGCCGTACTTGCTGTAGAGCACCGTGTCGCCGACCTTGACGTCGAGCGGAATCCGCTTCTCGCCCTCGTCGTCGAAACGGCCGGGGCCGACCGCCAGGACCTCGCCCTCCTGGGGCTTCTCCTTGGCGGTGTCCGGGATGACCAGGCCAGAGGCCGTCGTCTGCTCCGCGTCCAGCGGCTTGACGACAATCCGGTCCTCGAGCGGCTTGATGGAGACCGACACTTTGCGGACCTCCCCTTCTCGGAACGTCGATGAATGTGCAAAGGACTGTGGTCCCAGCCGGACATCGATCGTCGTCGCGGGTGCCGATCGGGGCCCTGCTGAGGGGGTGGTGCTGGCAATCTCACGAGGAGAGTGCCAGGCTCGAATCTAGAACCCTGGTTAGCACTCGGTCAACCCGAGTGCCAAAGTCCGCAGATCGAGCGGCGCGCGGCCGGGTGCCGCGGCCGTGAAAGAATCCGCTGGTGGATCTGACCGGCATAGCGACGCTGCTGACCTCCGACGGATGGGCCCTGCTGGAGTCGCTGCCCACGTACGACGAATCCACCGCGATGACGCTCGGCGAGCAGTTGCGGCGTGACGGGCACCCGAGCGACCTGGTCGCCGCGGCTCTCACCCAGTCCCGGCTGAGAGCCGCCGCCAGAGCCAAGTTCGGGCCGTTCGCCGAGGGCATGCTGTTCACGCCCACCGGCCTGGAACAGGCCACCCGGCTGCCGGTCGCGGCCCGGCACGCGCAGCGTTTCGCCGCCGCCGGGGTGCAGCGGGTCGGCGACCTGGGGTGCGGCATCGGGGCCGACTCGATGGCCCTGGCCACTCTCGACCGGGAGGTCGTGGCGGTGGAGAAGGACGAGGTCACCGCGGCCGTCGCCACGGTCAACCTGCGGCACTGGCCGGAGGCCGTGGTGCGGCACGAAGACGCGATGACCACCCGCATCGACGGGCTCGACGGCGCGTTCCTCGACCCGGCCCGGCGTGAGGCCTCGGGCCGGCGGCTGCTCGACCCGCGCACCGGCAACCCGCCGCTGTCGTTCGTGCGCGAGCTGGCCGGGCGGCTGCCCGCGGTCGGCATGAAGACCGCCCCCGGGGTGCCGCACCACATGGTCCCCGACGACACCGAGGCGCAGTGGGTCTCGGTCGACGGCGACGTGGTCGAGTGCGGGCTGTGGTTCGGCACGGTGCGCCGCGAGGGCATCCGGCGCAGCGCGCTGGTGCTCGACTCCTCCGGCGGCGGGGCCGAGATCAACGACAGCTCGATGGCCGACACCGTGCCCGCCGAGGTGGGCCGGGTGGGCCAGTTCCTCTACGAGCCGGACGGCGCGGTGATCCGGGCCGGCCTGGTGGCCGCCGTGGCCAACCAGATCGGCGGCCGGCTGGTCGACCCGACCATCGCCTACATCACCTCCGACCGCATCGAACACACGCCGCTGGCCCGGGTTTACGCCGTCGACGACGTGTTCGGCTTCCAGCTCAAGTCGCTGCGTACCTACCTGCGTGACCGCGGCGTCGGCCGGCTCACCATCAAGAAGCGCGGCACGGCGGTCGAGCCCGAGCAGCTGCGCAAGCAGTTGCGGCTCGCCGGGCCGCACGAGGCCACGATCGTGCTCACCCGGGTGACCGGGCGGCAGTCGGTGATCGTGGTGCGCCCCTACAAGCAGAACTGAAAGACGACGAGGAGCGCGGCCGCAGCTCCTCGTCGTCTTCAATTCAGGCTTGTACCAGGGTGATCGGCATCGAGCTGTCGGCTGGCAGCGTGAGGTCGGACGGCACCCGGCCGGTCTGCACCATGCGGGCACCGAGCGCGGCCACCATCGCACCGTTGTCGGTGCACAGCTTGGGTCGCGGCACGCGCAGCGTGATGCCCGCCTTCTCGCACCGATCCTGTGCCATCGCCCGAAGCCGCGAGTTGGCCGCCACGCCGCCGCCGATCAGCAGGTGCTCCACGCCGTTCTCCTGGCAGGCCAGCACCGCCTTGCGGGTCAGCACGTCCACCACGGCCTCCTGGAACGACGCCGACACGTCGTTCACCGGCACCCTCTCGCCGTTCGCCTCGCGCTGCTCCACCCAGCGGGCCACCGCGGTCTTCAGCCCGGAGAAGGAGAAGTCGAAGCGGTGGTCGCGCATGTCGTGGGCGGCGGACAGGCCGCGCGGGAAGCGGATCGAGGCCGCGTCACCCTCGCGGGCGGCCCTGTCGATCAGCGGGCCGCCGGGGAACCCGAGGCCGAGCAGCCGGGCGACCTTGTCGAAGGCCTCGCCCGCGGCGTCGTCGATGGTGCGGCCCAGCGGCTGCACGTCGTAGCTGACGTCGGGCACGTACAGCAGCGAGGAGTGCCCGCCGGAGACCAGCATGGCCACGGCCGGCTCGGGCAGCGGGCCGTGCTCCAGGATGTCGACGGCGACGTGCGCGGCCAGATGGTTCACGCCGTACAGCGGTTTGCCCAGGGCCAGCGCCAGCGCCTTGGCCGCGGCCACACCCACCATCAGCGCGCCGGACAGGCCCGGCCCGGAGGTGACGGCGATCGCCTCCAGGTCGTTCAGGGTGACGCCGGCGTCGGCACAGGCCCGCCGCAGCGTGGGCACCATCGCCTCGAGATGGGCGCGGCTGGCGACCTCGGGCACCACACCGCCGAACCGGGCGTGTTCCTCGACCGACGAGGCCACCGCATCGGCCAGCAGCGTGCCGCCGCGGACGATACCGACCCCGGTCTCGTCGCAGGAGGTCTCCAGCCCGAGCACCAGTGGTTCATCGCTCACGGTCTCAGCCTATTCACTCGTCAGGGGGCGCAGTCGCATGACCCAGGCGTCGACGTCGCCGGGGTAGTACCGGCGGCGGATCGCGATCCGCTCGAAGCCCCGGCTGCCGTACAGCCCGATCGCCGGTTCGTTGTCGGCCCGCACCTCCAGCAGCAGGCTGGTGGCACGGCGCTCGTGGGCGGCCCCGATCAGCGCGTCGAGCAGCCGGCGGCCCACCCCCTGGCCCTGCGCCGCGGGAGCCACGGCCACGGTCTGCACGTCGGCCTCCGGGCCGGGCGCCAGCAGACCGGCGTAGCCAAGGACCGTCGCGGGCCCCTCGTCGTCCACCGTTTCCGCCACCAGGTAGTGCCGGGTCTCCGGATGGGCGAGCTCGGACCAGAACATCTCCTCGGTCCACGCCGTGCCGCCGAACAGCTCCCGTTCCAGCGGCATCAGGGCGGCCACGTCCCACCAGCGCATCGGCCGCAGCCGCAGGCTCACTTCAGAACGCGCTTCCGGCTGATGTTCGCCTCGGCGTCGGGGCGACGCAGGTACAGCGGCTCGGCGTCCACCACGAACCGCTGGTCGAGGTGGGCGAGGGTCGCGAGGGCCCCGGCCGGCGGATCGGGCGGGCCGTCGAGCGGCTCACCGAGCAGGTCGGGATAGAGCAGGGCGCCACGTCCGGCCACCCGCAGCCCGGCCAGGTCGAGGTCCGCCGGGGCCACCACGTCGGGCAGCTCCGCACGCACCGGCACCCGCCGGCCGCCGATCTCGGTGACCTCGTAGCGGGCCCAGTAGACCTCGCGCCGGCGGGCGTCCATGGCGGCCACGAAAGTGCCCTCGGCACCGGCGTTCACGGCTCCCAGGGCGACCGCGTCGAGGCTGCACACGCCGGTCACCTCCAGGTCGAGCGCGTAGCCCAGCACCCGGGCGGTGACCACGCCGACGCGCAGCCCGGTGAACGGGCCCGGCCCGACCCCGGCGACGATCCCGGTGAGATCGGCCCGGGTGGCCCCGGCCTCGGCGAGCACCGTCTCGATCAGCGGGGTGAGCTGCTCGGCGTGTTTCCCGGTGCGCTCGCCGGCGCGCTCGGCCAGCACCCGGTCGCCGTCGTGCACGGCGACCGAGACCGTGGCGGACGCGGTGTCCAGGGCCAGGGTGAGCAGGTCGGTCATCAGTCGTTCTCTCGGTCGGATCGGTTCAGAGGGAGGGCAGTTCGACACCGGCCCAGCGCGGGCCGTAGCCCCGCAGCCGGACGGTGCGCGGCTCGTCGCCCGAGGTCTCCGGGTCGTCGGGGCCGGACGCGCCGCGCGGGCGGGCCAGCCGGACCTCCAGCCGGTCGGCGGCCAGCCCCTCGACCAGCCCCTCGCCCCACTCCACCACGGTGACCGAGTCGGACAGGTCGGCGTCCAGGTCGAGATCGTCCACCTCGGACAGGGTCTCGAGCCGGTAGGCATCGACGTGCACCAGCGCCGGGCCGTCGACGAGCGACGGATGCACCCGGGCGATCACGAAGGTCGGGCTGGTGATGTCGCCGCGCACCCGCAGACCCTCGCCGATGCCCTGGGTCATCGTGGTCTTGCCCGCGCCCAGGTCGCCGGTGAGGACCAGCAGGTCACCCGGTCTGAGCAGGGCGGCGATCAGGCCGCCCAGGTCTCTCATCGCGGCCGCGGAGGGCACGTCGGACGTCACGGTCACGGCCGGCTCGTCGACCGATCCGGCGCGGTCGGCACGGTGCGCCCCACTCACCTGTGACTTCCTCCTCGTTCGTCTGCCCGCTCGGCACGGCGTGGTTCACGGCGTTGCTCTCGTACGGGGGTCACGGTACGGCGTCCCCACCCCCGGCGACGACCCGACCGCCGGTTACGCGCCGTCTCGTCCGCGTCGGAGAGCAGTTCCAGCAGGTAGGTGTTCACCAGCCGGGGGTGCTCCAGGGGCAGCAGGTGGCCCGCGTCGCGCACCACCACGTACTCGGCCCCGGGCAGCGCGGCGGCGATCTCGTCGCTGTGCGCCCGCGGGATCAGCAGGTCGTTCTCCCCCGCCATCACCAGCAGCGGATGATCTTCCAGCACGGCCAGGGCGACCCGCTTGTCGTGCGCGTTCAGGGTGGGCAGGAAGTCGGAGATCACCTCCATCCGGGTCTGCGCGATCAGCTGCGCGGAGAACCGCACCAGCTCGCGCGGCACCGGCGAGGCGAACGAGTAGCGGCGCACCAGAAGGCTTTCCAGCTCACTGCCGATGCGTCGGCCGTGCGCCACCAGCCTGGGCTGCCGGGCCAGGGCCCGGGCCGCCGCCGGGGCCACCGACACCAGGGCCCGGCCCAGACCGGACAGGCCGAGGTCGATCGCGCCCAGGCCACCCGCGCTGGTGCAGAACAGGCCGACGCCGACCACCCGCTCGGCGAACAGCTCGGGACGCCGGTCGGCCAGGGCCATCACGGTCATGCCGCCCATCGAGTGCCCGAGCAGCACCAGCGGACCCTGCGGGGCCACCTCGTCGATCACCGCGGACAGGTCCCGGCCGATCTGGTCGATCGTCGAGGAGCCCGGCTCGCCGGTGCCCGAGCTCCCGTGCCCGCGCTGGTCCCAGAGCACGAGCCGGTAGCGCCCGCGCAGCGCCAGGCGCTGGTAGTGCCAGGCGTCCAGGCTCAGCGAATAGCCGTGCGTGAGGACGACGGTGAGCTCCGGCCCGCCCGCCGCCGCGCCCGGATCGGCCTCGTCCACCTCGACGTGCAGGGGTACGCCGTCGCTCAGCACCACGCGCGGACTGCCGCGCAGCGAGCCGAGTTCCGGCCCGTCGTCCGGCCTGTCGTCCCGCCTGTCACCCGGCCTGTCCTGGTTGCCGGCCGTGAGGTTACGGGTCACGGCGAGGCGCTCGGCGGCCAGGCCGATCGCCGCTCCGATGCCGGTGGCGGCCAGTCCGACGCCGAACGCCAGCACGGTCTTGTCCGGGCGCCAGAGGCTGTCGCGCTCGCCGGAGGGGTCGGGGCGCACGATCGTCACCCGCTCCGGCACACGACTGCGGGGAACCCGGCCCGCTCGCGTCGTCCCCGCTCTGACCGCTCTGCCCGTCCCCCCTGAGCCGGCCGGTCCACCCGCCGTCCCCGATCGGGCCGATCTGCCCGTCGCCCCCGAGCCGGCCGACTTGCCGGCCGCTCCGGGTTTGGCCGATCTGCCGCCGCCGGCCGGGGTTTTCCCACCCGGCGCCCCGGCCGCCCTGCCGGTCCGTTTCCCGTCCATGGTGCCCTGCTCCTACCGCCCCGCCGACCCGGTGTGAACCCGCGGCACCCGGGCTCCGAGCCGGGTGACGATCTCGTAGTTGATCGTGCCCGCGGCCTGCGCCCAGTCCTGTGCCGAGGGCTCGCCGGGGGCGCCGCCGAACAGCACCGCCACGTCACCCGCGGCCACCCGGCCGATGCCGCCGTCGGCCAGGTCGACCACCACCTGGTCCATGCAGACCCGGCCGGAGACCCGGAACCGCCGCCCACCCAGCTGCACCGGCCCGGTGCCGCTGGCGTGCCGGGGAATGCCGTCGCCGTAACCCAGTGGCACCACGGCCACCTCGGTGTCGGTGGACGTGACGTAGGTGTGGCCGTACGAGACGCCCTGCCCGGCCGCGACCCGCTTCACGTTGGCCACCCGGCCGAGCAGCGTCATCGCCGGGCGCAGGCCGAACTCGTGCGGCGGGCGTTCCGGGAAAGGGCTCAGGCCGTACACCGACAGGCCGGGCCGGACCAGGTCGAAGTGCGCGTCCGGGTTGCTCAGCGTGGCCGGCGAGTTGGCGATGTGCCGCACCTCGAACCGGGCCCCGGCGGTGGTGGCCAGGTCGAGAGCGGTGACGAAGTTCTCCAGCTGGCGGGCGTTGACCGGATCGGCCGGCTCGTCGGCGGAGACGAAGTGCGAGAACCCGCCGACCACCGAGACCAGGCCGTCCGCCTGGAGTTTCAGCGCGTCTTCGAGCAGCTGCGGCCAGTCGGCCAGAGTGCAGCCGTTGCGGTTGAGACCGGTGTCGACCTTCAGGTGCAGCCGGGCCGTGCCGCCCACCTCGCGGGCCGCGGCCGCGATCTCGGCGAGCGCCCAGCCGGCGCTGACCCCGATGTCGACGCCCTGCCGGATCGCCTCGGCGTAGCGGTCGCCGGGCACGGTGAGCCACGACAGGGTGGGCGCGGTGAGGCCGGCCGCCCGCAGCGCGAGGGCCTCGGACAACTGCGCGGTGCCCAGCCAGGCCGCACCCCCGGCCAGCGCCGCGCGGGCGGCGGGCACCAGGCCGTGACCGTAGGCATCGGCCTTGACCACGGCCATCAGCCCGGCGCCGGGGGCGTGCCCCCGCAGCGCGCGGACATTGGCCGCGATCGCGTCCAGGTCGATCACGGCGGCCGAGGGCAGGCCCTCCGGCAGCTCGATCGGGGGGACCGGTGGCGACACGCTCATAACCAGCGATTGTCGCAGCCCGGGCAGCGGGCCGCCGCCCGGCGGCCGATCTCGGTGCTGGTCTCGGTGTTGGTCTCGGTGCTGGTCTCAGTGCTGGAGCAGCTTGGCCACCGTGGCCGGCACCGCCTGGGCCACGTCCAGGCTCACGATCGGCCCACCACCGGACGCCCGCGCCGCGGCCTTACCGTGCACGAACGCGGCCACGCTGCCCGCGTCGAACGGGCTCAGGCCACCGGCCAGCAGTGCCCCGGCGATCCCGGCGAGCACGTCCCCGGCCCCGGCCGTGGCCAGCCACGAGGGCGCCTCGGCCTGGCTGCGGGCCCGGCCGTCGGGACGCACCACCAGCGTGGTCGAGCCCTTCAGCAGCACCGTGGCACCGGTCAGCCGGGCCGCGGCCAGGGCGTGCCGATAGGGCTGGGTCTCGATCTCCTCGCGGTGCACGTCCTCGCCGAGTTCACCCAGCAGCCGGGCCAGTTCGCCGGCGTGCGGGGTGAGCAGCAACCGGTCCGACCGGTCCGGCACCGAGGCGTGCGAGCGCAGTTCGGCCGGAAGCAGGCCGAGCGCACCGGCGTCCACCAGGCAGGGGTGCCCCTCGTCGAGGGCGGCGCGGACAGCCCGCGGCTGCTCGTCGTCGGCCTCCGGGTCCACCCCGGAGCCGAGCAGCCAGGCCTGCACCCGGCCCTGGCCCGCCACGATCTCCGGCCAGGCCGAGCGCACCGCGTCGGTGGCGTCGGCCGGGCCGACGTAGCGCACCATCCCGACGCCGGTCCGCAGCGCGCCGGCCACGGCCAGCACGGCGGCGCCCGGGTAGCCGGCCGAGCCGGCCACCACGCCGAGCACGCCGCGCCGGTACTTGTCGGCGCTCGGCGGCGGCACCGGCCACAGCCGGGCCACGTCCGGTGCGGCCAGCCGGCCGACCAGTGGCTCGGGGGGCAGGTGCGGGGCCAGGCCGATGTCGACGATCTCCAGGTCGCCGGCCGCGGCGCTGGCCGGGGGCAGCAGCAGGCAGGCCTTGGCGGCCCCGAAGGTGACGGTGAGATCGGCCCAGACGTGTGAGGGGCCGGTGGCGCCGGTGTCCGGGTCCACCCCGCTGGGCAGGTCCACGGCCACCACGGCGGCGTGGTCGGGGATCCGCTCGACCAGCCCGGCGGCGGGTTCCCGCAGACCGGGGCGGCCGCCCAGCCCGACCAGGCCGTCGACCACCAGGTCGGCGGCCTCCAGGTGGGTCCAGGCCTCCACGGCGGTGTCCGGGCCGGCCTCGACGCACCGGCCACCGGCCGTGGCGAGCGCGGATCTGCCTGCGGCGTGGGCCTTCTCGGAGGTGAGCAGGGCGGTGACGGCGACCCCGCGACGGGCCAGGCGGGCGCCGGCGAAGAGCGCGTCACCACCGTTGTCGCCCGGGCCGACCAGGAGCACGGCACGTCTGCCGGAGACACGACCGGTGCGTTCGCGCAGGACCCGGGCGCAGATGACGGCCAGACCCGCCGCGGCGTGCTGCATCAGGGCCCCGTCCGGCGACGAGGCCATCACTTCCTGTTCGGCCTTGCGCAGGTCTTCCACGCGGTAGGCAACCGGTCCGCGTCCCGCCTTTGGGTTCGCTCGTGTCATTCGCTCATCTAAGCAACTGCCGGGCGGGTGGCATCCCTACCTGCACGTCACTGGGCCGAACGGGCACCGCACGTTTCCTCCACGCGCGGTGCAGCCGTCCGGCGAGCGGTACTACTCCACGGTCACCGATTTGGCCAGGTTGCGCGGCTGATCGACGTCCAGGCCCTTGGCGGTGGCGAGCTCGCAGGCGAACACCTGGAGCGGCACGACGGTGACCAGCGGGGCCAGCAGCGTCGGGGTCTGCGGGACGTAGATCACCTCGCTGGCGTACGGCACCACGTCGGTGTCGCCCTCCTCGGCGATCACGATGGTGCGGGCGCCCCGGGCATTGATCTCCTGGATGTTGGAGACCACCTTGGAGTGCAGCGAGTCCCGGCCACGCGGCGAGGGCACGATCACGAACACCGCCTGGCCGGGCTCGATCAGGGCGATCGGGCCGTGCTTCAGCTCACCGGCGGCGAAGCCCTCGGCGTGGATGTAGGCGAGCTCCTTGAGCTTGAGCGCGCCCTCCATCGCCACCGGGTAGCCGACGTGCCGGCCGAGGAACAGCACCGAGCGGGTGTCGGCCATCCAGCGGGCCATGGTGCGCACCTGCTCCAGGCCGTCCAGCACCTTCTGGATCTTGTCGGGCATCGCCTGGAGCTGGCCGAGGATCTCGCGGATCTCGTCCGGGAACTTGTTGCCGCGCAGCCGGGCCAGGTAGAGACCGAGCAGGTAGCAGGCGGTGATCTGGGCCAGGAACGCCTTGGTCGAGGCTACGGCGATCTCCGGGCCGGCGTGCGTGTACAGCACGGCGTCGGACTCACGCGGGATGGTGGAGCCGTGGGTGTTGCAGATCGCGACCACCTTGGCGCCCTGCTCGCGGGCGTGCCGGATCGCCATGATCGTGTCCATCGTCTCGCCGGACTGCGAGATCGCGACCACCAGCGTGCGCGGGTTCACCACCGGGTCGCGGTAGCGGAACTCGTGCGACAGCTCGACCTCGACCGGGATGCGGCACCAGTGCTCGATGGCGTACTTCGCCACCATCCCGGCGTACGACGAGGTGCCGCAGGCCAGCACCACGATCTTGTCCACGGAGCGCAGGGCGGACTCGTCGATGCGCAGCTCGTCGAGCACCAGGTTGCCGTCGGCGTCGTACCGGCCGAGCAGGGTGTCGGCCACCGCCTGCGGCTGGTCCATGATCTCCTTGGCCATGAACGACGGGTGCCCGCCCTTCTCGGCCGCCGCGGCGTCCCAGTCCACGTGGAACTTCTTGCCCTCGACCGGGTTTCCGTCGAAGTCGATGATGCCGACGGTGCGCGGCGTGATCGTCGCGATCTGGTCCTGGCCGAGCTCGATCGCGTCCCGGGTGTAGCCGATGAAGGCCGCGACGTCCGAGCCCAGATAGTTCGCGCCGTCGCCGACCCCGACCACCAGCGGGGAGTTGCGGCGCGCCCCGACCACCGTGTCCGGCACGTCGGCGTGCACGGCGAGCAGGGTGAAGGCACCCTCCAGCCGGTTCGCCACCAGGCGCATGGCCTCGGTCAGGTCGCCGGCCGTCTCGTAGGCCGCGTTCAGCAGGTGCGCCGCGACCTCGGTGTCGGTCTGGCTGAGGAACTCCACGCCGTCGGCCAGCAGCTCGTTCTTCAGCACCGCGAAGTTCTCGATGATGCCGTTGTGGATCACGGCCACCCGGCCGTTGCCGCCGAGGTGCGGGTGCGCGTTCTCGTCGGTCGGCCCGCCGTGGGTGGCCCAGCGGGTGTGCCCGATGCCCGTCCCGGAGACCGGCGGCGACGCGGCCGCCAGAGCCTCTTCCAGACGGGCGAGCTTGCCCGACCTCTTCGCCGTCCACAATTGGCCGCCCGTACCGACCTGAAGGGCGACCCCGGCGGAGTCGTAGCCCCGGTACTCGAGCCGCCGCAGACCTTCCAGCACGACGTCGAGCGCTCCGGTGTTCGAAGCGGCAGGATCCGTCGTGTAGCCCACGATTCCGCACATGGTGGCTGAGCCTAGTCGGCCCCGAGGGGGTGCCCTCGCCGAACGTCCTCCGTTCCCCCGACTGGCCATCGCCCGGTAACACTGGGTAAAGCGTTGCATCCGTCACGGTGCCCGGGGGACGTCCGCACTCCCCGTCCGGGCAGAATGTCTCCCGTGCCCAGGCGCCTGCACCCCTTGAGCGCACCGGAACGCCACGAGGGCACCGGTGCCGCCACGACCCGTCCCGACGAGCGGGTCACCGGCACCCGCACCCCCTACGTGGAGCTGGACCGGGAGGGCTGGCGAGCGCTGCGGGCGAACACCCCGATGACGCTGACCGCCGATGACGTCGCCCGGTTGCGCGGCCTCGGCGACCCGCTCGACCTGCGCGAGGTCGAGGAGGTGTACCTGCCGATGAGCCGGCTGCTGAACCTCTACGTGGCCGGCACCGCCCAGCTGCACCAGGCCACCTCCACGTTCCTCCAGGAGACCCCGGCCCGCACCCCGTTCGTCATCGGCATCGCCGGCTCGGTGGCCGTGGGCAAGTCCACCACCGCCCGCATCCTGCGTGAACTGCTCAGCCGCTGGCCCAGCACCCCACGGGTGGAACTGGTCACCACCGACGGCTTCCTGCGCCCGAACGCCGAGCTGGACCGGCTCGGGCTGATGGGCCGCAAGGGTTTTCCGGAGTCGTACGACGTGCGCCGGCTGCTGCGCTTCGTCACCGACGTGAAGTCCGGCAAGGCCGAGGTGAAGGCGCCGGTCTACTCGCACCTGACCTACGACATCGTGCCCGGCGAGGAGGTCGTGGTGCGGCGGCCCGACGTGCTGATCGTCGAGGGCCTGAACGTGCTGCAACCGGCCCGGGTGCGCGCCGACGGGCGGCAGGGCGTGGCGGTCAGCGACTTCTTCGACTTCTCGATCTACGTGGACGCGCACACCGACCAGGTGCGCAAGTGGTACGTGAACCGGTTCCTGCGGCTGCGGGAGACCGCGTTCACCCACCCCGAGTCGTACTTCCACCGTTACGCCGCCCTCACCGACGACGAGGCGGTGGCCACGGCCGAGCGGATCTGGCACGACATCAACGAGAAGAACCTGGTCGAGAACGTGCTGCCGACCCGCGGGCGGGCCACCCTGGTCCTGACCAAGGGTGCGGACCACGCGACCCGGCGGATCCGGTTGCGCAAGCTGTAACCACGTTCGCCGGTGACTCGAGCAACCCCGAAGAAGCATGGACGCGTGTAGTCCCCCGAGAGAGGCCACCCTGGCTGTGGGGGAAGGAACCGTTCATGGACGACGAGGAAGCCGCGTTCCGGCAGTTCGTCACCGCTCGCTGGCCCGCCCTGGTGCAGAGCGCCTACCTGATCACCGTGGACCGCGGCATCGCCGAGGACTGCGTGCAGGAGGCCCTGACCAGCGTGCACCGGCGCTGGCACCGGCTGGGTGACGACAACCCGGAGCCGTACGTGCGCAGAGCCGTGGTGAACGCGGCCCTGTCGTGGCGCCGCAAGCGGCGCATCCGTGAGGTGCCGCTGGATTCCGCGCCCGCCCCGAGCGTGCGCCTGGAGTCGGAGGAGCCGGTCGACGACCAGCTGATCGCGGCCCTGCGCTCGCTGCCTCCGCTGATGCGTGCCGTGGTGGTGCTGCGCTACCTGGAGGACCGGTCCGAGGCCGAGACCGCGCAGTTGCTCGGCCGCTCGGCGGGCACCGTGAAGAGCGCCGCCAGCCGGGGCGTGGCCAAGCTGCGTACCGCCATGACGATCACCGACCCGCAGTCCCCGGCCCCCGGCCGGCACTCGGAAGGAGCCCGCTGATGAAGACCGGACAGACCGATGAGCAGGGCCTTCCCGACGAGCTGGTGCAGCGGATGCGGCGGCTGGCCGAGACCGGGACGGCGGGGAGCCGGCCGTTCCCCCGGGTGGAGACGGCGATCCGGCGCTCCCGGGTGACCCGGTACGGCGGGGTGGCGCTGGCCGGGGCGGTGGCCGCGGTGGTGATCGGCGTGGAGGTGCTGGCCGGCGGTGCCATCGACCGGGCCGACCAGCAGGGCACCCCGGCCACGCCGCAGGTGACCGCCACCGCGACGAAGGAACCGAGCACTCCCGAGGAGGCCGGCTACCCGGAGCGCACCGTCGGGTCTCTGGCCGGCGACGACGCCTGGCTCGGCGACCTGCGCGAGGAGTTCAGCGGCAACGACGACTGGCACGACCCGGACGAGCCGGCGATCGCGGCCGACGACGTGCGGGTGGTGGCGGCGGGTGACGTCGACGGCCGGGCCCGCTACGCGATGGTGCTGTTCAGCTGGCAGAAGAAGGGCCGCACCTACTGGGACCGGAGCTTCCTGCTCGGCCGGGCCGGGGCCGCTGCCACCGACCTGGACGTGGTCTCGTACCAGGGCCTTCCGGAGGGGCCGGGCCAGGTGCCCCACGACCCTTACACCCTGTTCGTCTCCCCCTCCTCGGCCACCGACCGGAGCTCGAACCTTGACCAGGCCGTCGTGCTCGTCGTCGCCCCGCAGGCCGACCAGGTGCGGATCACCTCCGGCCGGACGTTCGCGGTGGAGAACGGCGCCGAGAAGATCACCGACCGGTACGAGGCCGTGCCGAAGATCGGCGACGGCTTCTGGGCCGGGCCGGTCACCGAGGACGAGTACCTGCTGTCCACCGTCCAGATCGAGGCCGGCGGCACTCGCCTGGACAGCAACTCGATGTCGACCGCCCCGGGCTACGACCTGGCCGCGGTGGCGGCAACAGGTACCGACGCCGCCGCGCTCGAAGACCTGGGCGGCAGTCTGGGCGGCCGGCGGGCGTCGACGGCCGAGGTGCCGGTCTGGGCCGGTGCCCTCGACGTCGGCAAGAAGGGGGGCCACGCGTCGGCCGCCCTGCTGCGCTCGGCCGACGGCGTGTACCTGGCGGCCTTCGCCGACGTGGTCCCCGCCACCGACGTTCTCGACGACGAGGACGGCGAGACGATGGGCGAGGACATCAAGCGCGGGCACATGGTGACCACGGCCGACGGCGACGGAGAGGCCATGGCGGGTGTCTACGTGAACAGCGGCAAGACCCGGCGCTACCTGGTCATCGCGCCGGAGGACGCCACCCGGGTGCGAGTCGGCGACGTCACCGCGAAGGTCGAGAACCGGCTCGCCGTGGTGACGGTGCCGCAGTCGGTGACCGATGACGGGAAACCGGCTGAGGCCGAGGCCCTGTCCTCGGACGGCTCGGTGGTCACGAGCATCACCGCACCGGAGGCGCAGGAGAGCGACCTGCTGGACACCCGGGACGCGAACCCGGACGCGGACGCCACCTCGGTCGGCCTGTAGCCGGGGAACGAACGGGGGACGACGAAGGGCCGGTACCGCGGAGGGGCGGTACCGGCCCTTCGGCCTGTCTGTCAGCCGGTGGTTACAGCGCGAGCTGCGCCTTCACCACCGACGCCAGGCCGTCGGCCTCGGCGCGGGCCTGCCCGGCCTCCTTGGCCTCGACCATGACGCGCACCAGCGCCTCGGTGCCGGAGGGACGCAGCAGCACCCGCCCGGTGTCACCCAGCCGGGCCTCCACGGCGGAGACGGCGGCCTGGACCTCGGCGTCGTCGTGGCAGCGGCTCTTGTCCACGCCCTTCACGTTCACCAGCACCTGCGGCAGCCGCTCCATCACCGAGCCCAGCTCGGCCAGCGACTTACCGGTCTCGGCCATGCGGGCCAGCAGGTGCAGGCCGGTGAGCACGCCGTCACCGGTGGTGCTGTGCTCGAGCATGACCACGTGACCGGACTGCTCGCCGCCGAGCGAATAACCCTCGGCCCGCATCTCTTCCAGCACGTAGCGGTCACCCACGGCGGTCTGCACCATGCGGATGCCCTCGCGCTCCATGGCCAGCTTCAGGCCCAGGTTGCTCATCACCGTGGTGACCAGCGTCTTGTGGGCCAGCACGCCGCGGTCGGCGAAGGCCAGGGCGAGGATGGCCATGATCTGGTCGCCGTCCACGTCGCGGCCCAGGTGGTCGACGGCCAGGCAGCGGTCGGCATCACCGTCGTGCGCGATGCCGGCGTCGGCGCCGTTCGCGATCACGGCCTCGCGCAGGCGGTCCAGGTGGGTGGAGCCGTAGCCGTCGTTGATGTTGAGCCCGTCCGGCTCGGCCCCGATCACCACGACCTCGGCACCGGCCTCACGGAAGGCCCGGGGAGAGACCGTGCTGGCCGCGCCGTGAGCGCAGTCGAGCACGACCTTCAGGCCGTCGAGGCGGCAGGGCAGGGTGCCGACCAGGTGCTTCACGTAGCGGTCGTCGGCCTTGGCCAGGCGGCGGGTGCGGCCCACCTCGGCACCGACCGGGCGGTCCCAGGGTTCACCCATCCGGCGCTCGATCTGGTCCTCGACCTCGTCGGGAAGCTTGAAGCCGCCGCTGGCGAAGAACTTGATGCCGTTGTCGGGCATCGGGTTGTGCGATGCCGACAGCACCACACCCAGATCGGCCTCGGTGTCGTCGACCAGGAACGCGACCGCGGGCGTCGGCACCACACCGGCGTCTTCCACGTCGACCCCGGCGCTGGCCAGGCCGGCCATCACGGCGGCGGACAGGAACTCGCCGGAGGCGCGGGTGTCACGGCCGATGACGGCCCGGGGCCGGCGGCCGTGGAAGTCCGCGACCTCACCGAGCACATGCGCCGCCGCGACCGTGAGGTCGAGGGCGATCTCAGCGGTCACGTCACGATTGGCCAGTCCTCTGACGCCGTCCGTGCCGAATAGTCGCGCCAACGCGTTCCTCCTAGCGGGAATGTCCAAAGCCTACGCGCACTCTGCCCCCGAAGCTCCGGTACGCCAAAACCACAGGTCCCCCGCTGTGGACGCACGACGGCCCCGGAGCAGAAGAGCCCCGGGGCCGTGCGTGCGCAGCTGATGAGCAGATCAGCGCTTGCTGTACTGAGGAGCCTTACGCGCCTTCTTGAGACCAGCCTTCTTGCGCTCCTTGACCCGCGGGTCACGAGTCATGAAGCCGGCCTTCTTCATCGACGGGCGGTTGGCCTCTTCGTCGATCTCGTTCAGCGAACGGGCGACGCCCAGACGCAGCGCACCGGCCTGACCGGACGAGCCACCACCGTGCAGACGGGCGATGACGTCGAAGCGGCCCTCGGTCTCGGTGACCCGGAAGGGCTCGTTGACCAGCTGCTGGTGCACCTTGTTCGGGAAGTAGTCCTCGAGGGTGCGGCCGTTGATCTTCCACTGCCCGGTGCCGGGCACGAGGCGGACGCGGGCGACGGCCTCCTTGCGGCGGCCGGTGGCCCCACCGGGGGCGGTGATGCTCGAGCCGCCACCCTTGGCCGCCGGCGTGGCGGAGGTGTAGCTGCTGGGCGCGTCCTCTTCGAACTCGTCGGTGGTCTCTTCGACCACGTCGGTGGTGGGCTCGCTCACGGTTCTCCTTGCTTGCGCTTGGCTACGGGATCGCGATCCGCGGGCGCCGGAATCCGGCGCCTGGGATTACTGGGCGATCTGGGTGATCTCGAAGGGGACGGGCTGCTGCGCGGCGTGCGGGTGCTCCGGGCCGGAGTAGACCTTGAGCTTGCCGAGCACGGCACGACCGAGGGAGTTCTTCGGCAGCATGCCCCGAACCGCCTTCTCGACGGCCCGTTCCGGGTTCTTGTCCAGCAGTTCGGTGTAGGTGACCGAACGCAGACCACCCGGGTAGCCGGAGTGCCGGTAGGCCTTCTTCTGCTCGCGCTTGTTGCCGGTCAGGGCAACCTTGTCGGCGTTGATGATGATGACGAAGTCGCCGGTGTCGACGTGCGGAGCGAAGGTCGGCTTGTGCTTGCCCCGCAGCAGCACCGCGGCCTGCGTGGCAAGTCGGCCAAGGACGACGTCGGACGCGTCGATGACGTGCCAGCGACGCTCGACATCACCGGGCTTGGGGGTAAACGTACGCACGGTCGCAGCCTCGTTCTGGGTCATAGCATTCGGGTCGGCATTTTCATGTGCCACGGGCATCAACCAGCTCCCACAGCTTCTGGGAGGGCCGGTGCTCCGCGCCCGACGTGCCACGTGCCAGTAAGGCTCGACATGACGGACGGGTCACACAACGAGAAAACAGATTACCGGCCCGCTTCCGGAGGGTCAAAACGCGGGCGCCGCAGGCGAGCCTTCACCCCCGCCCGGAAGGCGCCGATGATGGCAGGAGGCAGCGTCTGCGATCACGGGGAGTTCGATCATGGCCGAGTCATCCGAGTACGACTACGACCTGGTGGTGATCGGGTCCGGGCCGGGTGGTCAGAAGGCCGCGATCGCCGCGGCCAAGCTGGGCCGCCGGGCCGCCGTGGTGGAGCGCGGCGACATGGTCGGCGGGGTCTGCATCAACACCGGCACGATCCCCTCGAAGACCCTGCGCGAGGCCGTGCTCTATCTCACCGGCACCTACCAGCGGGACATGTACGGCCAGAACTACCGGGTGAAGCAGGACATCACCCTGGAAGACCTGCTGGCCCGCACCACGCACGTGATCGGCCGCGAGATCGAGGTGATCCGCAGCCAGCTCAACCGCAACGGCGTGGACCTGCTGCACGGCACCGGCCGGTTCACCGATGCGCACACCGTGCTGATCGAGGGCGGCCCGGGTGGCTCGCACAGCGTCACTGCGGCCTATGTGGTGATCGCCACCGGCACCACCCCGGCGCGACCCGGCTCGATCGACTTCGACGGCAAGAAGGTCATCGACTCCGACGGCATCCTGCACCTGGACCAGCTGCCCCGGTCGCTGGTCGTGGTCGGTGCCGGGGTGATCGGGATCGAGTACGCCTCGATGTTCGCCGCGGTCGGCTGCAAGGTCACCGTGGTGGAGCAACGCGACCAGATGCTCGACTTCTGCGACTCGGAGATCGTCGAGTCGCTCAAGTTCCACCTGCGCGACCTGTCGGTCACCTTCCGGTTCGGCGAGAAGGTCGCCTCGGTCGAGAACAACGAGCTCGGCACGGTGACGAATCTGGTGTCGGGCAAGCGGATTCCGGCGGACGCGGTGATGTACTCGGCCGGCCGGCAGGGCGCGACCGACGCCCTCGACCTGGCCAACGCGGGCCTGGAGGCCGACGCCCGGGGCCGGATCACCGTGGACGAGCACTACCGCACCAGCGTCGGGCACATCTACGCGGTGGGTGACGTGATCGGGTTCCCGGCGCTGGCCGCGACCTCGATGGAACAGGGCCGGCTGGCCGCCTACCACGCCTTCGGCGAGCAGGTGAACAGCCTGATCGGGCTCCAGCCGATCGGCATCTACACGATCCCGGAGATCAGCTACTGCGGCTGGACCGAGGCCGACCTGACCTCGTCGTCCGTGCCCTACGAGGTGGGCATCTCGCGCTACCGCGAGCTGGCCCGCGGGCAGATCGCCGGTGACTCCTACGGCATGCTGAAACTGCTGGTCAGCACCGGCACGCGAAAGCTGCTCGGGGTGCACGTGTTCGGCTCCCAGGCCACCGAGCTGGTGCACCTGGGCCAGGCGATCATGACCTGCGAGGGCACCGTGGACAACCTGGTGGACACAGTGTTCAACTACCCCACGCTGTCCGAGGCCTACAAGGTGGCGGCGCTCGACGCGGTGAACAAGATCCGTGCCGTCGAGCGGTTCTTCGCCTCCGACCCGCACCGGGTGGAGGACGACGTGGAGCCGCTCACGAACGGGCCCGCTGTCTCGCACTGATGTCGGCCACCCCGACCGTGGCGTCTTCCGGCACGATCACCCGCAGGCCGCCCTGCACCACGCCGAAGGTCTCGGGGGTGTGCGCGGACAGCTCGCCGTCCACGTTGATCGCCTGCCCGGGCACGGTGGAGACGCGCACGTTGCGGGTGGTCACGTGGTACACGTGGTCGCTCTCGGTGAAGGCCCCACTGACGAAGTGCCGGGCCACCTGCCAGCGCTGCCGTGGCGTGCCGCGCGGGATGGCGTACACGTCGAGCAGGTGGTCGTCGATGCCGGCGTTCGGCGCCACCACCGCTCCCCCGCCGTAGAAGCGGCCGTTGGCCACGGCCAGCTGGAGCAGGTCGTCCAGCTCGACGTCGGGGTGGTCGCCGTCGGGGAACTCCAGCTTGGCCGAGAAGGTCTGGAACCGGCGGTAGGCCTTGATCGTGGCGACCGGGTAGGCCAGTGCCCCGAGCCGCTTCTTCAGCCTGGGGTTGAGCTGCTCGGTGACGCCGACGGCCAGGCCGATCGAGCTGACGTTGAGGAACCGGTCGTCGCCCACCACGCCCAGATCGACGTCCACAATCTTGCCGTTGGCCACGTTCTCGCAGGCCCTGGCCAGATCGGTGGGCAGACCCAGAGTGCGGGCCAGGTCGTTGGCGGTGCCGGTGGGCAGCAGCCCGAGCACCACCTCGGTGCTGCACAGCTGCGGCGCCACCGAGCTGACCGTGCCGTCGCCGCCACCCAGCACGATCGTGCGGGCACCGGCGGCGACGGACCGCGCCACCACGTCGGGCAGGGTGCTCGGGTCTTCGACCGCGTGGGCGGCCATCAGCTCCACGCCCAGCTCGGTCAGCCGGTCGCGGGCCTGGGAGAAGTTCTCCTGCCCCCGACGGGAGGCCGAGTTCACGATGAGGACGGCCGGAGACTCGATCACGGTGATCAAACTACGGGCCGAAACTGATTGTTCCGTGAAAGTCGGCTGAGAGCGGTCAGCGTGCCCGCTGGACCCGGGTCTCGTCCCAGACCGGCTCGTCCGACTCGTACACCCTGCCGTCCGACCCGAACACCAGGAACCGGTCGAACTCCCGGGCGAACCAGCGGTCGTGAGTCACCGCCACCACCGTGCCCTCGAACGCGGACAGTCCCTTCTCCAGGGCCTCGGCCGAGTGCAGGTCGAGGTTGTCGGTGGGCTCGTCGAGCAGCAGCAGGGTGGCACCCGACAGTTCCAGCAGCAGGATCTGGAACCTGGCCTGCTGACCGCCCGACAGCGACTCGAACTTCTGCTCGGCCTGGGCGCTGAGCTCGTACCGGTCGAGCACCCGGCTGGCCGCCTCGCGCGGCAGCCCGGAACGGTGCCCGTCACCCCGGTGCAGGATGTCGAGCAGCGCCCGCCCGGCCAGCTCGACGTGCTGGTGGGTCTGGGCGAACCAGCCCGGCCGCACCCGGGCCCCGAGCTTCACCGAGCCGGTGTGCTCCACGCTGCCCGGGCGTGCCGTCGGCGAGTCGTCCACCGGCTGGTGCTCGATGTCCGGGTCGCTGCCCCCGGCCGCGAGCAACCGCAGGAAGTGCGACTTGCCCGACCCGTTCGAGCCGAGCACGGCCACCCGGTCGCCGAACCACAGCTCGGTGCTGAACGGCTTCATCAGCCCGGTCAGCTCCAGGTTCTCGGCCACCACGGCGCGCTTTCCGGTGCGCCCGCCCTTGAGCCGCATGTGCACGTTCTGCTCGTTCGCCACCAGCTCCGGAGGGCCGGCCGCCTCGAACTTGGCCAGCCGGGTCTGGGCGGCGTGGTACTGCGCGGCCATCGAGTCCATGAACGAGGACTTGGTCTTCAGCATCAGCACGAGCTGCTTGAGCTTGGCGTGCTCCTCGTCCCAGCGGCGCCGCAGTTCTTCCAGCCGGGAGTTGCGGTCGGCCCGGGCCTGCGCGTAGGTGCCGAAACCACCGCCGTGGATCCAGGCGTTGGCCCCGGCCGCGTGCGGCTCCAGGGTGACGATGCGGGTGGCGGCGTGCGAGAGCAGTTCCCGGTCGTGACTGACCAGCAGCACGGTCTTCGGGGTCTCGGCCAGGCGCTGTTCCAGCCAGCGCTTGCCCGGCACGTCGAGGTAGTTGTCCGGCTCGTCGAGCAGCAGCACGTCGTCGGGCCCACGCAGCAGGGCCTCCAGCACCAGGCGCTTCTGCTCACCGCCGGAGAGCGTGTCGGCATTACGCCACTGGGCCTTCTCGAACGGCATGCCGAGCGCGGCCACCGTGCACACGTCCCACGCCGTCTCGGCCTCGTAACCGCCGGCGTCGGCCCAGTCGGACAGCGCCTGCGCATAGGCCATCTGGGTCGGCTCGTCGTCGCGTTCCATCATCGCCAGCTCGGCGGCCTCCAGGGCCTGCCCGGCGATCCGGACCGGTGCGGGCGCCACCGAGATGAGCAGGTCACGCACGCTGGTGCGGTCGCGCACGCTGCCGATGAACTGCCGCATCACCCCGAGCGAACCGGCGACCACGGCCGCGCCGGACTGCGCGGCCGTGTCGCCGGCCAGGATCCGCAGCAGGGTGGTCTTGCCGGTGCCGTTCGGCCCGATCAGCGCGGCCACCGCACCGTCGGGCACCTTGAACGTGACCTCGTCCAGCAGGGGACGCCCGTCGGGCAGAGTGAAGGAAACCTGATTGACGTCGATACCGGCCACGGGGCCAGTGTGCCCGGGGTGGGCCCCCGGGCGACAACCGGTTTCAGTCGATGACGTGGACCGCGGCCTCTTCGGCGCTCGCCGCGCCCTGGTCGATGCCGACGTCGGACCCGATCAGGTCCTTCTCGGTGTCCGAGCCGAGGCCCTCGTCCGGGTCCACCAGCCGGCCGGCGCGGTCTCCGCCCACCTCGGCGTACGACAGGTCCTCGTCCTCGATCCGGCTGTTGTCGACCGAGTCGACGTTCTCGTCCGAGGGCGAGGCCTCCAGGTCGGAGGCCAGGTTCGGGTCGGGCTCCTCCTGCGAGAGACGCTGGTCCAGGGACTCGCCCTGGAGCTCCTCCTCCGCGGTGGTGCCGAACCGGGTCATGCCCCGGGGCTTCTCCGGCGGGGAGTAGCTGGCGTCGAACACCGCTCCGTCCACGTCGTCGTCGCCGAACGCCTGGTCCAGGTCGTACGTGTCGTCGGAACCGTCTTCCGGCGGCTGGTAGACCTCGTCCGAGTCGCCGGGTTCAAAGGTCGGATTGCTCATGCAGGCGACCTTGGCACTGTCCGGCCGCGCCCGCCATTCGTAACCCGCACCTGCCGTGTGATCTTGAAAATGGTGGACGACGCCGGGTCGTCACGGCCCGGCGTCGTCCACCGTTCCAGGGGTTACCTGCGCAGGTTGAGCCCGATCAGCACGGGGTCGTGGTCGGAGGTGCGGAACCGGTCGGGGGCGTACAGCGAGGTGAGCTGGCCGGCCGTCTTGTAGTTGGTGTTGTAGTCCAGCACCGAGGGCTCGTCGGCGTTGATGTGCACGTCCTCGACGTCCTTGACCTGGCTCTTCAGCGACTTGCTGGCCAGCGCCTGGTCGAGGTACCCGGACTGGCCGTCGTAGACGTAGGAGTAGGCCTTCTCGCTGCCGGTCTCCCTGTCGATCATGTCGGTGTAGCCGGCCGCGGCCAGCGCCAGGATCGGGTCCTCCTTGGCGTAGGAGTTCAGGTCACCGATGACCAGCACGTCCGGGTCGCCCGCGGCGGGCACCACGGTGGTGTCGATCCAGCTCGCCAGGGTCGTGGCCTGCTCCACGCGGTGCGTGTTCCAGCAGCTCTGGCCGTCGCCCTGATCGGTGTCGGTGCCGGTCGCGCCGTCGCAGCCCTTCGACTTGAAGTGGTTGACCACCACGCTGACGCGGGCCTTCTTCCTCGTCTCGAAGGTGACCGAGAGCGGGTGCCGCTCGAACAGGTCGTCGTTCTCCACCAGCGTCTTCACCGGGGTGACCGCGGCCGGCCGGTAGAGCATGGCCACCTTGATCGCGTCGTCACCGGCCACATTGGTGACGCCGGTGGCCGCGTCGGTGTCCACGTAGGCGTAGGTACCGGGCTCGGTCGCGGCGTTCAGGGCATCGGTGAGCTGGGCGATCGCGCTGTCCGCGGCGTAGCCGTCGTTCTCGATCTCCATCAGGCCGATCACGTCGGCATCCAGCGAGGTGAGGGCGGCCACCTCCTTGGCGGTCTGCCGCTCCAGCTCGGTGGCGTTCTCGGCGCCCCGGCAGTCGGCGGCCTCACCGCCCACCCCGTAGGTGCAGCCCGTGAAGGTGTTGAAGTAGTTGAGCAGGTTGCTGCTGGCCACCTTCAGGTCGCCGTCCACCTCGGTCTTCTTCGGGCGGGCGTTCGCCGCCGTGAAGTCCGCCGAGCCGTTCAGGGCACCCACCGGGCGCAGCCGCCAGGCATTGGGGCTCGCCGAGTTACCGGCCCAGGTGTAGGTGAGCACGCCGACCGCGTTCTTCACCGTGTCGCCCGTGCGCAGGGTGTTGGTGGCGCTCAGCGGCTCGCCGTCGCGCCCGAACACGATCGGGTCCGGGTTCTGGTTGTTCAGCGCGTCGTCGATGATCAGCTGGTTCAGGTCGTTCTCGGCCTGGAGCCGCGCGCTGCGCGGGTCGTCGGCCGGGTACACGTTGGTCGGCTGCATCAGCCGGCCGCCCGACGACACCGTCACCTGGCCGAAGCGGCCCAGCAGGTAGTGCTCGGTCACGGTCAGCTTCTGCGGCAGGCGCACCAGCATGCCCTCGTAGCGTTCCAGCGAATCGGCGCTCGCCAGCGGGAGTTTCACGCTGGTCGGCTTCACGCTCCGGCCGGTGGCGCAGACGCTCAGCGCGGTCGCGGTGATCTGGGTCTGCCCCTGGTACTCCGCGGCGGTGCCGGTGACCTGCACCTGGTCGCCGTTCTTCACCTGGTCCTTGCCGGGGGCGTAGACGAAGATGCCGTCCGAGGTGGACTTGTCCTTGTCGCCGCCGTCCTGCACGAAGAAGCCCTGGAGGGTGGGCGAGGAGCCCTCGTTGTCGCCCACCACGACGCCGCGCACGGTGACCGCGCCGGTGATCGCGGCGGTGGCACCGGATCCCTGCACCGCGCCGATCGCGGTCACGTCGCCGGTGCAGGTAGCCGTGTCGGCCGCGCTGGCGGTCGAGGGCATCAGAAGGCCGAGACCGGCCAGGCCGGTCGCCGCGGCGAGCACACCGGCGGTGCGGCGCGGCCGGGGTCGGTCACTCGGGGTGGCGGGGTCACGCCTCGTCGTCGTCACGGTCGAGGATTCTAAGAGCGTTCTGTGCGATTGGTGTGAACAGAACATGACGTGGGGACGAGCGGTCGGACCCGCCCCCACGCCGGTACTAGCCTCCCAGGGTCCGTACCGCCCTCGCCTCCCGGGCCCGCGCCGCCAGCTCGGCGTCCGCCGGGTAGCCGACCTCCTCCAGCACCAGACCGTGTGGCGGCACCACCGTGACGTGCGGGTCACGGCGGGCGGCGGTCAGGATCTGCGCCGGCCAGGAGACCGGGCGCCGTCCCTCCCCCACCGGCAGCACGGCGCCCACCAGCGCCCGCACCATCGAGTGGCAGAACGCGTCGGCCAGCACGGTCGCCACCAGCAGGCCGTCCTCGTCGCGGCGCCACTCGTAGGTGATCAGGGTGCGGATGGTCGTGGCGCCCTCGCGGTGCTTGCAGAACGCGGCGAAGTCGTTCAGCCCGGTCAGCGTGGTGGCGGCGGCGCTCATCGCCGCGGCGTCCAGGGGACGGCGATGGCTCAGCACGTCCCGGCGGCGCAGCGGCGGGGCACCGGCCGGATGGTCGCTGATCCGGTAGGCGTAGCGCCGGTGCACGGCGGAGAACCGGGCGTCGAACCCGGCCGGGGCGATCGAGGCCCCGTGCACCCGCACGTCTCCCGGCAGCACCCCGGCCAGGCGGGTCAGCAGGGCCGCCGCCGGTGGCCGGTCGCTGCGGCCGGGCACCCGTTCCCACACCTCACGCGGCACGTCGACGTGGGCCACCTGCGCCCGGGCGTGCACCCCGGCGTCGGTCCGGCCGGCCACGGTCAGTTTCGGTGGCCGCGGCAGTCGCAGGATCGTGCCGAGCCCGGTGGCCAGGACCTCCTCCACCGTGCGCCGGCCCGGCTGGGCGGCCCAGCCGCTGAAATCCGTTCCGTCGTAACCCAGATCGAGCCGGATCCGGATCAGCGTACCGTCAATGGTGGACGACGAGGGCGGGCCGGCCTCCACGTCGTCCTCTGATCGGGGGTCCGGGCCGGCGGCGTCCTCTGGCAACGTTCTTCAGGTCCTTCTCGTGGGCTGCGCGTTCTGGCAGGAGAAACGCCGAGAGCCCGCCACCCCCTCACGGGGATGACGGGCTCGGCGTGCTGAACTACTTACTTCTTGCCGTCGACAGCGTCGCTGGCGGCCTCTTCGGCAACCTCGGCAGCAGCCTCCGCGTCCGCGGTGCCCTCGGCGTCGGCAGCAGCCTCGGCCTCGGCGGCGGCGTCGACAGCGGCCTCGGCGTCACCGGCGGCCTTGGCGTCCTCGGCCTTCTCGGCAGCGGTCTCGGCGGCGGACTGGTTGCCGCGGGAGGCGCGGGCCGTGGCGGCCTCGGCCTCACGCACGGTGGCCTGACCGGCGGTCAGCGGCTCGAGAACGAGCTCGATGACGACCATGGCCGCGTTGTCGCCCTTGCGGTTGCCGATCTTCGTGATCCGGGTGTAGCCACCCTTGCGCTCGGCCACCACCGGAGCGATCTCGGTGAAGAGCGTGTGCACCACGCCCTTGTCCGTGATCGTCTGGAGCACCCGGCGGCGGGCCGCCAGGTCACCGCGCTTCGCAAACGTGATCATGCGCTCAGCCAGCGGCTGCATGCGCTTCGCACGCGTCTGCGTGGTGGTGATGGACTTGTGCGTGAACAGCTGGGCCGCGAGGTTGGCGAGCAGCAGCCGCTCGTGCGCGGGACCACCCCCGAGCCGGGGACCCTTGGTGGGCGTGGGCATGTCGGTGAACTCCTAGAGATGCGCACCCGGCGCGGGCGTTCGCCTCCCGCGCCGGGTTATGGGGTTGTCAGAGCTGCTCGTCCTCGGCGAACGACATGTCGTCGTCCGCCCCGAAGCTGTCGACGACGAGGGAGGGATCGAATCCGGGCGGGCTGTCCTTCAGCGCGAGGCTCATGCCGTGGAGCTTGGCCTTGACCTCGTCGATGGACTTGGCACCGAAGTTCCGGATGTCGAGCAGGTCGGCCTCACTGCGCCCGACGAGCTCACCCACGGTGTGGATGCCCTCGCGCTTGAGGCAGTTGTACGACCGAACCGTGAGGTCCAGCTCCTCGATCGGAAGAGCCAGGTCAGCGGCCAGGGCGGCGTCCGACGGGGACGGGCCCATGTCGATGCCCTCGGCCTCGAGGTTCAGCTCACGGGCCAGGCCGAACAGTTCGACCAGCGTCTTGCCGGCGCTCGCCATGGCGTCGCGCGGCTGCATCGACGGCTTGGTCTCGACGTCGACGATCAGCCGGTCGAAGTCGGTGCGCTGCTCGACACGAGTCGCCTCGACCTTGTACGTGACCTTCAGCACCGGGGAGTAGATGGAGTCGATCGGGATGCGCCCGATCTCCTGCTCACCGGTCTTGTTCTGGTTGGCCGACACGTAGCCACGACCGCGCTCGACGGTCAGCTCGAGCTCGAGCTTGCCCTTGCCGTTCAGGGTGGCGATGTGAAGGTCGGGGTTGTGCACCTCGACACCGGCCGGCGGAGCGATGTCCGCGGCGGTGACCGTTCCCGGGCCCTGCTTGCGCAGGTACATCACGATCGGCTCGTCGTGCTCCGAGGAGACGACCAGCCGCTTGATGTTCAGGATGAGCTCGGTGACGTCTTCCTTGACACCGGGCACGGTGGTGAACTCGTGCAGCACACCGTCGATGCGGATGCTCGTGACCGAGGCACCCGGGATGCTCGAGAGCAGCGTGCGGCGCAGCGAGTTACCGAGGGTGTAGCCGAAACCCGGCTCCAGCGGCTCGATGACGAACCGGGAACGGTGCTCGGAGACCGCTTCCTCGGCGAGGATGGGGCGCTGTGCGATAAGCACTGGTGGTTTCCCTTTCGCTACAGGCGACCGCTATATGACGCCTGCTGGGGGTGTCCCGCCGACCCTCTGTCCGGCCGGCGGGTCGGGTGGCCCGTTCACACGGGCCACCCTTCAAGCACTAGACGCGGCGACGCTTGGGCGGGCGGCAGCCGTTGTGCGGCGTGGGCGTGACGTCCTGGATCGAGCCGACCTCGAGGCCGGTGGCCTGGAGGGAGCGGATCGCGGTCTCGCGGCCCGAGCCCGGGCCCTTCACGAAGACGTCGACCTTGCGCATGCCGTGCTCCTGGGCGCGGCGGGCGGCAGCCTCGGCGGCCATCTGCGCGGCGAACGGCGTGGACTTACGCGAGCCCTTGAAGCCGACCTGACCCGACGAGGCCCAGGCGATGACATTACCGACCGGGTCGGTGATCGAGACGATGGTGTTGTTGAACGTGCTCTTGATGTGGGCGTGCCCGTGAGCGACGTTCTTCTTCTCCTTGCGACGCGGCTTGCGCGACGCAGCGGACTGGCGTGACTTGGGAGGCATTGAAAGCTCTTCCTACGAATGGCGCTGAGGTCGTCGGTCCGTGCTCCGGACCCTGGATCAGGGGTTGGAGCGGGACTACTTCTTGCCGGCCTTCTTCTTGCCGGCAACGGTGCGCTTCGGACCCTTGCGGGTACGGGCGTTGGTCTTGGTGCGCTGACCGCGGACCGGCAGGCCACGGCGGTGGCGCAGGCCCTCGTAGCAGCCGATCTCGACCTTGCGGCGGATGTCGGCGGCGACCTCGCGGCGCAGGTCACCCTCGAGCTTGAAGTTGCCCTCGAGGTAGTTGCGCAGGCTGACGAGGTCTTCTTCGCTGAGCTCACGCACGCGCAGGTCAGCGCTCAGGCCGGTGGCCGTGAGGGTTTCCTTCGCGCGGGTCTTCCCGACGCCGAAGATGTAGGTGAGGGCGACCTCGAGCCGCTTTTCGCGGGGCAGGTCGACTCCGACGAGACGTGCCATTGCAGGAGTTCTCTCTTCTGCTAGTACCAGGTGTGGAGCAGCGTCACTTCCCTGGCTGGATCACTGCCTGGGTCCCCGGCCCGGTGGCCCGGGGGTATCGCCCCACGAGGTCGGGCGTGTCGCCCTGCGCCTCAGAGGCGTGCGCTGCTGTTCTGCTCAGATCCTGCGGTGGTGCCTGGTGCTGCTGGGCTGAATCAGCCCTGGCGCTGCTTGTGGCGCACGTTGTCGCAGATCACCATGACCCGGCCGTTACGGCGGATCACTCGGCACTTGTCGCAGATCTTCTTGACGCTCGGCTTGACCTTCATCGTGGCTTCCGCTAGTTGGATCGGCGTGGCTGCTGGCAATTAAGGCGGTGGTGCGGAGATGTCACTTGTAGCGGTAGACGATGCGCCCACGGGACAGGTCGTACGGGCTGAGTTCCACCACGACCCGGTCTTCCGGAAGGATCCGGATGTAGTGCTGACGCATCTTGCCGGAGATGTGTGCGAGCACCTTGTGTCCGTTGGAAAGCTCCACGCGGAACATGGCGTTCGGCAGTGCCTCCACCACGGAGCCTTCGATTTCGATGACGCCGTCTTTCTTCGGCATGTCCTCCGCTTTTCCTGTCGATCGTTCATCGCGGCGCCCGGCCGCTCCCCGGCCCCGATGGCTCCGGGTCCGGCAACGATCAGGCGTTTCTCCAGACGGCTCAGACTGACGTCTTGAGGCTGTCTCGGGCCGTCGCCGGGCGGTGCCAGGCGACGAAGCAGTTCAGCACATGAGCCGACGCAGAAGTCTACGTGATACCACGCCGGTCAGCGAAATCGAGCTACTGCCCCTCTGTGGCCAGGGCAGAAATTTTTGCACCCAGACCGGACAGTTTCGCCACGCCACCGTCCCGGGCGGTGAGCACCCAGAGCCCGTCTTCGAGCAGGGCCACCGAGTGTTCCCAGTGGGCGGCCTTGCCACCGTCGGTCGTGGCGACCGTCCAGTCGTCGGAGAGCACCTTGGTGTCCGGGCCGCCGGCGGTGAGCATCGGCTCGATCGCCAGGCAGATACCCGGCTTCAGCTTGGGGCCGCGGTCGCGTGTGCGGTAGTTCAGCACGTGCGGTTCCTGGTGCATCTCGGTGCCGATGCCGTGGCCGCCGTAGTCCTCGACCAGCCCGAACCGGTCACCGACGAAGTCCTCGACGGCGATGCCGACGGCGTTCAGCCGGTCCCCCGCCGCGATCGCGGCGATGCCCCGCCACATCGACTCCTCGGTGGTGTCGATGAGGTCTTGGTCGGCCTTGACCTGCTCCGGCGTGCGCTCGTCACCGGCGCCGGGCACCACGGCGGTGAAGGCCGAGTCGCCGTGCCAGCCCTTCAGGATGGCGCCGCAGTCGATGCTCACCACGTCGCCGGCCTTGAGCACCTTGCTGCCCGGGATGCCGTGCACGACCTCGTCGTTCACCGACACGCAGAGGGTGGCCGGGTAGGGCGGGTGGCCGTAGTTCAGGAACGACGGGGTCGCGCCCCGCCCGACGATCAGCTCGTTCGCGATCCGGTCCAGGTCGCCTGTGGTCAGGCCAGGAGCCAGCGCCGCGCGCACGGCGTCCAGGGCGTCGGCCACGATCAGGCCGGCGGCCCGCATGAGCCTGACCTGGTCGGGCGTCTTGTACTGAATCCGGTCGCGACCGAGCATCGTCTTTCTTCCTGATCCTGTGCGGGCGGTTCTAGGCGGCGAAGTCGTCGCAGGCGGCCAGCAGCCGACCGGTGACGTCGCTGATCTCGCCCATGCCGTCGACCCGCTGGAGCAGGTCACGGTCCGAGTAGATGTGCACCAGCGGCGCGGTCTGCTCCGTGTAGACCTCGAGCCGGTGCCGGATCACGTCTTCCGTGTCGTCCGGTCGGCCCTCGATCTCGGCACGCTTCAGCAGCCGGGTGACCACCTCGTCCATGTCGACGGTCAGCTCGAGGACGGTGTCCAGCCTGGTGCCCGCCGCTGCCAGCATCGAATCCAGCTCGTCCACCTGGGCCGCGGTACGCGGGTACCCGTCGAGCAGAAAGCCGACCGCCGCGTCGTCTTCCAGGAGACGGTTGCGGACCATCTCGTTGGTCACCTCGTCCGGCACGTACTTGCCGGATTTCATGATCTCTTCCACCTGAACGCCGAGCGGCGTCTTGTCGGCGACGTTCTGCCGGAAGATGTCGCCGGTCGAGATGGCCGGGATGCCGAAGTGGGCGGCCACCTTCTTGGCCTGCGTGCCCTTTCCGGCGCCGGGAGGACCGAGGATCACAAGCCTCATCGACGCACCGCTCTCATCGCAGGAACCCTTCGTAGTGACGCTGCTGCAACTGGGACTCGATCTGCTTGACCGTCTCCAGCCCCACTCCGACGACGATCAGGATGGACGTGCCGCCGAAGGGGAAGTTCTGATTCGCATCGACGAGGATCAGCGCGATCAGAGGGACCAATGCCACCATGCCCAGGTACAGAGCACCAGCGAGAGTAATGCGACTCAGAACATATTCCAGGTAGTCGGCGGTGGGGCGCCCGGCGCGGATGCCGGGGATGAAGCCGCCGTACTTCTTCATGTTCTCGGCGACCTCGTCGGGGTTGAAGGTGATCGCCACGTAGAAGTACGTGAAGAACACGATCAGAACGAAGTAGGCCGTGATGTAGATCGGGTGGTCGCCACGCACCAGGTGGTCGTTGATCCAGGTCACCCATCCGGCCGTGCTGTTCTGCCCCTGGAACTGCGCGATCAGGGCGGGCAGATAGAGCAGGGACGACGCGAAGATCACCGGGATCACGCCGGCCATGTTGACCTTGATCGGGATGTACGTCGTGGTGCCACCGTAGGCCCGCCGGCCGACCTGCCGCTTGGCATACTGCACCGGAATCCGGCGCTGGCTCTGCTCGACGAAGATGACCGCCGCCATGATCAGCAAGCCGATGGCGATGACCAGGAAGAAGGTGTTGAAGCCGCGCTGGGTCTTGATCGTCCACAGGGCCGAGGGGAACGAGGCCGCGATCGAGGTGAAGATCAGCAGCGACATGCCGTTGCCGATGCCCTTTTCGGTCACCAGCTCACCCAGCCACATGATCAGGCCGGTACCGGCCGTCATGGTGAGCACCATGACGCCGAGGGTGAAGAGGCTGTCGTTCGGGATCAGCGTCTCGGAGCAGTTGGTGAACAGGCCACCCTGGGTGCGCGAGATCGCCACGTAGGTGGTCGACTGGAGCACGGCGAGGCCGATGGTGAGGTACCGGGTGTACTGGGTCAGCTTGGCGGTGCCGGACTGACCCTCTTCCTTCAGCGCTTCGAACCGCGGGATGACCACGGTGAGCAGCTGGATGATGATCGAGGCCGTGATGTACGGCATGATCCCCAGCGCGAAGATCGACAGCTGGAGCAACGCACCGCCGCTGAACAGGTTGACCAGCGCGTAGAGGCCGGTCGAGTCACTGTTGCTGGAGAGATCGATACAGCGCTGGACCGCGGCGTAGTCGATCCCCGGGGTGGGGATGTAGGAGCCGAACCGGAAGAGCGCCATGATCGCTACGGTGAAGAAGATCTTGCGCCGCAGATCGGGGGTGCGAAACGCCCGGAAGAACGCGGTGAGCACGCAAAACCTCCTGCGCGCCGCCCCATGCAGGGCAGCTCGTCGTGACGGGCCGTGGATGGGCCGTATGGGTGCGCAGGGACGCGGCCGGGGGCCGGTCCGCAAGACGCCGGTCGGGTGACCTTAACACCCCGGCGACCCGCGTTTTTCGCGAGTCGCCGGGGTGTTTTGGATCGTGCCTGGTGAGCTGGTTCTTACAGCTCGGTGGCGCTGCCGCCGGCCGCGGCCAGCTTCTCCTTGGCGCTGGCGGAGAACTTGTTCGCGCTCACGTTGAGCGCGACCGAGATCTCGCCGTCGCCGAGGACCTTGACCAGGTGGCCCTCACGGACCGCGCCCTTGGCGACCAGGTCCGCGACGGTGACGCTGCCGCCGTCGGGGAACAGGCTGCCGAGCTTGTCCAGGTTGACGACCTGGTACTCGGTCCGGAACGGGTTCTTGAAGCCACGGAGCTTGGGCAGCCGCATGTGCAGCGGCATCTGCCCACCCTCGAACCGGGCCGGAACCTGGTAACGAGCCTTCGTACCCTTGGTACCGCGGCCCGCCGTCTTACCCTTGCTGCCTTCACCACGACCCACGCGGGTCTTGGCGGTCTTGGCACCGGGGGCAGGACGCAGGTGATGCACCTTCAGCGCGTGCTCGCGCTGGCCTTCTGCCATCTCAGTCCACCTCCTCGACGGTGACGAGATGCCGCACCGTGTTGACCATCCCGCGGATCTCGGGACGGTCCTCCTTGACGACGGTGTCGCCGATCCGCTTCAGGCCGAGCGAACGCAGCGAGTCGCGCTGGTTCTGCTTGCCACCGATCTTCGACTTGACCTGGGTGACCTTGATCTGAGCCATCAGCCGGCCACCCCCGCCGCCCGGGCGCGCAGCAGAGCGACCGGGGCGACGTCCTCGAGGGGCAGACCACGACGGGCCGCAACCTCTTCCGGACGCTCCAGGCCACGCAGCGCGGCAACGGTCGCGTGCACGACGTTGATCGCGTTGTCCGAGCCGAGCGACTTGCTCAGCACGTCGTGGATACCGGCGCACTCCAGCACGGCGCGCACCGGACCACCGGCGATGACGCCGGTACCCGGGGACGCCGGGCGCAGCAGGACGACGCCGGCCGCCTCCTCACCCTGGCTCGGGTGCGGGATGGTGCCCTGGATGCGGGGAACCTTGAAGAAGGCCTTCTTCGCCTCTTCGACACCCTTGGCGATGGCCGCGGGAACTTCCTTGGCCTTGCCGTAACCGACGCCCACGGTGCCGTCGCCGTCACCGACCACGACCAGGGCGGTGAAGCTGAAGCGACGACCACCCTTCACGACCTTGGCGACCCGGTTGATCGTGACGACGCGCTCGACGAACTGGTTCTTGTCCTGGCCGCCGTCACGACCCCCGCGGTTGTCGCGGTCGCGGCCGCCCCGGCGACCGCCGCCGCCGCTGTTCTCGCCGCCGCTGTTCGGCCCGCCGGAGTTGTTGTTACCCCCGGGCCCGCGACGCTGAGGTCCAGCCATCAGACGTTCCTTCTCTCTCGCTTCGTAAAGGTCAGCGTGCGCATGGGTTACAGGACCAGGCCGGCTTCACGGGCGCCGTCCGCAATGGCGGCGACGCGACCGTGGTACTTGTTCCCGCCGCGGTCGAAGACCACAGCGCTCACACCGGCGGCCTTGGCACGCTCTCCCACCAGCTCGCCGACCTTGCGGGCCTTGGCGGTCTTGTCGCCGTCCAGGGCTCGCAGGTCCGCCTCCAGGGTGGAGGCCGAAGCCAGGGTCTTGCCCACCGTGTCGTCCACGATCTGCACGAAAACGTGCCGGGCGGAACGCTTCACGACCAGACGCGGGCGCTCGGTCGAGCCCCGCAGCTGCTTGCGCACTCGCAGGTGGCGGCGGGTACGGGCGGCCTGCTTGTTGCGGACCGAGCCACCACCGCTGCGCTTCACACCGATAGCCATTACTTCTTGCCCGCCTTTCCGACCTTGCGCTTGATCACTTCGTCGGCGTAGCGGACACCCTTGCCCTTGTACGGGTCGGGCTTGCGCAGGCTGCGGAGGTTGGCAGCAACCTCGCCGACAGCCTGCTTGTCGATGCCCGAGACCGAGAACTTGGTCGGGCCCTCCACCGCGAAGGTGATGCCGGCCGGCGGCTCGATCGTGATCGAGTGGCTGTAGCCGAGAGCGAACTCCAGGTTGGAGCCCTTCGCCTGCACGCGGTAACCGGTGCCGACGATCTCGAGCTTCTTGACATAGCCATCCGTCACACCGGTCACCATGTTGGCGATCAGGGTGCGGGTGAGGCCGTGCAGTGCGCGCGACGTACGCTCGTCGTCCGGGCGCGTGACCTTGACCGTGCCGTCGTCCTCGCGGGCGACGGTGATCGGGGCGGCGACGGTGTGCGTGAGGGTGCCCTTCGGGCCCTTCACGGTCACGTCAGCACCATCGAGGGTCACGTCGACGCCGGCGGGAACGGTGATCGGCAGTCGTCCAATTCGGGACATGCTCTCTCTCCCTTCCCGTTACCAGACGTAGGCGAGGACTTCCCCACCCACGCCCTTCTGCTTGGCCTGCTTGTCGGTCATGAGACCGGAGGACGTCGAGAGGATCGCCACGCCGAGTCCGCCGAGGACGCGGGGCAGGTTCGTCGACTTCGCGTAGACCCGCAGACCGGGCTTGCTGATGCGCCGGAGACCGGCGATCGAGCGCTCCCGGTTGGGGCCGAACTTCAGCTTGACGGTCAGCGTCTTGCCGACTTCGGCATCCGCGACCTCCCAGCTGGAGATGTAGCCCTCGGCCTGGAGCAGCTCAGCAACCTTCTGCTTGAGCTTGCTGTAAGGCATCTGAGTCTGGTCGTGGTACGCGGAGTTCGCGTTCCGGACGCGGGTCAGCATGTCCGCGATCGGATCGGTCATCACCATTGGGCTTGTCCGCCCTTTCCCACCGCGGTTTCGGCGACCTTCTCGGAGGCGTCGACCTGCGGCGTAGTTGCTTCTGCGAGAACCTCGGGCTCGAGGAACTCGGGGAGGTATTCCGGAACATCGTGCCGCAGCGTCACCAGGCCGGTCGGAAGGCTGGAGCGCAGCGAAACCATGCGATTGTTGCGCACCGTCCGACGGCGGCCGGTCCGGAGCGCCACCTGAGTGGCGCCCGGGTTCGGGATCGTCAGCTGTGACACGGCCGGCCTACCAGCTGCTCTTGGTGACGCCCGGGAGCTCGCCCCGGTGCGCCATCTCTCGCAGGCAGATCCGGCACAGGCCGAACTTGCGGTAGACCGAGTGCGGGCGGCCGCAGCGCTGGCACCGGGTGTACGCCCGGACGCCGAACTTCGGCTTCCGCGCCGCCTTGTTGATCAGCGCAGTCTTCGCCACTGTCAGTTCTCCTTGAACGGGAAACCGAGGAGCTTCAGGAAGACGCGCCCCTCTTCATCGTTGGTGGCCGTGGTGACGACCGTGATGTCCATACCACGAACGCGATCGATCCGGTCCTGGTCGATCTCGTGGAACATGGACTGCTCGTTCAGACCGAACGTGTAGTTGCCACGCCCGTCGAACTGCTTGCCGTTCAGACCACGGAAGTCACGGATACGCGGCAGGGCGATGCTGACCAGCCGGTCCAGGAACTCCCACATCCGGTCGCCGCGCAGCGTGACGTGCGCGCCGATCGGCATGCCCTCACGCAGCTTGAACTGGGCGATGGACTTGCGGGCCTTGGTCACCTGCGGCTTCTGCCCGGTGATCGCGCTCAGGTCACGGATCGCGCCGTCAATGAGCTTGGAGTCGCGGGCGGCCTCGCCCACACCCATGTTCACGACGACCTTGACCAGACGCGGAGTCTGCATCACGTTCGCGTAGTTGAACTGCTTGCGCAGCTCGGGCGCGATCTCGGCGTCGTACCGGGCGCGGAGCCGCGGCTGCACCTTGGTGCCCTCGTCAGTCACAGTCATCGTCACAGGTCCTTACCGGAACGCTTGGCGTAGCGAACCCGCACCGTCTTGGTCTTGCCGTCACGCTCGACGGTCTCGACCTTGACGCCGACGCGGGTGGGCTTCTTGGTCTCGGGGTCGACCAGCATCACGTTGCTGATGTGGACCGGCGCCTCCTGAGTGATGATCCCGCCGGTCTTGGAACCCCGGCCGGACTGACCCTCTTTGGTGTGGCGCTTGACCCGGTTGATGCCCTCGACCAGGACCCGCTCGGTGTCCGGGTAGACGGCGATAACCTTGCCGGTCTTGTTCCGGTCCCCGCCGTTCTTCTGGGAACGGCCGGTGATCAGCTGGACGGTGTCGCCCTTCTTGATCTTCAGCTTCGCCATCTCAGAGCACCTCCGGAGCCAGCGAAATGATCTTCATGAACTTCTTGTCGCGCAGCTCGCGGCCGACCGGCCCGAAGATGCGCGTGCCCCGCGGGTCGCCGTCGTTGCGGAGGATCACCGCGGCGTTCTCGTCGAAGCGGATGTACGAGCCGTCCGGCCGGCGGCGCTCCTTGACGGTGCGCACGATGACGGCCTTGACGACGTCGCCCTTCTTGACGTTGCCGCCGGGGATCGCGTCCTTCACGGTGGCGACGATGACGTCACCGATGCCGGCGTAACGACGGCCGGACCCGCCGAGAACACGGATGCAGAGGATCTCCTTGGCACCCGTGTTGTCGGCGACGCGCAGCCGCGACTCCTGCTGAATCACTTGGCCTTCTCCAGAATCTCGACCAGGCGCCAGCGCTTGGTCGCCGACAGCGGACGGGTCTCCGAGATCGACACCAGGTCACCGACACCGGCGGTGTTGGCCTCGTCGTGCACCTTCACCTTGGTGGTGCGCCGGATGACCTTGCCGTAGAGCGGGTGCTTGACCCGGTCCTCGACCTCGACCACCACGGTCTTGTCCATCTTGTCGCTGACGACGTAGCCGCGGCGCGCCTTACGCTGGCCACGCTCCGGGGCGTCAGCCTGGGTGTTCTCACTCATGCTCAGGCCTCCGGGCTGGCGGTGATGCCGAGCTCGCGCTCGCGCATGATCGTGTAAATCCGTGCGATGTCACGCTTCACCGCGCGCAGTCGCATGTTGTTCTCCAGCTGGCCGGTGGCGGACTGGAAGCGAAGGTTGAAGAGCTCTTCCTTCGCCTTCTTCAGCTCCTCGACCAGACGATCCTGGTCGAAACCACGCAGGTTGGCCGGGTTCAGGTCCTTCGAACCGATGGCCATCAGCTTTCACCGCCTTCGCGCCGGACGATCCGGCACTTCATCGGCAGCTTGTGGATGGCCCGGGTCAGGGCCTCCTTCGCCACCTTCTCAGTCGGGAACGAGAGTTCGAACATCACGCGACCGGGCTTGACGTTCGCGACCCACCACTCCGGGGAACCCTTACCGGAACCCATGCGGGTCTCGGCCGGCTTCTTCGTCAGCGGGCGGTCCGGGTAGATGTTGATCCAGACCTTGCCGCCACGACGGATGTGACGGGTGATGGCGATACGAGCGGACTCGATCTGCCGGTTGGTGACGTACGCGGGCTCCAGAGCCTGGATGCCCCATTCGCCGAAGGTGACGGCGTTGCCGCCCTTCGACATGCCGGAGCGACCGGGGTGGTGCTGCTTGCGGTACTTGACCCGACGCGGGATCAGCATGGGACTCAGGCCTCCGTTCCGGTACCCGCGTCAGCGGCCGGCGCGGACGCCGCGGGCGCCTCGGCGGCGGGAGCGCTGTCAGCGGACTGCTGCTGCTGCGGACGACGACGCGACGGACGCTGCGCGCGGCCACCCGGGCCGTCACGACGCGGGCCACGCGGCGGGGCCGCAGCCTGCTCACGAGCGAGCTCGCGGCTGGTGATGTCGCCCTTGTAGATCCACACCTTCACGCCGATACGGCCGAACGTGGTGCGGGCCTCGTACAGGCCGTAGTCGATGTTCGCGCGGAGCGTGTGCAGCGGCACACGGCCCTCGCGGTAGAACTCCGACCGGCTCATCTCGGCGCCGCCGAGACGGCCCGAGCACTGGACCCGGATGCCCTTGGCGCCGGCGCGGAGCGAGGACTGCATGCCCTTGCGCATCGCACGACGGAAGGACACGCGGCTCGCCAGCTGCTCGGCGATGCCCTGGGCGACCAGCTGAGCGTCGACCTCGGGGTTCTTCACCTCGAGGATGTTCAGCTGAACCTGCTTGCCGGTGAGCTTCTCCAGCTCGCCACGGATCCGGTCGGCCTCGGCGCCACGGCGACCGATGACGATGCCCGGACGGGCGGTGTGGATGTCGACGCGAACCCGGTCACGGGTGCGCTCGATCTCGACGCGGCTGATGCCGGCCCGCTCCATGCCCTTGGACATGAGCTTGCGGATCGCGACGTCTTCCTTCACGTAGTCGCGGTACCGCTGCCCACCCTTGGTGCTGTCGGCGAACCACCGGCTCTTGTGCTCAGTGGTGATGCCCAGGCGGAACCCGTGCGGGTTGACCTTCTGTCCCACTAGCGGGTCCCTCCATTCGCGGCGGCGGGCTGAGCGCCGCTCTTCTTCTCGGCCGGGCCGACCACAACGGTGATGTGGCTGGTCCGCTTGCGGATCCGATACGCCCGGCCCTGCGCCCGCGGCCGGAACCGCTTGAGCGTCGGGCCCTCGTCAACGTACGCCTCCTGGATCACCAGGGTGCGCTCGTCGAACGCCTCGGACGCGGCGGCGGCCTTCACCCGGGCGTTCGCGATCGCGCTCTGCACGACCTTGAGCACGGGTTCGCTGGCGGCCTGCGGAGCGAACTCCAGCACGGCAATCGCCTGCGGCGCCTGCTTCCCACGGATGAGGTCGACGACGCGGCGGGCCTTCATGGGCGTGACACGGACGTACCGCGCCTGCGCCTTGGCTTCCATCGCTGCTTCCTACCTTCTGTCGCTTCTGACTGCTCGGGTGGGCGCGATCAGCGCCGACGGCCCTTGCGGTCGTCCTTCTCGTGTCCGCGGAACGTGCGGGTGGGGGCGAACTCGCCCAGCTTGTGACCGATCATCGACTCGGTGACGAACACCGGGACGTGCTTGCGGCCGTCGTGCACGGCGATCGTGTGACCGAGCATGTCGGGCACGATCATCGAGCGCCGGGACCAGGTCCGGATGACGTTCTTGGTCCCCTTCTCGTTCTGAGCGTCCACCTTCTTCTGGAGGTGGTCGTCGACGAAGGGACCCTTCTTCAGACTGCGAGGCATTCTCGAAAGGCTCCTATCAGCGCTTCTTGCCGGTACGGCGGCGGCGAACGATCATCTTGTCGCTCTCCTTGTTGGGGCGACGGGTGCGGCCCTCCGCCTGACCCCACGGGCTCACCGGGTGGCGACCACCGGAGGTCTTACCCTCACCACCACCGTGCGGGTGGTCGATCGGGTTCATGGCGACACCACGGACGGTCGGGCGCTTGCCCTTCCAGCGCATGCGGCCGGCCTTGCCCCAGTTGATGTTCGACTGCTCGGCGTTGCCGACCTCGCCGACGGTGGCGCGGCAGCGCACGTCGACGTTGCGGATCTCGCCGGATGGCATGCGCAGCTGCGCGAAGCGGCCCTCACGGGCGACCAGCTGCACCGAGGCGCCGGCCGAGCGGGCGATCTTGGCGCCGCCACCGGGCCGCAGCTCGATCGCGTGGACAACCGTACCGACCGGGATGTTGCGCAGCTCGAGGCTGTTACCCGGCTTGATGTCGGCCGTGGGGCCGTTCTCGATGCGGTCGCCCTGCTTGAGCTTGGTCGGGGCGATGATGTAGCGCTTCTCGCCGTCCGCGTAGTGCAGAAGGGCGATGCGCGCCGTGCGGTTGGGGTCGTACTCGATGTGAGCGACCGTGGCCGGGATGCCGTCCTTGTCGTGACGACGGAAGTCGATCACCCGGTAGGCGCGCTTGTGACCGCCGCCCTTGTGCCGGGTGGTGATCCGGCCGGTGTTGTTCCGGCCGCCGCTCTTGGTCAGCGGGCGCACCAGGGACTTCTCCGGCTCCGACCGGGTGATCTCCACGAAGTCGGCGACAGACGAACCGCGGCGGCCCGGTGTCGTCGGCTTGTACTTGCGGATTCCCATGTGAGTCAGTCCTCTTGCTGTTTCTCGGATGTCGGTCTTCGGACGCCCTCAATCCGGCCGTTACTGACCGGATCGGAACGAACTGGGAGTCAGGAGACCGGCCCGCCGAAGATGTCGATGGTGCCTTCGCTGAGCGTGATGATGGCGCGCTTGGTGTCCTTGCGCTTACCGATGCCGTTCCGCGTGCGGCGGGTCTTGCCCTGCCGGTTGGCGGTGTTCACAGCGGCAACCTTGACCCCGAAGACCGTCTCGACCGCGATCTTGATCTCGGTCTTGTTCGCGCTCGGGTCGACGAGGAAGGTGTACTTGCCCTCGTCCAGGAGCGTGTAGCTCTTCTCCGAGACGACCGGCGCCAGCAGGATGTCGCGCGGGTCCTTGTGGACGCCTCCGATGGTGCTCACTTGGCATCCTCCTTCGCGGTGACCTTGGTGACGACCGGGCTCTCGAGGAACGAGTCCAGCGCGGCCTTGGTGAACACCACGTCGTCGGCGCAGAGCACGTCGTAGGCGTTCAGCTGGTCGAAGGGCAGCACGTGCACGCCGTCCAGGTTGGACAGGCTGCGCTTGCCGACCTCGTCCGTGCGGGTCACGACGACCAGCAGGTTCAGGCGCTCGGTGAGGCTCTTCAGAGCCTTCGAGGCCGTCTTGGTCGAGGGGGCGTCGCCCTTGACCAGCTCGGAGAGCACGTGAACGCGACCGTGACGGTTGCGGTCCGAGAGCGATCCCCGCAGCGCGGCGGCGATCATCTTCTTCGGGGTGCGCTGCGAGTAGTCGCGCGGCGTGGGGCCGTGAACGACGCCACCGCCGGCGAACTGCGGGGCGCGGGTCGAGCCCTGACGGGCGCGGCCGGTGCCCTTCTGGCGGTACGGCTTCTTGCCGCCGCCTCGGACCTCGCCACGGGTCTTGGTGTCGTGCGTGCCCTGGCGAGCCGCGGCCAGCTGGGCCACGACGACCTGGTGGATCAGCGGCACGTTGGTCTGGGCGTCGAAGATGACCGCGGGGAGATCGACGGAGCCGACCTTCTCACCCGCGCCGTCCACGACGTCCAGGCTCAGCTTGGTGGTGGTTTCGGTGGCCATGGTTTCAGCCCTTCTTCGCCGCGGTGCGGACCAGGACGATGCCGCCGCGCGGCCCCGGAACGGCACCCTTGATCAGGAGCAGACCGCGCTCGGCGTCAACGGCGTAGACGCTGAGGTTCTGCGTGGTCTGGCGCTCGCCACCCATGCGACCGGCCATCCGGGTGCCCTTGAAGACACGACCCGGAGTGGCGCAACCGCCGATGGAACCCGGGGAGCGGTGCTTGCGCTGCGTACCGTGCGAGGCGCCGAGGCCCTTGAAGCCGTGACGCTTCATGCCACCCGCCCAGCCCTTGCCCTTGGTGGTACCGGAGACATCGACCGTCTGGCCGGCCTCGAAGGTCTCCACCGTGAGCTCCTGGCCCAGGCTGTACTCGGCGGCGTCGGCCGTGCGCAGCTCGATCACGTGACGGCGCGGCGTGACGCCGGCCTTCGCGAAGTGACCGGCCAGCGGCTTGGTCACCTTGCGCGGGTCGATCGCGCCGTACGCGATCTGGACGCCCGGGTAACCGTCGCCTTCAGCGTTGCGCACCTGCGTGACGACGCACGGACCCACCTGGATGACGGTGACCGGGACGAGCCGGTTGTTCGCGTCCCAGACCTGGGTCATCCCGAGCTTTTCGCCGAGCAAGCCCTTGACGGTGGTCACCGTCGGCTTACTGATCGTCTTGAGAGTCATCAGATGAGGTCCTTCTAGAGCTTGATCTCGATGTCCACGCCGGCCGGCAGGTCAAGCCGCATCAGCGAGTCCACCGTCTTCGGCGTCGGGTTGATGATGTCGATCAACCGCTTGTGCGTGCGCATCTCGAAGTGCTCGCGGCTGTCCTTGTACTTGTGCGGCGAACGGATGACGCAGAACACGTTCTTCTCCGTCGGCAGCGGCACCGGGCCCGCGACCGTCGCGCCAGTCCGAACGACCGTGTCGACGATCTTGCGGGCCGAGCTGTCGATGACCTCGTGGTCGTAGGCCTTCAGCCGGATGCGGATCTTCTGTCCCGCCATGGCGTCGTTGCGCTCTCTTTCGCTTGGTCGACAGGCGTTGAGCGGCCGGTACTGCTGCCGTTCGGCACTGTCTGTGGTCCACCCGGGCCGTGGTGTGCGGCCCGGGCCTTAACTGCTGTGGTGCGGGGTCGTGCTTGGTGTTCCACGTCTTCTGCGACGCTCACAACCGTGTGGGGCGGTGCTTGCGAACACCGACCCCCGAGGTCGGGCGTGTCGCGTTCGCGGACCAGACTCGTCCATCGTTTTCAACGAGGACCAGGGGGCTGGGCCGATGGTGCATTGGCGGCTACCCGGTGCCGGTCGATCCGGGCCCCGGAGGGCGCGACGGACGCGACGGTGCGCGAGCAACCTGTCCAGTGTGCCAGACGCAGGACGTCATTGACCAATCGTGGTCCGCGAGGTGAACGGATCAGAGCGGCATGACGCTGACATGAACACACCACTGGACCCGTGATCCCTTGCCGCTCCCCCGCTTTCGCTTGCGCGAGGTCGGGTGGACGGAGCTGGAAAGAGACGCCCGGCACAATGGCGCAGACGGCGTTGCGGGCCCAGACGCACGCCAGCGGCGGCAGCCGGAGAGGCTGCCGCCGCTGGTGGTTACTACTTGAGGATCTTGGTGACGCGGCCCGAGCCGACGGTCCGGCCACCCTCACGGATGGCGAAGAGCAGACCGTCTTCCATGGCGATGGGCTGGATCAGCGAGACGGACATCTCGGTGTTGTCACCGGGCATGACCATCTCGGTGCCCTCGGGGAGCTTCACGACGCCCGTGACGTCCGTCGTCCGGAAGTAGAACTGCGGACGGTAGGAGTCGTAGAACGGCGTGTGCCGGCCGCCCTCATCCTTGGACAGGATGTAGACGTTGGCCTCGAACTCCGTGTGGGGAGTGATCGAGCCCGGCTTCACGACGACCTGGCCGCGCTCGACGTCCTCGCGCTTGATACCACGCAGGAGCAGACCGCAGTTCTCGCCGGCCATGGCCTCGTCGAGAGTCTTGCGGAACATCTCGATGGCGGTGACCGTGGTCGTGGTGCTCTTGTCCTTGATACCGACGATCTCGACGGTCTCGTTGGTCTTGAGCACGCCGCGCTCCACCTTGCCGGTGACGACGGTGCCACGACCGGTGATCGTGAAGACGTCTTCGATCGGCATCAGGAACGGCTTCTCGGTGTCGCGCTGCGGCTCCGGGATCGACTCGTCCACGGCGGCCATCAGCTCGAGCAGCTTCTCGGACCACTCCGGGTCGCCCTCCAGCGCCTTCAGCGCGGAGACCTGGACGACCGGCAGGTCGTCACCCGGGAAGTTGTACGAGGAGAGCAGCTCCCGGACCTCGAGCTCGACGAGCTCCATGATCTCCGGGTCGTCCACCATGTCGGACTTGTTCAGGGCCACGACGATGTAGGGCACACCGACCTGACGCGCGAGCAGCACGTGCTCACGGGTCTGCGGCATGGGGCCGTCGGTCGCCGCCACCACGAGGATGGCGCCGTCCATCTGGGCCGCACCGGTGATCATGTTCTTGATGTAGTCGGCGTGACCCGGGCAGTCGACGTGCGCGTAGTGACGCGTCTCGGTCTGGTACTCGATGTGAGCGATCGAGATCGTGATACCACGCTGACGCTCTTCGGGCGCCTTGTCGATCTGGTCGAACGCCTGGGTGTCCGGGTTCAGCTCCGGGTACTTGCCGTGCAGAACCTTGCTGATCGCAGCAGTCAGCGTCGTCTTACCGTGGTCAATGTGACCAATGGTGCCGATGTTGACGTGCGGCTTAGTCCGCTCGAACTTCGCCTTCGCCACGGGGTCCTCCTGTCGGACGGGTTGTTATCTGTCTGGGGTTCGACGGGATGCTGGTGGCGCGATTACTCGCCGCGAACCTTCTTGATGATCTCTTCCGCAACGTTCCGGGGAACCTCTGCGTAGGAGTCGAACTGCATGGTGTACACGGCACGTCCCTGCGTCTTGCTGCGCAGGTCACCCACGTAACCGAACATCTCCGACAGCGGAACCGCGGCCTTCACGACCTTGGCACCGCTGACGTCCTCCATGGCCTGGATCTGGCCACGGCGGGAGTTCAGGTCGCCGATGACGTCGCCCATGTACTCCATCGGCGTGCGGACCTCGACGGCCATCATCGGCTCGAGGAGCACGGGGCTGGCCTTGCGGGCAGCCTCCTTCAGCACCATCGAGCCGGCGATCTTGAACGCCATCTCGGACGAGTCGACGTCGTGCGCCGCACCGTCGAGCAGGATCGCCTTGATCCCGACCAGCGGGTAGCCCGCCAGGATGCCGAACTGCATGGCGTCCTGGATACCGGCGTCCACACTCGGAATGTACTCGCGCGGGACGCGACCACCGGTGACCTTGTTCTCGAACTCGTAGAACACGCCCTCGGACGTGTCCAGCGGCTCGATGGTCACCTGGACCTTGGCGTACTGACCCGACCCACCGGTCTGCTTCTTGTGGGTGTAGTCGAGCTTGACCACGGCCTTGCGGATGGTCTCGCGGTAGGCCACCTGCGGCTTGCCGACGTTGGCCTCGACCTTGAACTCGCGGCGCATGCGGTCCACCAGGATGTCCAGGTGGAGCTCGCCCATGCCGGCGATGATCGTCTGACCCGTCTCCTCGTCCTGGCGGACCTGGAAAGTCGGGTCCTCCTCGGCGAGCTTCTGGATCGCGGTGCCCAGCTTCTCCTGGTCACCCTTGGTCTTCGGCTCGATGGCGACCGAGATGACCGGCTCCGGGAACGTCATCGACTCGAGGACGATGGGGTTCGTCGGGTCCGACAGGGTCTCACCGGTCGTGGTGTCCTTCAGACCGATGACGGCGTAGATGTGGCCGGCAGCCGCCTCGTCGACCGGGTTCTCCTTGTTGGAGTGCATCTGGAAGATCTTCCCGATGCGCTCCTTCTTGCCCTTGGTCGAGTTCACGACCTGGGCGCCGCTGGCCACCTTGCCGGAGTAGACCCGGATGTAGGTCAGCTTCCCGAAGAACGGGTGCGCCGCGATCTTGAACGCCAGGGCGGAGAACGGGGCCTCGTTGTTGGCCGCACGCGTGATGACGGTCTCTTCGTCGTTGGGCGCGTGGCCCTCGACGTCGGGAACGTCCAGCGGGGTCGGGAGGTAGTCGATCACGGCGTCGAGCATGGGCTGAACGCCCTTGTTCTTGAACGCCGAGCCGCACAGGACCGGGTTGACCTCGCTCGCGATGGTGAGCTTACGGATCGCGCCCTTGATCTCCTCGGGCGTGAGCTCCTCGCCACCGAAGAACTTCTCGAGCAGCGCCTCGTCGGACTCGGCGACCGTCTCGAGCAGCTTCTGGCGCCACTCCTCGGCCTTCTCCTGAAGGTCGGCCGGGATCTCCTCGATCTCGTACGCCTCGCCCTTGCCCGTGTCGCCACGCCAGGTGAGTGCACGCATGTAGATCAGGTCGATGACACCGGTGAAGTCCGACTCGGCGCCGATCGGCAGCTGGACGACCAGCGGCTTGGCCCCGAGGCGGTCGATGATCGTCTGGACCGTGAAGTAGAAGTCCGCGCCCAGCTTGTCCATCTTGTTGACGAAGCAGATACGGGGGACGTCGTACTTGTCAGCCTGCCGCCAGACCGTCTCGGACTGCGGCTCGACACCCTCCTTGCCGTCGAACACCGCGACCGCGCCGTCGAGGACGCGCAGGTTGCGCTCGACCTCGACGGTGAAGTCGACGTGCCCGGGGGTGTCGATCAGGTTGATCTGGTTGCCTTCCCAGAAGCAGGTGGTGGCAGCGGAGGTGATGGTGATGCCACGCTCCTGCTCCTGCTCCATCCAGTCCATCGTGGCGGCGCCGTCGTGGACCTCACCGATCTTGTAGTTGATCCCGGTGTAGAACAGGATCCGCTCAGTGGTGGTGGTCTTGCCGGCGTCGATGTGAGCCATGATGCCGATGTTGCGGACCTTGTTGAGGTCCGTCAGCACGTCTTGTGCCACGCCGATCGCCTCTCTCATGAGGTTTCAGTTCCAGGGGGGAAATACCCGCAGTGCCGTACTGCCGGGATTCCCCGGCGCCACTGTGGCCGCCGGGTCGCGGCGGCCGCAGTGGTGGGTAGGTGACTACCTGCTGAATTACCAGCGGTAGTGAGCGAACGCGCGGTTCGACTCGGCCATCTTGTGCGTGTCCTCACGGCGCTTGACCGCTGCACCGAGCCCGTTGCTCGCGTCCAGGATCTCGTTCATGAGGCGGTCCGTCATCGTCTTTTCCCGGCGGGCCCGGGAGTAGCTGACGAGCCAGCGCAGGGCCAGCGTGGTGGAACGGCCGGCCTTGACCTCGACCGGGACCTGGTAGGTCGCGCCACCGACGCGGCGGCTGCGGACCTCGAGGCTCGGCTTCACGTTGTCCAGCGCGCGCTTCAGCGTGATGACCGGGTCGTTACCGGTCTTGTCGCGGCAGCCCTCAAGCGCTTCGTAGACGATCCGCTCGGCGGTGGACTTCTTGCCGTCCAGCAGGATCTTGTTCACCAGCTGCGTGACCAGCGGCGAGCCGTAAACGGGGTCGATGACGAGCGGCCGCTTGGGGGCCGGGCCCTTGCGGGGCATTAGCTCTTCTCCTTCTTCGCGCCGTAACGGCTACGAGCCTGCTTACGGTTCTTCACACCCTGGGTGTCGAGCGAACCGCGAATGATCTTGTAGCGGACGCCGGGGAGGTCCTTCACACGACCGCCACGCACGAGCACGATCGAGTGCTCCTGGAGGTTGTGGCCGACACCCGGGATGTACGCCGTGACCTCGATCTGGGAGGTCAGCTTCACACGAGCGACCTTACGCAGAGCGGAGTTCGGCTTCTTCGGCGTGGTGGTGTACACACGCGTGCACACACCACGGCGCTGGGGGCTGCCCTTGAGAGCAGGGGTCTTGGTCTTGCTGACCTTGTCCTGCCGGCCCTTTCGGACCAGCTGCTGGATCGTGGGCACCGGTTCTCCGAACTCTCTGCTCGCTTGTGCTGCTCTACCTGACTTGCTGGTGGTGCTGGTGTTGCCGTTGTCCGGATCGTCGCTCACAGCCACTGCTGGCCGTACCCCGCGCTCGGGTGTGTCGCGCTTTCGCGAACTACCCCGGCGACGTCCCGCAGGGTGGGGAGCTTCGCTCGCGTACTGCACGCTGACAGCTTCCGGACCGTCAGGAGGGCACGCGCGGCAGCCCGAGAGAACTCGGGCACGAACTGTGAGGCTACCCGCTGGCCAGCACGAGCGTCAAAACGGCCCGCACATGGGTCAGGGGCTTCTCCCCTGCCGTCACAGATCTCACTCGAACGGCCCCGGCCGGACACCGGTGTCGTTCGATCTCTGAGAGCCCAAACGGCCCCGCGTACCGGTTTTGTTCCTCTGGCGAGGCCGGTACGCGGAGCCGCTCGGGACACATCACAGAACTCGAATACCTCAGCGGTCGTAGCGGCCGAGGTCGAACTCCTCCAGCGGGACCGCCTGACCGGTGCCGACGCCGAAGTGGCCGTAGTCGACCTCTTCGTAGCCGGGCATCGCGTACATGGCGGCCTTCGCCTCTTCGGTCGGCTCGACCCGCACGTTGCGGTAGCGGGGCAGACCCGTACCCGCCGGGATGAGCTTACCGAGGATGACGTTCTCCTTGAGGCCCAGCAGCGGGTCGCTGCGGCCCTCCATGGCGGCGTTCGTGAGGACGCGGGTGGTCTCCTGGAAGGAGGCCGCCGACAGCCACGAGTCGGTCGCCAGGGACGCCTTGGTGATACCCATCAGGTCGGGACGGGCCGAGGCCGGCTGGCCGTTCTCGGCGACGACCCGGCGGTTCTCGGTCTCGAACCGGGACCGCTCGACCAGCTCACCGGGCAGCAGCTCGGCGTCGCCGGACTCGATGATGGTCACCCGCTTCAGCATCTGGCGGACGATCACCTCGATGTGCTTGTCGTGGATACCCACACCCTGGCTGCGGTACACGTTCTGCACCTCGTCCACCAGGTGCACCTGGACCGCACGCGGCCCGAGGATGCGCAGCACCTGCTTGGGGTCGATCGCACCCATGATCAGCTTCTGGCCGACCTCGACGTGCGTACCGTCTTCGACCAGGAGGCGGGACCGCTTGGAGACCGGGTACGCCACCTCTTCGGAGCCGTCGTCCGGGATCACCACGAGCTTGCGCGAGCGGTCCGTGTCGTCGATCCGCACCCGGCCGGCGGCCTCGGAGATCGGGGCCACACCCTTCGGGGTACGGGCCTCGAAGAGCTCCTGCACACGGGGCAGACCGTGGGTGATGTCCTCACCCGCGACACCACCGGTGTGGAAGGTACGCATCGTCAGCTGGGTACCCGGCTCACCGATGGACTGGGCCGCGATGATGCCGACGGCCTCGCCGATGTCCACGAGGTGACCGGCGGCCAGCGACCGGCCGTAGCAGCGGGCGCAGGTGCCGACCTTGGACTCGCAGGTGAGCACGGAGCGCACCTTGACCTCGGAGACGCCCTTCGACAGCAGCAGCTCGATGCTCGGGTCGCCGAGGTCGGTGTTGGCGGCCAGCACGGTCTCGCCGTCCACCACCACGTCCTGGGCGAGAGAGCGCGCGTAGACGCTGTTCTCGACCGAGTCGTGGGCCCGGATGGAGCCGTCCGCGTTGGTGGTCGCGATCGGCATCATCAGACCGCGCTCGGTGCCGCAGTCTTCCTCGCGGATGATCACGTCCTGCGAGACGTCCACCAGACGACGGGTCAGGTAACCCGAGTCGGCGGTACGCAGGGCGGTGTCGGCCAGACCCTTACGGGCACCGTGGGTCGAGATGAAGAACTCGACCACGGACAGACCCTCGCGGAAGTTCGCCTTGATCGGCCGCGGGATGATCTCACCCTTGGGGTTGGCCACCAGGCCTCGCATACCGGCGATCTGGCGCATCTGCATCCAGTTACCACGGGCACCCGACGACACCATCTTGAAGATGGAGTTCGTGCGCGGGAGGTTGTCCTCCATCGCCTTGGCGACCCGGTTGGTGGCCTGGGTCCAGATCTCGATGAGCTCCTGACGGCGCTCCTCGTCGGTAATCAGACCGCGCAGGTACTGCGACTGCACCTTGGCGGCACGGGTCTCGTGCTCGTCGAGGATCTCGGCCTTGGCCGGCGGGGTGACCACGTCGGAGATCGACACCGTCACACCGGACCGGGTGGCCCAGTGGAAACCGGCCGCCTTGAGGGCGTCCAGCGTCGCGGCCACGGCGACCTTCGGGTAACGCTCGGCGAGATCGTTGACGATCGCCGAGAGCTCCTTCTTGCCCACGATGTGGTCGACGAACGCGTAGTCCGGCGGCAGCGTCTGGTTGAACAGCGCCCGGCCCAGGCTGGTCTCGAGGATCACCGGGTCGCCCGGCGTCCACTCCTCCGGCGCGGTCCAGCCACGCGGCGGGACGACGTCTTCGAAGCGCAGCTTGATCTTCGCCTGGAGGTGCAGCTGACCGGCGTCGAAGGCCATCAGGGCCTCGGACACCGAGCTGAACGAACGGCCCTCGCCGACCGGGCTCTCGTCGTTGTCGAGAGTCAGGTGGTACAGACCGATGATCATGTCCTGGGTGGGCATGGTCACCGGACGGCCGTCGGCCGGCTTCAGGATGTTGTTGCTCGACAGCATGAGGATGCGGGCCTCGGCCTGCGCCTCGGCGGACAGCGGCAGGTGCACCGCCATCTGGTCGCCGTCGAAGTCGGCGTTGAAGGCCGAGCAGACCAGCGGGTGGATCTGGACGGCCTTGCCCTCGACCAGCTGCGGCTCGAACGCCTGGATACCCAGACGGTGCAGGGTGGGCGCGCGGTTCAGCAGCACGGGGTGCTCGGAGATGACCTCTTCGAGCACGTCCCACACGACCGGGCGGGCCCGCTCGACCATGCGCTTGGCCGACTTGATGTTCTGCGCGTGGTTCAGGTCGACCAGGCGCTTCATCACGAACGGCTTGAACAGCTCCAGGGCCATCTGCTTGGGCAGACCGCACTGGTGCAGCTTCAGCTGCGGGCCGACCACGATGACCGAACGGCCGGAGTAGTCGACGCGCTTGCCGAGCAGGTTCTGACGGAAACGACCCTGCTTGCCCTTGAGCATGTCGGACAGCGACTTCAGCGGGCGGTTACCCGGGCCGGTGACCGGCCGGCCGCGGCGGCCGTTGTCGAACAGCGCGTCGACGGCCTCCTGAAGCATCCGCTTCTCGTTGTTGACGATGATCTCCGGGGCGCCCAGGTCGAGCAGACGCTTGAGCCGGTTGTTCCGGTTGATCACGCGGCGGTACAGGTCGTTCAGGTCGGAGGTGGCGAACCGGCCACCGTCGAGCTGGACCATCGGGCGCAGGTCCGGCGGGATCACCGGGACGCAGTCGAGCACCATGCCGAGCGGCGAGTTGCGGGTGGTCAGGAACGCGGAGACCACCTTGAGCCGCTTCAGGGCGCGGGTCTTGCGCTGGCCCTTGCCGGTGGCGATCGCCTCGCGCAGGTTCTCCGCCTCGGCGTCCAGGTCGAAGGACTCCAGCCGCTTCTGGATCGCGGCGGCGCCCATCCCACCCTCGAAGTACATGCCGAACCGGTCACGCATCTCGCGGTACAGGATCTCGTCACCCTCGAGGTCCTGGACCTTCAGGTTCTTGAAGCGGTCCCAGACCTGCTGGATGCGGTCGATCTCGGCGTCGGCGCGCTTGCGCAGCTGCGACATCTCGCGCTCCGCCGACTCCTTGACCTTGCGGCGCACGTCACCCTTCGCGCCCTCGGCCTCGAGCTCGGCCAGGTCGCCCTCGAGGCGCTTCGCGCGCGCCTCGACGTCGGCGTCCCGCCGGTTCTCGATCTCCTTCTTCTCCACCTCGATGTTGGCTTCCATCGACGGGAGGTCGCGGTGACGGTTCTCGTCATCCACCCAGGTGATCATGTAAGCGGCGAAGTAGATGACCTTCTCGAGGTCCTTCGGCGCCAGGTCGAGCAGGTAGCCGAGACGGCTCGGCACACCCTTGAAGTACCAGATGTGGGTCACGGGAGCGGCCAGCTCGATGTGCCCCATGCGCTCACGGCGCACCTTGGCGCGAGTGACCTCGACGCCACAGCGCTCGCAGATGATGCCCTTGAAGCGAACGCGCTTGTACTTACCGCAGTAGCACTCCCAGTCCCGGGTGGGGCCGAAGATCTTCTCGCAGAAGAGCCCGTCCTTCTCCGGCTTCAGGGTGCGGTAGTTGATGGTCTCCGGCTTCTTCACCTCGCCGTGCGACCACTGCCGGATGTCCTCGGCGGTGGCCAGGCCGATACGCAGTTCGTCGAAGAAGTTGACGTCCAGCAAGACGTGCCTGCTTTCTCCTGGGTGGTTCTTTGTTTACTGACCGTGCTCTAAGGCCCGTGATGAGCCGGGGGCCGGCCGCGCCTCACGGCGCGGCCGTCCTCAACCGGATCAGACTTCTTCGACGCTGCTCGGCTCGCGCCGGGACAGGTCGATGCCGAGCTCCTCGGCTGCGCGGAACACGTCTTCGTCCGAGTCCCGCATCTCGATGGACGTGCCGTCGCTCGACAGCACCTCCACGTTGAGGCAGAGCGACTGCATTTCCTTGATCAGCACCTTGAACGACTCGGGGATGCCGGGCTCGGGGATGTTCTCGCCCTTGACGATCGCCTCGTACACCTTGACCCGGCCGACCACGTCGTCCGACTTGATCGTCAGCAGTTCCTGGAGCGCGTAGGAGGCGCCGTAGGCCTCCAGAGCCCACACCTCCATCTCGCCGAAACGCTGACCACCGAACTGCGCCTTACCACCCAGCGGCTGCTGCGTGATCATCGAGTACGGGCCGGTGGAGCGGGCGTGGATCTTGTCGTCCACCAGGTGGTGCAGCTTCAGGATGTACATGTAGCCGACCGAGACGGGCATCGGCAGCTTCTCGCCGGTGCGGCCGTCGAAGATCGTGGCCTTGCCGGAACCGTCGATCAGCCGGACGCCGTCCCGGGTCTTCCGGGTGGAGTCGAGGAGACCGATGATCTCCTCCTCCCGCACACCGTCGAAGACCGGCGAGGCGACCAGGGTGTTCGGCGGGGCCTGGCGACGGTCCTCGGTGATCAGCTTGGCCCATTCGGGCTCGCCCTCGATCTCCCAGCCGCGGGAGGCCACCCAGCCCAGGTGGGTCTCCAGCACCTGGCCGACGTTCATCCGGCTCGGCACACCCAGGGGGTTGAGCACGATGTCGACCGGCGTGCCGTCTTCGAGGAACGGCATGTCCTCGACCGGCAGGATCTTCGAGATGACGCCCTTGTTGCCGTGACGGCCGGCCAGCTTGTCGCCGTCGGTGATCTTGCGCTTCTGCGCCACGTACACGCGCACCAGCTGGTTGACGCCGGGGGGCAGCTCGTCGCCGTCCTCGCGGTCGAACACCTTGACACCGATGACGGTGCCGCTCTCACCGTGCGGGACCTTCAGCGAGGTGTCACGCACCTCGCGGGCCTTCTCACCGAAGATGGCGCGCAGCAGACGCTCTTCCGGGGTCAGCTCGGTCTCACCCTTGGGCGTGACCTTGCCGACCAGGATGTCGCCGGGGACGACCTCGGCACCGATCCGGATGATGCCGCGCTCGTCGAGGTCGGCGAGGACCTCCTCGGCGACGTTCGGGATGTCGCGGGTGATCTCCTCCGGGCCGAGCTTGGTGTCCCGGGCGTCGACCTCGTGCTCCTCGATGTGGATCGAGGACAGGACGTCGTCCTGCACGAGGCGCTGCGACAGGATGATCGCGTCCTCGTAGTTGTGCCCTTCCCAGGACATGAACGCGACCAGCAGGTTCTTGCCCAGCGCCATCTCGCCCATGTCGGTGGCGGGACCGTCGGCGATGACCGAGCCCACCTCCAGGCGCGCGCCCTCGTCGACCAGCACCCGCTGGTTGTACGACGTGCCCTGGTTGGAGCGGCGGAACTTGGCGATCTTGTACGTGGTGTGCGAGCCGTCGTCGTTCATCGTGGTGACGGCCTCCGCCGACACCTCGGTGACCACACCGGCGGTGTGGGCGACGACCACGTCACCGGCGTCGACGGCGGCACGGAACTCCATGCCGGTACCGACCAGCGGCGCCTCGGACTTCACCAGCGGCACCGCCTGGCGCTGCATGTTGGAGCCCATCAGCGCGCGGTTGGCGTCGTCGTGCTCGAGGAACGGGATCAGCGCGGTGGCGACGGACACCATCTGCCGGGCCGAGACGTCCATGTAGTCGACGTCACCGGCGGGCACCAGCTCAGCCTCGCCGTCCTTCGACCGGGCCAGCACGTTCGCCTCGGCGAACCGGTTGTCGTCGGTCAGCGGCGCGTTCGCCTGGGCGACGACGACGTGGTCTTCCTCGTCGGCCGTCAGGTAGTCGATCTCGTCCAGCACAACGCCGTTCTCGGCCTTGCGGTAGGGCGTCTCGACGAAGCCGAACGGGTTGATGCGCGCGTAGGTGGCGAGCGAGCCGATCAGGCCGATGTTCGGGCCTTCCGGGGTCTCGATCGGGCACATCCGGCCGTAGTGCGAGGTGTGGACGTCACGCACCTCGAAGCCGGCGCGCTCACGGGACAGACCACCCGGGCCCAGCGCAGACAGGCGGCGCTTGTGGGTCAGACCCGCCAGCGGGTTGTTCTGGTCCATGAACTGCGACAGCTGGGACGTTCCGAAGAACTCCTTGATCGACGCCACCACGGGGCGGATGTTGATCAGCGTCTGCGGGGTGATCGCCTCGACGTCCTGGGTCGTCATCCGCTCACGGACGACGCGCTCCATCCGGGACAGGCCGGTGCGGACCTGGTTCTGGATGAGCTCGCCGACGGTGCGCAGACGACGGTTGCCGAAGTGGTCGATGTCGTCGACCTCGACCACCAGGTCGATCGGCTCGCCGTTCTTGGTGCCGGGCATGCTGTTGCCGCCGGCGTGCAGCGTCACCAGGAAGCGGATGGCCGCGATGATGTCGTCGACCGTCAGCACGCTGTCGGTCAGCGGCAGGCTCTCGCCCAGCTTCTTGTTGATCTTGTACCGGCCGACCTTGGCGAGGTCGTAACGCTTCGGGTTGAAGTACAGGTTCTCCAGAAGCGTCTGCGCGGCCTCACGGGTCGGCGGCTCGCCCGGGCGCAGCTTGCGGTAGATGTCGAGCAGCGCCTCGTCGGTGCTGGCGGTGTGGTCCTTCTCCAGGGTCTGGCGGATCGAGTCGACCTCGCCGAACTCCTCGAGGATCTGCGCCTCGGACCAGCCCAGCGCCTTGAGCAGCACGGTGACGGACTGCTTGCGCTTACGGTCGATACGCACACCGACCATGTCGCGCTTGTCGATCTCGAACTCCAGCCACGCACCGCGCGACGGGATCACCTTGGCGGTGTAGATGTCCTTGTCGGACGTCTTGTCGATGGCCCGCTCGAAGTACACGCCCGGGGAACGGACCAGCTGCGAGACGACGACACGCTCGGTGCCGTTGATCACGAAGGTGCCGCGCTCGGTCATCAGCGGGAAGTCACCCATGAACACCGTCTGGCTCTTGATCTCGCCGGTGGTGGTGTTCATGAACTCGGCCGTCACGAAGAGCGGGGCCGAGTACGTCATGTCCCGCTCCTTGCACTCGTCGATCGAGTACTTGGGCGGTTCGAAGCGGTGATCGCGGAACGACAGGCTCATCGATCCGGAGAAGTCCTCGATCGGGGAGATCTCCTCGAAGATCTCCTCCAGACCGGAGGTGGTCGGGACTGCTTGGTTGCCTCCGTCGATGGCAGCCTGCACACGGCCCTGCCACTTGTCGTTGCCGAGGAGCCAGTCGAAGGCCTCGGTCTGCAATGCCAGGAGGTTCGGAACCTCAAGCGGTTCATGGATCTTGGCGAAGGAGATACGGCCGGACGGGGTAGTCGAGCCACTGGACGCGGTGCGCGAGGCAGCCAAGAGGGGTCCTTCCACGGGCCTGCGGGCGTAACGTGCGCGCCCTCTGAAATCTCCCGCGAATGGACGCGTGGAGGGCAGAGGTCAGCGCAAAGGCTCACCGTACTCGTAAAAGGCCAGGACTGTCTACCCGGCAATTTCAGCCGGTTCTGGCTCCTCGGCACGACGCCGGTGCAGAGCCTACGGCAGAGACGGACACGGCCCATCTCACCTGCATGTTCATGCTCTCCAGCGGTGCTTGCAGAAAGAGCATGACAAGCGCTCAGACCAGCGTCAACCCCACGCGCCGCCACATTCCGGCGACCGGTGCGCGGACTTTGCGCCGACTTCCCGTCCCACTTGCCGGTGACAAGCAGTACAGACACGCATCGTCCGGAGTAACGACCCAGGTACCCGGCCGTTCGGACGATGCGGACCATGATCGCGCAGATCGCCGGACGACGCACGCCGGGAGCCGCCCGAAGCGGTGTGAATCATCCCAAACCAAAGATTCCCCGCACCGCCGGGGCGGTACGGGGAACCGATGTGCTACCCGGCTAGCGCCGGGCGGAGGTCACTTGAGGGTGACGGTGGCGCCGGCGCCCTCGAGGGCAGCCTTGGCCTTCTCCGCGGCGTCCTTGGCGACCTTCTCGAGGACGGGCTTCGGGGCGCCGTCCACGAGGTCCTTGGCCTCCTTGAGGCCCAGCGACGTGAGGCCACGGACCTCCTTGATGACCTGGATCTTCTTGTCACCGGCGGACTCGAGGATGACGTCGAACTCGTCCTTCTCCTCGACGGCCTCGGCAGCGGCGCCCGCGCCACCGGCAGCGGCGGCCACGGCGACCGGGGCGGCAGCGGTGACGTCGAAGGTCTCCTCGAAGGCCTTCACGAACTCGGAGAGCTCGATCAGGGTCAGTTCCTTGAAGGCGTCGAGCAGTTCGTCGGTGCTGAGCTTCGCCATGATGGCTTTCCCTTTCGGTACTGCGTTGCGAGTCTGGCTGCGCAACGAGGTCTGGAGAATCGGACCTGCGAACCTGCCCCGCAGGATCCGTGTGGTTCTGAGTGGTACGGGACTGACCTGAGGTCAGGCCTCCACGGTCTCGCTGGTCTCGCCCTCGGCTGCCGGAGCTCCGGCGGCCTGCTTCTCCCGCAGCGCCTCGACGGTGCGAACCGTCTTGGACAGCGGGGCCTGGAAGAGGACGGCGGCCTTGGTGAGGGACGCCTTCATCGCGCCGGCCATCTTGGCCAGCAGGACCTCGCGGGACTCCAGGTCGGCCAGCTTGCGGACCTCGTCGGCGGTCAGCGGGTTGCCGTCGAGGAAACCGCCCTTGACGACGAGAGCCGGGTTCGCCTTCGAGAAGTCGCGCAGGCTCTTGGCCACCTCGACCGCGTCACCGGTGACGAACGCGACCGCGCTCGGACCGGCCAGCTCGCCGTCGAACGCCGTGACGCCGGCGTTCTGCGCCGCCAGCTTCGTCAGCGTGTTCTTGGTGACCGTGTAGGTCGCGTGCTCCGCGATGCTCTTACGCAGCTGGGTGAGCTGGGAGACGGTCAGTCCTCGGTACTCGGTCAGGACCGCGGCGTTGGAACCGCGGAACTTCTCGGTGAGTTCTGCGATCGTCGCAGCCTTGTCTGCCCGTGCCATGGGACTCCTTCACTTCCGTAACCGGTGTGCTCACGGCCCCAGAAGTGCGAAACGCCCCGCGCAGATGCACGGGGCGTTGGAAGTCACCTGCCACGAGGGCAGGAGAGGTCAATGCCTGACCGAACACCTACGCAGGTCGCCCACGAAATGCGGGACCTTCGGCCGCCCCCTGACGAGGACGGCGACCGGCGATCTTTGGCTGTGTCAAGACTAACCGCGTCGGCCCCCGGAAACAAAATTCACCGGCGGGGCAGGCGCACGATGCTCACGAAGAAGTCGTCGATGTGCCGCACCACGGCCACGAACCGCTCGAAGTCCACCGGCTTGGTCACGTAGGCGTTGGCATGCAGGTCATAGCTGCGCAGCACGTCTTCCTCGGCCTCCGAGGTGGTCAGCACCACCACCGGGATGTGCCGCAGGTCCGGGTCCTCCTTGACCTGGGCCAGCACGTCGCGGCCGTTCATCTTGGGCAGGTTCAGGTCGAGCAGGATCAGGTCGGGCGGCTGCGCGTCGGTGTACGGCTCCCGCCGGTAGAGGAAGTCCAGGGCCTCCGCACCGTCGCCGACCACGTTCAGGCGGCTGGTGACGCCGGTCTCCTCCAGCGCCTCCCGGGTCATCATCACGTCGCCCGGATCGTCTTCGACCAGCAGCACCGCGATCATCGGGCCACCTCGACGGCCGGCTCGGCCTCCGGCAGTCGCAGGTGCTCGGCCGTCACCGGGAGCGTCCAGCGGATCGTGGTGCCCGGGCCGTTCTGCTCGTCACCCTCACCGCTCTTCGACCCCACCTGTTCCGGAACCGCGTCCACCCAGATCCTGCCGCCGTGGTACTCGACGATCTTCTTGCACATGGCCAGGCCGATCCCGGTGCCCCCGTAGGCCTCCTTGGGGTGCAGCCGCTGGAAGATCAGGAAGACCCGGTCGGCGTACTCCGGCTCGATCCCGATGCCGTTGTCGGAGCAGGAGAACTCCCAGAAGTCCCCCTCGCGCCGCGAGGTGATCCGGATCCGCGGTGCCGCACCGGCCCGGAACTTGATGGCGTTGCCGACCAGGTTCTGGAACAGCTGGGTCAGCAGCGGCGCCTCGCCCCGCACCACCGGCAGGTCGTCGGCGTCCACCTCCGCCCCGGACTCCTCCCTGGCCGTCTCCAGGTTGAGCAGCGCGGCACCCAGGCACTCGGACAGGTCGATGTCCGAGGCCGGGGTGCTGATCCGGCCCACCCGGGAGAACTCCAGCAGGTCGTTGATCAGCTGCTGCATGCGCTTGGCACCATCCACCGCGAAGTGGATGTACTGGTCGGCCCGGTCGTCCAGCTGACCGCCGTAACGACGCTGGAGCATCTGGCAGAAACTGGCCACCTTGCGCAGCGGCTCCTGGAGGTCGTGCGAGGCGACGTAGGCGAACTGCTCGAGCTCGCGGTTGGACCGCTGGAGCTCCTGGGTCTGCTCCTCCAGGACCGCCCGGGCCCGGATCACCTCGCGCCGGGCCTGGTCGGCCTGGTCGATCTCGGCCACCAGCCTCTGCCGCATCAGCTCGACGTCGTCACCGAGCTGCACGAACTCCGGCGGGCCCTGGCCGATCACCTTGTGGTCGAGCTCGCCGTCGGCCACGATGCGGGCCTCGCCGGCCAGGTGTGTGGCCGGGTTGCTCACCCAGCGCCGCATCAGGCGCCACAGCACCAGCCCGGCGACCAGGCAGATGATCGCGCTGAGCACGCCGATCGCGAAGCCCAGGTTGGTCACCTCGGCCAGGTGGTGTGCCGCGGCCTCGCGCTCGGGGCGCAGGGTGTTGATGTACTCGTTGTACTCGGTGCGGAAGGAGTCGAAAAGCTTACGGCCGTCGTTGAAATCGTCCGTGGTGAGCTCGGCGCCGTCGTCGATGCTCCGGATCGTCGGTTCGGCCCAGTCCGCGTACCATGCCTCGGCGGCCTCCTCGGCGTCGCGCATCGCCGGGAGCGCCGCGGTGTCGGGCAGCACGTCGGCCAGCGAGCTGGAGATCGGGTGGGCCCAGGGCTGGCCGGAGTCGTTGAGCGGGTCCAGGGCCGACGGGTCGTGCGTGAGCGCGTACCCCCGGATGGCGGTCTCCGAGTCGAGCATCGCGATGAAATAGTTCTGTGACGACCGCAGCCCCTCGTAGTAGTCGCGCACCACCTCACGCTGCGACTGCCGGGTCTCCAGCAGCACCACCACCGACGCCGAGACCACGGCCATCAGCAGGGCGACCACGACCGCCAGGGCCGCGGCGATGCGACCGTGCACCCCCCAGAGCCGGGGCTGCCACATCTGCTGCCAGCGAGAGACCGGCTTCCGATCGGATTCGCGCCTGTGCGCCTGCACGGTCTGTCCTGTCTCTTCCGTCGGGCTGGTGCGTTCCGTTTCGTCGGTCACTGGAAGTCCCGCGGCCACTGGACGGCGATGACCGCCACGTCGTCGGGCAGTTCGCCCCCGTGCGCCCCCTGGACCCGGTCGAGCAGGTCGTCGACCACCTCGGCACCGTCGTCGCTGATCGTGCGGCTGGCCTGGGCCAGCTCGAGCAGGCCGGGAACCCCCAGCTCGTGCGGCAGACCGCGGCCACGTGAGCCCTCGACCAGGCCGTCGGTGTAGAAGACCAGGCGCCAGCGGGTCGGCAGGGTGATCTTGCGACCGCGCCAGACCCCGGGCGGTAGCAGTCCCAGGGCCAGGCTGGCCGGGTCGCCCGGCAGCTGGGTGGGAACCGGGTCGAGCAGCATCGGCGGCAGGTGCGCGGCCAGCCAGAGGTGGGCGGTGAGCCGGTCGGCGTCGATCACGCAGAGCGATGCCTGCACGAAGATCTCGTCGGAGCGACGCTCCCGGATCAGCACATCTTCCAGCACCGGCAGTTGCCGGCCCGGGTCGACGCCGGCGATCACCAGGGCCCTCCAGGCGACCCGCAGGCTGACACCCAGGGCGGCCTCTTCCGGACCGTGCCCGGCCACGCCGCCGATCAGGATGAACACCCTGCCGTCGGGGGCCTCGACCACGTCGTAGAAGTCGGCGCCGAGTAGGTCACCGGCCTGCGGCCGGTAGCGCGCGGTGACGCCCAGCGCGGGGTCGCGGGTCTGGGTGAGCGGCAGCAGACCCCGCTCCAGCCGGGCGTACTCCTGGGTGCGCACCTCGCTGGCGTAGAGCTGGCGGGACTGTTCCTCGGCCCGGCGCCGCTCCATCGCGTAGCGGATGGCACGGCTCAGCAGCTCACCGTCGACCTGGCCCTTGACCAGGTAGTCCTGCGCACCGGCGGCGACCGCGGCCGAGCCGGACCGCTCGTCGTCCAGACCGGTGAAGCAGATCACCGCGACGTCCGAGGCCTCGTCGAGCAGGGTGTGCACGACGTCGAGACCCTGACCGTCGGGAAGACCGAGGTCGAGCAGGACACAACCGAACCGGGAACGGCGCAGCAGTTCGCGGGCCTGCTTCAGGGTGCGGGCGCGAACGATCTCGAAACCGCTGTCGGCGAGGTCGAGCAGGTCCTCGACGATCAGGGCGTCGCCGTCGTCGTCCTCGACGAGCAGCAGCCTGCTCTCCGAGCGTGCCGCCGGCTCCTCCAGTCGTTCTGTTTCGTACACCGGGCCCTCCGCCTACACACATTCCGCGCACAGCAGATAGCGCTGGGGCCCGGCTGCTGGACCCTCGTTGTGGGTAGACCTCACCCACATACGCCGCGCCTGTTAACCCTACCTTGCGGATCAGTCGAAACTGGCCGAGCCCGGACTCATGATCCAGTAGTCCGCCACTCATGGAAAAGGCCCCGCCCGCAGACTGCGGGCGGGGCCTTTTCACAGGTCCCGAGGTGGGCTTACGGCCCTCAGGCCGTGCCCGCCACGTCGGTCGTGAAGACCGATCAGGCCTCGGTCTCTTCCAGAGCCTTGACCGCGTTCGGGTCGACCGGGATACCCGGGCCCATCGTCGTGGTGACGGTGGCCTTCTTCAGGTAACGGCCCTTGGCAGCGGACGGCTTGAGGCGCATGACCTCGTCGATCGCCGCCGCGTAGTTCTGCACCAGCTGAGTCTCGGTGAACGAGGTCTTGCCGATGATGAAGTGCAGGTTCGAGTGCTTGTCGACGCGGAACTCGATCTTTCCGCCCTTGATCTCCTCGACCGCCTTGGCGACGTCCATGGTGACCGTGCCGGTCTTCGGGTTCGGCATGAGGCCACGGGGGCCGAGCACCTTACCCAGACGCCCGACCTTGCCCATCAGGTCGGGGGTGGCGACGACGGCGTCGAAGTCGAGCCAGCCGCCCTGGATCCGCTCGATCAGGTCGTCGGAACCGACGTAGTCGGCGCCGGCGGCCTCGGCCTGCGCGGCCCGGTCACCGTTGGCGAAGACCAGCACCCGGGCGGTCTTGCCGGTGCCGTTCGGCAGGTTCACGGTGCCACGCACCATCTGGTCGGCCTTACGGGGGTCGACACCGAGGCGGAACGCGACCTCGACGGTGGCGTCGTACTTGGTGGCCGAGGTCTCCTTGGCCAGCTTGATCGCTGCGAGCGGGGAGTACAGCTCGTCGCTGTCGATCTTCTCCGCCGCTGCGCGGTAGGCCTTGCTGCGCTTCATGGTTCTCCTCCTGGAGAGGCTGTGGTCGTCGGGCCGCGCCCGGCCCTGCCACGTGGTGCTGTGAATAACGTTCGGTTCAATGGTGGACGCCGAGGGGCTCGTGCGAGCTCAGCGTCGTCCACAATTGGAAGGCACTCAGCCCTCGACGGTGATCCCCATCGAGCGGGCCGTGCCGGCGATGATCCGGGACGCGTTGTCCAGGTCGGTCGCGTTGAGGTCTTCCAGCTTGGTCGTGGCGATCTCGCGGACCTGGGCGGCGGTGAGGTTGCCGACCTTGGTCTTGTGCGGCTCGCCCGAACCCTTGGCGACGCCCGCGGCCTTCTTGATCAGCTCGGCCGCCGGCGGGGTCTTGGTGATGAAGGTGAAGGAACGGTCTTCGTAGACCGTGATCTCCACCGGCACCACGCTGCCGCGCTGTGCTTCGGTCTTGGCGTTGTAGGCCTTGCAGAACTCCATGATGTTCACGCCGTGCTGACCGAGCGCGGGGCCGATCGGCGGGGCGGGAGTTGCCTGGCCGGCGTTGATCTGCAGCTTGATCAGAGCTGAGACCTTCTTCTTGGGGGGCATGACGATGTTCCTTTATCCGGGTGTTTGGCGATCAGATCTTGGAGACGTCGGCGAACGAAAGTTCCACCGGAGTCTCCCGACCGAAGATCGAGACCAGCACCTTGAGCTTCTGGGCGTCGGCGTTGATCTCGGAGATGGTGGCCGGCAGGGTCTCGAACGGGCCCTCCATCACGGTGACGGTCTCGCCGACCTCGAAGTCGACAACCTTCACCTCGGACTTGCCGGGGCTGGCGGTCTTCGCCGCCTCCACCGGAGCCAGCGCCGGGGCGAGCATGGAGAAGACCTCGTCCAGGCTCAGCGGAACCGGCTGGTGGGTGTGACCGACGAAGCCGGTGACGCCCGGGGTGTGCCGGACGGCGCCCCAGGACTCGTCGGTGAGATCCATGCGGACCAGCACGTAACCGGGGATCCGGACCCGGCGCACCTGCTTGCGCTGGCCGTTCTTGATCTCCGTGACGTCTTCCATCGGCACCTCGACCTGGAAGATGTAATCCTCCATGTTGAGGCTCGTGGTGCGGTTCTCGAGGTTGGCCTTGACCCGGTTCTCGTAACCCGCGTAGGAGTGGATCACGTACCAGTCGCCCGGGGCGCGGCGCAGGCCGGCCTTGAACTCCTCGACCGGGTCGCCAGGGGGCTCGTCGTCGGCACCGGCGGTGGCAGGCTCCACGTCCACGGTCTCTTCGGCCGCGGGCTGGTCGTCGTCGCCCGAGGTGAGCTCGTCCTGCTCGAGGGCGTCCGCCACCTCGTCACGGGTGGGGTCGGCGAGATCCGCCTCAGCCGTCTTGGCGGCGAGGGCGGTCTCCTCCTCGGTGAACTGCGAGGTGTTCTCGGACACGCTTTGTCCTGCTTCCCTTCGTACCTTCCGGCCTGGTCTGGTTCAGGTCAGGCCCGCTCTCAACGTTCGCATTCAATGCTGGGCGAGAGCCGGCCGACGGGCGGAATCAGTCGCCGCCGAACGCCCAGAGCACGAACTTGCCGAAGCCGAAGTCCAGCGCCGACACATAAAGCATCACAGCGAGGACGAAGACCAGCACCACCGAGGTATAGGTGATCAGTTCGGTCCGGGTCGGCCGGACGACCTTCCGCAGCTCGGCCACGACCTGCCGCAGGAAGAGCAGAGGCCCGCCCCTGCGCTTCTTCGTCGATGACGTGCTGCTCACGGTCCTCACCTGGTTGTCTAGGCCCCGTTGAGGCCCGGACCGCCTGCTGCCCCGCGCCGTAGCGTGGGACGCGGTCGGCCCGTGGTCTCGGCCAGCACCGAGAATCGATACCGGCCCTTACAGCCTCGTGGCACATCCTGTTGCCACGAACACATCCCGCAGGGCAGGAGGGACTCGAACCCACAACCGCCGGTTTTGGAGACCGGTGCGCTACCAATTGCGCCACTGCCCTACGGATGGATGTTTCCGTCGGACCTGACATGCCATCGGCACACCGAGTCCGGCGGTTCGCAACCACCCGGGCGAGAGTTTACGCATCTGAGGGCGCCTGGGTCGAACCGGCACGTCGGCGGGGGTGTCAGAGGTGCTGGAACACCCCTGCCGGATCCCGCGTCCACCGACCGGCGGACGCCGGTCAGCCGGTCGAGCGCTCCCCCGGAAACTCTCACCGATCAGGATGAACGCATGGTCATCGACAGAACTTCCCCGGGTGCGCCGGTGCGCGTCCGTGGGCTGGTCAAGCGGTACCGCGACCTGATCGCGGTGGACCGGCTCGACCTGGACATCGACTCCGGCGAGATCTTCGCCCTCCTCGGCCCCAACGGTGCCGGCAAGACCACGACCACGGAGATCCTGGAGGGATTCCGGCGGCGGGACGACGGGGAGGTCAGCGTGCTCGGCGAGGACCCCCAGGTGGCCGGCCGGTCCTGGCGTTCCCGCATCGGCATCGTGCTCCAGAGTTCGAACGACTACGCCGAGCTCTCGGTGGAGGAGCTGACCAGGCACTTCGCGCGCTACTACCCGCGGGCCCGGGACGTGGACGAGGTGATCGGCGCGGTCGGCCTGGAGAGCAAGCGGCGTACCCGGGTGCGTGCCCTGTCCGGCGGCCAGCGACGCCGCCTGGATGTGGCGCTGGGCATCATCGGCACCCCTGAGCTGCTGTTCCTCGACGAGCCGACGACCGGCTTCGATCCGCAGGCCCGGCGCTCGTTCTGGGAACTGATCCGGCGGCTGCGCGACGAGGGCACCACGATCCTGCTCACCACCCACTACCTGGACGAGGCCGAGCAACTGGCCGACCGGGTGGGCGTGATCACCGCGGGACGGCTCGTGGCCCTGGACTCGCCGGAACGACTGGGCGGCCGGGAGAGCCGCCAGGCCCGGGTGCGCTGGCGGGACGGCGAGGAGATGACGGACTCCCCCACCCGCCTGGTGACCGAGCTGGCCGGGCGCTACGACGGCGAGATACCCGGCCTCCAGGTGCTGCGTCCCACACTGGAAGACATCTACCTGAGCCTGATCGGGGGCGAGCGGGATGAGTGAGCGTCCGACGGGCCTGCTGCCGGGTGCCGTGCCGCTGGGGCTGGCGCGTACCGGGATCGAGCTCAAGGAGTTCTTCCGGCTGCGCGAGACCGTGGTGTTCACCTTCAGCTTCCCGGTGATCCTGCTGTTCGTGTTCGGCTCGGTCTTCGACGACGACCTGGCCCCCGGGGTGTCGTTCACCCAGTACTTCACCGCCGGGATGATCGCCTCCGGCATCGTGCTGTCGAGCTTCCAGACCCTGGCCATCGGGATCGCGATCGAGCGGGACGACGGCACCCTCAAGCGCCTGCGCGGAACGCCGATGCCCCCGGTCGCCTACTTCCTCGGCAAGATCGGCCTGGTGCTGGTCACCAGCGTGGTGCAGACCGCGGTGCTGCTGCTCCTGGGCACCCTGATGATGGGTCTCGACCTGCCCTCCACCCCGGGCCTGTGGTTGCGGTTCACCTGGATCTTCCTGCTCGGCACGGCCTCCGGAACGGTTCTGGGCATCGCCTACTCCTCACTCGCTCGGTCGTCGAAAACCGCTGCGGCGGTTGTGAGTCCGGTGGTGATCCTGCTCCAGTTCATCTCCGGTGTGTTCTTCGTCTTCACCGACCTGCCGAGCTGGATGCAGGCGATCGGGTCGGTCTTCCCGCTGCGCTGGCTCTCACAGGGCATGCGGTCGGTGTTCCTGCCGGAAGACTTCGCCGCGGCCGAGGCCGGCGGTTCCTGGCAGCTCGGGCTGACGGCTCTGGTCCTGACCGGATGGCTGGTCGCCGGGACCCTGCTGGCCCTGAAGACCTTTCGCTGGCAGAGGCACGACGCGCGGTGAGTGAGCAGCCGGCCGCACCGGAGCACGCCTGGCAGGGGCCGGGGTGGGGCTGGACGATCGGCTTCTGGGTGTTCATGGCGGTGGCCACGGTCCGGGTGTCCACCGCCGGCGACCTCACCGCCGGATCCCGTATCGGCGCCCTGACCTGCGTCGCGACGATCACGCTCGGGTTCCTGGCCTTCCGGTCCGATCGGCAACGGCCCGGCATCGACCAGTCAACCGAAAGGTCCGAGCTGATCCGGCAGCTCGAGGCGACCCGGGCGGAACTCGGCCGGGTGTACCACTCCCACGGTGTGACGGCCGAGCGCGAGCGCCTGGCCCGGGAGATCCACGACACCCTGGCGCAGGGCTTCACCAGCATCGTCATGCTCACCCAGGTGGCCCGATCCCATCTGGAAATGCTGGAGGGCGCTGATGTTTCACAGGTGGACGAAAGGTTGACACTGATCGAGGAGGTGGCCCGGGAGAACCTCGGCGAGGCCCGGGCCCTGGTTGCCGCATTCGGCCCGGTCGGCCTGGACGACTCCACGCTGGCCGAGGCGGTGCGCAGGCTGACCGGCCGGTTCGGCGCCGAGACCCGGATCCGGACGGAGGTGACGGTGGACGGCGACCTGACCGGCCTGACCCGCGATCGCGAGGTGGTTCTGCTACGAGCGACGCAGGAGGCGCTGGCCAACGAGCGCCGGCATTCCGCGGCCCGATCGGTGCGGGTCGGCCTGAGCGGCGACGCACTCGACGCGAAAACCGAAATTGTGCACGACGGAAAGGGTTTCGACATGCACTCCGTCGACCGGCCGCTGGGGTTCGGCCTCGAGGCGGTGGCCCGGGCCATCGCGTTGCGACCCGACGTCGTCCTGATGGTCCCCCAGCCCTAGCGGGCCGGGCGGTGCCCCCACCGCAGATGCCGGGCCTGGACGGCGTGGGCGCCACCCGGCAGATCTCGGCCCGGCTGCCCACCACCCGGGTGCTGGTGCTGACCACCTACGACACGGACGACGACATCGTGAACGCGGTCGAGGCCGGGGCCACCGGGTACCTGCTGAAAGACACGCCCCGGGCGGTACTGGTCGACGCGGTGCGAGCGGCGGCCCGGGGCGAGACCGTGCTGGCCCCGCCGGTGGCGGCGAAGCTGGTGTCCCGGTTGCGGGCGCCGGCGCCGGCCGCGTCACTGCTCACCCCGCGCGAGGTGGAAGTGCTGCGCGCCGTGGCGCGAGGGCTGACCAACGCCGACCTGGGCCGTGGACTCTTCATCAGCGAGGCTACCGTGAAGACCCATCTGATCAGGGTTTTCACCAAGCTCGGGGTGGACGACCGGACCCGCGCGGTGACGGCGGCGATGGAGCTGGGCCTTCTGCCGCCACCGGCCACCGCGCGGTAACCCGGTTCAGCGCCGCGAGTGCTGCCACTCCTCCCAGCCGGACACCCCGCCGGCCGGCCAGGGCGCCCGGGCCTGCCGCAGCCACTGCGGGACGAGCCGTTCCGGGGCGGCCCGGCCCGCCGTCTCGTGGCTCAGCACGGCCAGGCAGTCCCGCCAGATGTGCTGGTCGTGCCACCACAGCCGGGTGTAGCCGGCCAGGCTGCGGCTGGTGACGTCTTCATGGCTCCACAAGGCGGTGTTCATGCAGACCACCACGGGATGGTCGGAACGAGCGGGTTCATCTCCGGCCCAGAGCACCGTCTCGCCGTCGACGTTACGGATGATGCGGCGCAGCAGCGCGCGCCGGCCGGCCATGACGCGTTTCCAGTAACGGCCGCTCATCAGTGGCGCGAATCCCGGCCCGTGGTCTTCGACCAGGTTCATCAGCCCTTCGCCGATGATCTCGCCGACCTCTTCGGACCGGGCGCGCAGCGGGTCGAACGCCTCGTAGGGAGCCTGGTGCACCGCCCCGGCGTTGGCGACCGCATGCTGGTAGTCGGGTGCGGACGCCAGTGTCTGGATGAGGAAGAGCCAGTCCTCGTTGTAGATGTTCTCCGGGAAGAAGGCGGTCTGCCGGCTGCACCGCACGAGCAGGGCGCCGCCCCCGATGAAGACGTCTTGCGAGAGCCCGGCCAGCGGGCGGGCGTGCCCGACGACCGAGTTGTCGTCGAAACCGACCAGGGGCCAGCCGACTGCCTGGAGCCGCTCGTCGGCGGTCATCGTGCGGAGGGCGTGCGAGAGGTAGTCGGGGTTCAGCGTCGGCCCGGTGGCGAGGGCCGAGATGTCGTCGTCGAGGAAGAGCAGGTATTCCCAGCCCAGCCGGTGCGCCAGCATGACGCCGAGGTTGCGCTTGACCGCCACGTCGTTGGACCGGTGCAGCCGGCTCAGCGGGTGCCCGGCCGAGGCGAGCGGTGGTCGCCAGGACGGGTGCACCTGGTCGAGGTCGATCAGGACCAGTTTGCTGCCGAGCGAACGGCGCAGGTCCTCGGGAAAGTCGCCGGCCCTGGCCTCCCGGCTGTGGATGACGACGAGTGCGCAGCCGTGTGCCGAGGCCAGTCCGGCCGCGAACTCCAGCCCGGCCCGGGTGCGCCGGAAGTCCCGGCCGGTGGGGACCACGATCCCGCCGAGCGCGGCCCCGGATCCGGGCCGTTGCTCGCCCAGCACCGGTCCCGGTTCGTTCAGCGTGCCGACCGAGAGCGGCGCGTCGCCGGGCACCCCGCCGAACAGGTCCACCAGCAGGCCGGAATGGCTCGGCCGGTAGTCGGCGCCGGAATCGGGCCGCTGCTCGCGTGTTCTCGGAACCGCATTCGTGGGGCGAACCTGTTGCCCCGGAACACTTGTCGTGCTCGTTCTGTTGGTACCTGGCCGCTGGAACTCCTGATCGCGCAATGCATCAGAGACCTGTTCGACCCGCCCGAGCGCCATGCCCCCGTAAGACATGTGTCTCCTTCCGCCGACGGCAGCGGGGAGGCCGGGCCGTCGTGCGGACCCCACCGTCCGTGCCGGATTCGGCACAGACAGGTGGCACCCTCAGGCCGTGCACCCCCGTGTCCGGTTGATCCGATGGTCGTCTGCGGGGGCAGCACTGACAACCTCCCCGGCAGCATGCGGCCGGGGAGGAGACCGGCACTCTCACATCGTTGTCACACAGCCATGGCAGATACCGGGCGGGGCCTGGGCGGCAGCGGGGTGCCGGCCGGCTCGTGCTGACCCGTCAGCAGGAACCGGATCCTGCGGCAGTCGCTCTCCTGGTCGGAACCCGACTGGCCTGGTGGGAGCTGGTCGGCGAGCCGGAGTCGCAGGTTGTTGAGATGAGTGGGCCAGGCGTACCGGTCGTCCGCCCGCCACGCCGAGAGGTAGTTCTGTAGCTCCTCCGGGGTCACCCGCTCGGCCGCGCCCCGGGCCGCCTCGAGCGAATCCCGCACCTGGCGAAGCTCGTAGTCGGTGCCGTCCGCGTTCCCGTCGTGTTGCTCCAGACGCTTGGCGACCCGCGCGAGCAGCCGCCGGTTCAGGGCCAGCCGGTGCCGCAGCACGGCCCGCCAGTACGACCCGGTGCTGCCGTGGTGCCAACCGCTGCCGAAGCGCTCGAAGAGATTCATCGTGCCCTCGCCGAAGATGTCACCCGGCTCCTCGGACCGGGCCCGGGTGGGGCGGAACATCTTGTACGGGAGCTGGCTCACCTCGCCGGCGATCCCCATGCTGCGGCGTGGGTCCTGGGCCCGGGACGCCTGGGCGATGGTGAACATCCAGTCGTGGTTGTACATGTTGGGGAAGAACGTGGTGCCCGGGTGCCTCTGCCCACCGGTGCGCACGAGCAGGGCCCCGGCCCCGAAGAAGACCTCCTGCGGCAGGCCGAGCCGGCGGCGGGCGTGGCCGATCACCGAGTTGTCGGGGTGGTCGGTGGCCGACCAGCCCACCATGGACAGGCCCGGGTGGTGGGCGAGCGCCTGGAGGGCCAGGTCCAGGCCGGCCTTGTCGAGGGTGGGGCGCTCCCCAGGACGCGGGAAGACGTCGTCGTCGAGGAAGAGCACCGACTCCCACCCGAACAGAGCGGCCAGCGACAGGGCGATGTTGCGCTTGCCCGCGGCGTCGTTCTTGCGGTGGTGATGGCCGAGACGCAGCCCGTCGGTGGCCAGTTCGGGGATCCAGTGCGGAGCCACCTGGTTGAAGTCGAAGATGATCAGCTGCGCTCCGAGGCGGTCGCGCAGCGTGTCCAGGAAGGACGTCGGCCGGGCCTCGCGACTGCATGCCACGATCAGTGGGCAATTCTGGGCGAGGGCCAGGTCAGCGGCCAGGTGCAGACCCGGCAGGTCATTGCGGAACGAGCGCCAGACCGGCACGAAGACCGCGCCGAGCCCGACCGGCCGCACGCCCTGCGGGATGACGTCGGCGACGGTGACGTCGATCAGCAGGTCACGGTGACCGGCGCGGTAGGCCGCCGGTGACTCGCGGATCCATCTGCGGAGCAGCCGAGCCGACCACCGGTAGACCGGGTGCCCGGCGAGCCAGGCCGGAAGTTTCCGGAGCGGGACCCGGCCGGCGCGGCGGAGCAGCGGCACCAGCCGTGCCGGAAAACTCAGGAGGCAGGCCCACATCCAGTGCAGCGCGAGGGCTTGGCAGTAGGCGAGGCGTGCGGAGGCGGGAGCCCGGTTGTGCGTCCTCGTGGTGGTTGTCGTCATGGCTCTCTGTCTCATGCTCGGGCGCCACGCACGCTCGAAGAGCGGGGACGCAGGGCTAGGAAGCCTTCAGGAGGGTGCCCGGATTGCTGATAGCCGGCGTCATGGTCGTGTTGGCCACCACTGGAACGCGGATGAGCATCCAGAAGTCGTCCGGGTCCAGGTTGCGGTTCAGCCATTCCTCGTTGCCCTCGCGGAACCGGGCGTCGGTGAAGGCCCGGACTGCTCCGTAGGTGCCACGGCTGAACATCCCGCCGAACCGGGTGACTGTGGTGTCCGGGTTGAACGGGTTGATGCTGCGCTGGATCAGCGCCACGTCCGAGGTGAGCTGTGGCACCCCGTGCAGGAGCTGACGGCCGCGGTCGTCGCCGCCGTCACCGGCCAGGAAGGTGGACCGGAAGGCCTCGGTGGACTTGATCTCGTTCTGATCGATCGTCGGGACGCCGTCGTCGTCGACGGTGACCACGAACTCGGCGTCGAACTCCACGCCGTCGTTGTCCCAGACCACGCTGACCGGAGTCTTCAGCCGGTCCCTGAAGTCACCGACGGTGTCCTGGTTGCCGCTGGGCAGGTCGGAGAGCTGGTCGTCGATGCCGCCGAAGAGAATCAGGTGGCCGGTGAGTTGGTCGGGGCTGCTGACATTGTCGTAGGTGAACCACTGCACGAACGCCTTCGGGTTCTCCGCCCGCAGGTGCCCGACGATCTCGACCAGGGGGTCGATGTCGCCGTTGGCCAGGTTGCGTACAAAGTTGGGGTGGCGACGGTTCACGGCGTACTGCACCGCCGGCGGCAGTTTGCCGAGGTCCGGCTCGCCCTTCTCGTAACCGAGCTGGCGCCGGGACAGCGGGGTGCAGAGGATCGTGATCGGCTGGCCGTCGGAGTAGTAGAGGAAGCGCCCACCGAGCTCCCCGACGTCGGAGGCCCGGGGCGGGGCGGGCGGGGTCGGCGGAGCCGGCGGCGGGGCTTCCTCGCTGCCCTGGTCACGCAGGCGCTTGAACTCCTCGAAGAGGCCCTCCATCGCCACGGTCTCGTCTTCGTTCAGGTCGTCCTCGGGGAGCAGGTGCACGCTGCCCTCGATCGAGCGGTTGCTGCTGAAGAAGCGGGCATAGGCGCGCAGGCGCTCTTCCGGCGGGACGGCGTTGCCACTCTCCCAGGAACTGATGAGGGCGTTGCTCAGGCCCATCGCCTGGGACAACTGCCGCTGGGTCACCTGCCTGCCGAACGTTTTCATCCGCAGCTCTTTGAGACGCGTTCCCAACCTCGTCGGCACCGTAGCCATCGCCATCATCCCACTTCACTGAAGCCCGCTGAACTCAAGTTCGAAGACTCGCGCATCCAGTGAACCATCAGAAGACCTTCACTGGCGAGGGACTCGCTGCAAGTAACGCCTTTTTAGTTGGATTGACATCCGTGCATGTCAAACGGCGACTGAATCGAACTGAACTCGACTCCCCCGCCGCTGAAATCGTCCCTACTCGACCTTGTGGTCCTCATTCAGTCAGGTCACACTGACTTCAGGAGCTTTAACTGAACCCGCCTGCCCCGACCGCACAGGTTCAGCCGAAGCGCCCGGCGCCGCTCGAAGGCCCGTGAAAGCGCGCGGATGCACCGCTTCCGAAGCTCGTGCTCGGCCGTACCGGGGGAGGGAACGTGCCCGGCTTCCACGCCACGATCCATTCGGCGAACCTCAGCTCCCTGATCGCCAGGGGAACGACGGCGATCAGGGGTCCGTGATGTTCTTGCTGCTCATCGCCGCCCTGATCCTCTTCGCCGTGCTCAATGCCGTCAGCCGGTTCCAGCAGCCCCTGGTGGTGGTGCTGCAAGACCCGTTCAAGCTGCTGCTCAAGGCGATCGTGTTCGGGGTGATCAGCGCGGTCGTCCTGGTCACGCTCATCACCGTCGTCCTGCTCGCCGTCACCTGAAGCGGGCACCTGAAGCGGGCACCTGAAGCGGGCACCTGAAGCGGGCACCGCCGGTCAGGACGTCCGCAGCCGGGTGCTCGCCCGGGCCAGGTCGGGCGTCAGAGTGGTGCCCGCCACCACCGGCACGCGCAGCAGCATCCAGAAGTCCTCGGGGTCGAGGTTGCTCTCCAGCCACTGCATGTTGCGCAACCGGAACCGCGGATCGGTGAAAGCCCGCACCGCGCCGTAGGTTCCGCGGCTGAACATGCCACCGAACCAGGTCACGCCGACTCCCGGGTTGAACGGGTTGGGGCCCCGCTGAACGACGGCGATGTCCGAGGTGAGCTGGGGCGTGGCCCGGTAGAGCGCACGTCCCCGCGGGTCGTCGCTCCCCCGCACCCAGACCGGCCGGAAGGCCTCGAACTGCACGGCGTCCTGCGGGTCGGAGGTGGGCACGCCGTCCCGGTCCAGCAGCAGCTGCACCTCGCCGTCGAACTCCAGCCCGTCGTCGTCCCACCGCATCCGCACCGGGCTCCCGATCCGGGAACGCAACACCTCGAGCACGTAGGAGCCACCGGCCGGAGGAGCGCCCAGGTGCTCGTCCACCCCGCCCAGCAGGACCAGGTGGCCGGTGAGCTGATCGGCCGAGGAGATCCGGTCGTAGGTCAGCCAACTGATCTCCGTGGCCGGGTTCTCCGCCCGCACGTGACCGACCAGCTCGATCAGCGCGTCCACGTCGGCGTTGGCCAGGTTGCGGATGAAGTTGGGATGGTTCTGGTTGGTCATGTACTGGACCACGGGCAGCAGATCGCCCGCCTGCGCGGCCTCCTCGCTGTACCCCAGCTGCCGTCGGGTGAGCGGGGTGCAGAGCACCGTCACCGGCTGGCCGTCGGGAAAGTGCAGGAACCGGCAGCCGAGAGCACCGGTCCGACCGGCCGGCTCCGGCCCGTCGGTCTCGTCCGGCACGAACTGCCGCAGCCCCCGCAGCTCCTGGAACAGGGTCTCCCGGGCGAGTTGCTCCTCCGTCGTCAGCTCGTCGTCGGGAAGCAGCCGGACGACGTCGCCCCGCACGGAACGATCCGAGCAGAAGAACAACGCGTAGCTGCGCAGAAGCAGCTCGGGCGGAACCGCCGCCCCGCTCTCCCACGAGGAGATCAGGGCTCCTGACAGACCCAGCGCCTGGGACAGCTGCCGCTGGGTCAGTGCCTGAGGAAAATGATGCCGCCGCAGGGTCCGTAAACGGTTGGCCAGAGGGCTGCCGCTCGCGGTCATGATCACTCCGCCTCACTGAAGTTCGCTGAACCGCAGTTGCCAGGACAAGGCATAGTGAATCACCTGCGGCGACGTTCCGGGCGCCGAGGAAAAAGCCCACCCGAACCACCCACCACGAGCCACCGGAAAGAAGCTCCGAAAACATTTCGATTACATCATTCAATGTCATTAAGAGAATTCACCCGACGTCAAGAAGTGCTGGCCGCAGGCGTTGTCCGATCACCCCGACGACAGCTTCATCAGTGGTAGCCAGTGGTGTAGGACTGAACGAAGCTAAATTTCATTCATATTCGGATAACTCCGGCTGAATGGGGTTGCCTTGGAGCTTAACGCCGGTCACACTTGACACTGAGCACACTTCAGCTAACCACCAGTCCCCCAGCTGATCGTGATCAGTTCAGGACTGGCAGACCGCAGGTCCGGGCTGAACCTTCCCCGGGCTGCACGGATCGCATCAGAAAGCGCACTGTGCCCGGCCGCATGGGGGAGGGGATCCACGTGATCGGCTACACCGAAGGCAGCGCGACAGACCTCGGCACCCTGGTCGCTTCGGGGGGAAGCGACGGTTCCGAGGGTCTGCTCCTGATCGTCCTGATGTTGCTGGCCGGGGTCTTCGTCGTGGCCGTCAGCATCGTCAACCGTTTCCGCCAGCCGTTCGTCGTCGTCCTGGAGCACCCGTTCAGGTTCCTGATGAAGACGATCATGGTCGGGGTGATGACCGCCACGGTCACCGTCACCCTGATCTCCATCATCATCGCCACCGCGGGCTCACCCACCTGACGGCGGCCCACGAGAAACACCGCACCGCAACAGCTTCCGGATCGGCCAGCCTGTCCCCCGTCAGGCCACCGAACCGGAGCCGCGCTCCGAGAGGCGCGGCGTCTGGTCACCGTCCCGCTTGAGGGTGCGGGACGGTGACCGGGCTTCATCAGGGAGTGGCTCCGGATCGCCGCCGGAGCCACTCCCTCAGTCCTGTTCCGGCCCCCATGCCTCGACCTCGGCCAGCAGCCCCTTCTTCACGTCGTCGGGCGCCCGGGACGCCTCGATCGACGAAGCCGCCAGGTGCCGCAGCGCGGCGTCGTCCAGACCGTGCACCTCGCGTGCCGTCTCGTACTGCGCGGCCAGCCGGGGCCCGAACAGCAACGGGTCGTCGGCCCCCAGCGCCAGCCGGGCGCCCGAGTCGATCAGGGACCGCAGCGGAACCTCGGCCGGGGTCGGGTACACCCCGAGTGCCACGTTGGACGCCGGGCAGACCTCCAGCGCCACTCCGGCGTCGACCAGCCGACCCAGCACCTCCTGGTTCTCCGCCGCGCGCACCCCGTGGCCGAGGCGGTCCGGGTGCAGTGTGTCCAGCGTCAGGGAGACGTGGTCGGGGCCGCGGAGCTCGCCGCTGTGCGGCAGGCTGGCCAGCCCGGCGTTGCGGGCGATGCGGAAGGCCGGGGCGAAGTCCTCGGTGTCGCCGCGGCGTTCGTCGTTGCTCAGCCCGAAGCCGACCACCGTGCCCGGGCCCTCACCGGCGTACCGGGCCGCCAGCCGGGCCAGGATGCGGGCGTCCAGCGGATGCCGCATACGGCTGGCCGCCACCACGATCGCGACCTGGCAGCCGGTCGTCTGCGACGCCTCCCGGGCCGCGTCCAGCACGATCTCCAGGGCCGGCGTCAGCCCGCCGACGTGCGGGGCGTAGGAGGTGGGGTCGACCTGCATCTCCAGCCAGCGCGACCCCTCGGCGGCGTCGTCCTGCGCGGCCTCCAGCACCAGCCGGCGCATGTCTTCCTCGTCTCGCACGCAGGCCCGGGCCGCGTCGTACAGCCGCTGGAAGCGGAACCAGCCCCGTTCGTCCGGGGTGAGCCGCAGCAGATGGTGCTCGCGCAGGGTCTCCGGCAACCGGATGCGGTGCTTGGCCGCCATCTCCTGCAAGGTCGCCGGCCGCATCGAGCCGGTGAAGTGCAGGTGCAGATGGGCTTTGGGAAGAGTGCTGACCGGACGCTCCATGACGAGAGTTTGCCAGGTGCCCCGGGATGCTCCGGTCAGTCCGGGCCGTGCGCCCTCAGGACAGCTCGCAGCCGATCAGCTCGGGTTCTGGCACCAGCCGCACGCCGTAGGCCCTCTCCACGCCGTCGCGCACCTGGCGGGCCACGTCGAGCACGTCGTCGGTGGTCGCCGCGCCGCGGTTGGTCAGGGCCAGGGTGTGCTTGGTCGAGAGGCTCGCCGGGCCGGGCAGGCCGAACCCCTTGGCGAAGCCGGCGTGGTCGATCAGCCAGGCGGCCGAGGTCTTCACCAGGCCGTCGGCGGCCGGGTAGCGCGGGGCCTCCGACGGCAGCCGGTCGGCCTGGTCAGCGGGCAGCACCGGGTTGGTGAAGAACGAGCCCGCGCTCCAGGTGTCGTGATCGGCGGCGTCGAGCACCATGCCCTTGCCGGCGCGCAGTTCGAGGACGGCGGAACGCACCTCGGCCAGTGCGACCCGGTCCCCTTTCTCCACGCCGAGGCGGGCGGCCAGCTCGGCGTAGCGCACCGGTTCGCTGTAGTCGGCCACGACGAACTGGAACGAGACCTTGAGGACGACGAACCGCGGTCCGCCCCGGAACCGCTCCTTCTTGAACAGCGAGTCGCGATAGCCGAAGCGGCAGTCCGCGGAGGCCAGGGTACGGATCTTCTGCTCGGCCCGGTCCCAGGTGCGGACGCTGGCGATCGTGCCCGACACCTCCTGGCCGTAGGCGCCCACGTTCTGCACCGGCGTCGCACCGGTGGAGCCCGGGATGCCGGACAGCGCCTCGACGCCGATCCAGCCGCTGGTGACGGCCTTCTCCACCACGCCGTCCCAGGGCTCACCGGCCTCGACCGTGATCTCGGCGCCGCCGCAGTAGTCCACGTTCTGCACCGTGATGCCCCGTGAGGCGACCTGGATCACTGTTCCGTCGAAGCCCGCGTCGCCGATCACCAGGTTGGAACCGCCGCCGATCAGCAGCACCGGCTCCTGGGCGGCGTCGGCCTCGCGCACGGCGGCCACCAGCTCGTCGGCGGAGCCGGCCACCACGTGCCGCCGGGCCGGACCCCCCACCCGCAGGGTCGTCAGCTCGCCCAGCCGCGTCATCAATACTCCTCGTCGATCATCGTTCTGCCGGTGCGGATCTCGCCGGAGCAGCCCGGACACCACACCGGTCGGTCCGGGAGCTCAAGGCAGCCGGACGACGGCGATCGCCTTGCCCAGGACCTTCTGGCCGCCGCTGAGTACGGTCAGCGTGACCGTGACGGTGCGCGCGACCTCGTCGGTGGCCGTGACCTTGCCGCTGTAGGTGACGGTGGCACCGTTGTCGTCGTCGGGAACCGGCACCGGGTTGGTGAACCGGACGCCGTACTGCACGACCGCGCCGGCGTCACCCGCCCAGTCGCTGACGTACCGGCCGCCGAGCGCCATCGTGTACATGCCGTGCGCGATCACACCGGGCAGGCCGACCGAGGTGGCGACCCGCTCGTTCCAGTGGATGACGTTGAAGTCGCCGCTGGCTCCGGCGTACCGGATCAGGTCGGCGCGGGTGACGGTGACGTCTGCGGCGGCCAGCTCGTCGCCGACGGAGACCTGGTCGAACTTCACGCTCACGCCTGCTCCTCCGCCCGGATGATCACCATGGAGACGGCGGTGGCGACGGGTTCGCCCGCGGCGTCGGTGATCTCGATCCGGGTGACCACCCGGCCGTTGCCCGCCATCATGCGCGCGTCGTCCACGTGCGCGACCGAGGTGAGCCGGTCGCCGGCGACGATCGGGCGGTGGTGGGTGAACTTCTGCTCGCCGTGCACCAGGCGGGAGTAGTCGATGCCGGCCTCCGGGTCGGTCATCACCAGACCCTCGCAGCGCTGGGCGATCACGATCGCGAAGGTGGGCGGGGCCACGACGTCGGGGTAGCCGAGCGCGCGGGCGGCCTCCGGGTCGGTGTGAACCGGGTCGGTCGACCGGATCGCCTGGGCGAACTCGCGGATCTTCTCCCGGCCGACCTCGTAGACCGGTGAACCGGTGTAGGTCTTCCCGGCGATCTGTGGGTTGACACCCATCAGGCCCCTCCTTGGTCCTAGCTCACTGACGCAAACATGACGAAGGGCCGCCCCGCAGACGGGACGGCCTTCCGACGAAACGACTCAGCGGGTTTCGCGGTGCGCGGTGTGGTTGCCACAGCGCGGGCAGAACTTCTTCAGCTCCATGCGGTCCGGGTCGTTACGCCGGTTCTTCTTGGTGATGTAGTTGCGCTCCTTGCACTCGACGCACGCCATGGTGATCTTGGGACGGACGTCGGCAGTCTTGCTGGCCACGGCGGTGCCTCTTTCGAAGAAGTCGCTGTCGATGAGGATCGAGCTACATACAGCGGTACGGATAACTTTCGCAGTAGCGAGGACGGGACTTGAACCCGTGACACAACGATTATGAGTCGTTTGCTCTACCAGCTGAGCTACCCCGCCAAGCGCGGTCTCGCTCTCGAACAAGACCAACAGAGCCCCGATAGGGAATCGAACCCTAGACCTTCTCCTTACCATGGAGACGCTCTGCCGACTGAGCTATCGGGGCCTGCCATCCGAGCGGCGCTTGCTTTCCTCGGTGGCGTCGCCAACAGTACAGGATCAGAGCCCCAGGTCTGAAATCGGTATCCCCCGACGGCGCCACTCTTGCCGTTTTCGCAGGTCAGCAGACCATGAGCGACACCGACCCGGCGGTTTGCCCGACCCGGGCGCAGACCACCCCGGAGTCCGAGGACGGCGACGAGCCCGGTCCGGGCTCATCGTCGTCCTCAAGGGGTGCCCCGATCTCAGCGGTAGTTCACGAACTGGACGGCGACGTCCAGGTCGGCGTTCTTGAGCAGGCTGATGACCTCCTGGAGGTCGTCACGGCTCTTGCTGGAGACCCGCATCTCCTCACCGGTGATCTGGGTCTTCACGCCCTTCGGGCCCTCGTCCCGGATGATCTTGCCGATCTTCTTGGCGTTCTCCTGGGACAAGCCCTCCTTGATGTCGGACTCCATCCGGTACTCCTTGCCCGAGGGCTTGGGCTCCGAGGAGTCCAGCACCTTCAGCGAGACGCCGCGCTTGATCAGCTTGCCCTGGAACACGTCCAGGACCGCCTTCACGCGCTCCTCGCTGTTGGCCTTGATCAGCACCTTCTCCCCGCTCCACTCGATCGAGGCGCCGGTGCCCTTGAAGTCGTATCGCTGGGCGATCTCCTTCTCCGCCTGGTTGAGCGCGTTGTCGACCTCCTGCCGGTCGACCTTGCTGACCACATCGAACGACGAATCGCTGGCCACGACGAAGCTCCTTACTTGCTGTTCAGGGGACTGTTCCCTCCGGCCCGGCGGACCCCGGCCGGAGGCGGATGCGCGGAGCACCCGCGATCCTTGCTATCCTGCCATTCGCCGGACGGGCCCACGGGCTCGCACGGTGAAGCGCAAGGCGGTTTGCCCGAGTGGCCAAAGGGATCTGACTGTAAATCAGACGGCTCAGCCTTCACAGGTTCGAATCCTGTAGCCGCCACACCAGCGCAGTACGGCCGTCGGCCCTGAGAAATCAGGACCGACGGCCGTTTTCGTTGTGCCCGGGCGGCGCACCGCCCGACGGGATCAGCCGCGCGCCAGCCCGGGCCGGCGCAGACTCAGCAGCTCGATCAGGTGTTCCGAGGGGGTGTCGGGGATCTCCGCCCAGACGGTCTTCGTGGCGTCCCTCACATACCAGCCGGCCGCCGAGGCCAGGGTGAGCACGATGGCCAGCCCTCGGCCGCCGATCTGTTCCGGCTCCAGCCCGCCCTCGGCGGGCTCCAGTTCGGGGGCGGAGTCCTCGACGCCGATCAGCCAGGAGTCCGGGCTGGACGACAGCGTCACCCGCACCGGCTGCCGGGCGTGACGCAGGGCGTTGCCGGCCAGCTCGGAGTAGACCACCTCCATGCGGCGGGCGAGAACGGCCAGCAGCGGGGCGCCGGGCACGGGGAGCAACGGGGGCTCGCGCACGCACAGGGCGGTCAGCGCGTCCCGGGTCTCCCCGAAGGTGGCGAGACCGGGGAGCAGCCAGGTGGCGTGATGGCGCCGGAGGACTTCGGGCGGATGCGCCCGGATCAGAGGGGAAATGACTGTGCTCCCTGCTGGGCCGTCGAGGCGGCGGGCTCGGCCGGGCCCGGCGCGGAAGTCAACCTCAACCCAAGGCCAGCCTCGTGATTGCAGCCTAGGCCCGACCCGACCCGGCCGCACGACGCGTCGGGCGGACCAGGGCAGGTGAGGGGCCGCCGCGGTCAGGGCGTGGCCATCCCGCTCGGGCCGGGACGCCCCTCCACCCAGGTGAACAACGGGGCGGCACCCGCGACCGAGAGCATCTCCTCGACCAGCGGGGCCGGGCCGCACAGGGTGATGGTGCGGCCGTGCGAGCGGATCGAGGCCGCCACCCGCACCAGGAAGGAGATGCCGACCGAGTCGATCATCTCGACGTGCCGGACGTCGACGAGGATCGGGATCTGCTTCTCGATGGCATAGCCGCCCGCCTCCTCCAGCTCCTGCGCCTGACCGATGTCGATGGTTCCGCGCAGCAGCACGACCACCGCACCGTCCTGGTCGTAGACCGCCACGTCACCGTGCGCCGCGGCGCCTTCGGCCCGGGCCCGCGCCGCCAGGCCGACCGGCTGGACCGAGTGGAGGTGACGCGGTGGCCGCGGGCCAGATTTCTCGTTCATGGACTCCGCCCATCTGCCGGAGGCTTTCCGGGGACACGTCGCTCAATCTGCTGGTGCTCCGTTCTGCCCGCATCTGGACACCCTGCCCACGACACTTCGTCAAGTGCCCGCCGGCCAGTTGGAACGCCGTTGTGCTCTCCCCATAATGAGGCCGTGTCGAGTTGGTGTGGTGCGAGGACGTCTTCGCATGAGTGACGAGACCCGGATGACGTTCGACCGGTACACCCAGCTGGTCGGCGACATTCTGGGGGTTCCCGCCGCCATCGTGTCGATCCTCGGCGAACACGGGCAGACCTTCCCCGGGGCCTTCGGCCTGCCCGAACCCTGGCAGACCCAGCGCTGGACCCCTCTGGTCCATTCCGTCTGCCTGCTCGTGGTGCAGAACGAGGCCCCGGTGGCCGTGCCGGACGCCCGCCTGGACGACCGCACCAGCCACAACCCGTCGATCAGCGAACTGCACCTGGTGGCCTACCTCGGCGTGCCGCTGCGCAGCCAGGGCGAGGTGGTCGGCGCCATGTGCGCCATCGACGACAGCCCTCGGGAATGGACCGACCGCGACACCCACCTGCTGACCGGCCTGGCCGCCGCCTGCTCGGCCGAACTGACCCTGCGCGCCTCCCGGGCCCAGGCCCGGGCCCGGCAGCAGGAGGCCGAGTCGGCCCGGAACATCGCCGAGCGCGACGGCCATGACGCCCGGGTGGCGCAGCAACGCTCCGAACGGCGCCGGCAGGCCGTGCAGGAGTCGGAACGGCACTCCCGGCTGCTGCTGTCGATGTCCGAGTCGCTGACCGCCACCACCACTGTGGACAGCGTGATCGAGGTGGTGCAGCACGCCGCGATCAGTTATCTCGGCGCCACCACCGCACGGTTCGAGCTGGACGGCTTCCCACTGCTGATCGACGCCGGCACGGACGACGGACAGCGCTCGCTGCCGGTGCCGTTGTCCGGCGGTCTGCCCGGCCATCTCACGCTCAGCTGGGCCACCCCGGAGGAGGCGCGGCGCTGGATCGGCTCGAACGGGACCGTGAACCGGATCGAGGAGACCGTCGCCGCTCTGGCCCACTACGCGTCCACCGCACTGGACCGGGCGATCCTGCTTCAGGAACGCCGGAGCGCGGCGGCGACCCTCCAGCACGCGATGCTGACCACCCTGCCGACCCGGCCCGACATGGAGCTGGAGGCCCGGTACGTGCCCGCGGCCAGCGCCAACCAGGTCGGCGGCGACTGGTACGACGCGGTGGTGATCGAGGACCCGGCGGGGACAGCGGCCGAGACACCGGTCGAGGCTCTGGTCGAAGCTCCGGCCGAGATCCCCGCCGAGGCTCTGGCCGTGGTGATCGGCGACGTGGCCGGGCACGACATCGAGGCGGCGGCCACCATGGGCCAGGTGCGCAGCATCCTGCGCGGGCTGCTGGTCGACAGCCCTCGGCCGCCGGCGCAGATGATCGGCCGGCTCGACGCGGCGCTCGCCCGGCTCGGGATGCCCACGGCCTCGTCGCTGGTGCTGGCCGTGCTGCACCGGCACCCCGACGACCCGCAGGCATACCGTCTGTCCTGGGCGAACGCGGGACATCCCCATCCGCTGCTGGTGCGGGCGAACGGTGACGCGGAACTGCTCACCGGCGAGCCGGACCTACTGCTCGGCATTCCGTACGAGATGTCGCGCAGCACACGGCACGTGGACCTGTGGCCGGGCGACACCCTGATCCTCTACACCGACGGTCTGGTGCAGCGCCACGGGCGACGTCTGGCCGAGGGGCAGGAGCGGCTGATGGAGAGCGCGGCCGCCCACCACCTGCTGCCGCTCGGGGAGTCGCTCGACAACGTGCTGCAAGACCTGATCACCAACGCCCCGGACGACGACTGCGCGGTGCTCGCGGTGCGGCTGCTGCCTTTCTGAACCCGGCTGATCCCGGCGGGACCCGGCCCCGGCTCGGCCGGGCGGTTGTGGGTCGATCCGGTGAACTCCCGCTCCGGGCGCTGTGCCGGGCTTGCACCACGTCACCGCGGGGGTGTTCGATCGAGCGTCGTGACCACCGGCGAAACCGCGACCCCTCTGCCCACCCTGGCCGACGACCTGCTCACCGAGGGGGTGCCGGAGGCCGAGTTCAACCCGGGCATCGCCTCCCGGCTGCCGGCCAAGAACGTGGCGGGGGCCGCGCTGTTCCGCAACGAGCGGGGCGAGATCCTGCTGGTCGAGCCGATCTACAAGCCCACCTGGATCATGCCCGGCGGCGCGGTGGAGGAGAACGAGGACCCGCGGCTGGGCTGCCGCCGGGAACTGGCCGAGGAGCTGGGGCTGGACCTGGAGCCCGGCCGGCTGCTGGTGGTCGACTGGGTGCCACGGCACGGCGTGTGGCGCGACCAGTTGCAGTTCGTGTTCGACTGCGGGGTGCTGGACGCCGGGCAGGTGGCCGCGCTGACCCTTCAGGAGAGCGAGCTGCGGGCAGCGCATTTCGTCGCCCCGGCCGACCTCGCCCGCACCCCGCTCACGCCGTCGCTGGCCCGCCGGCTGGGGCAGGCGCTGACCGCGCTGGAGCGGGGCACGACCGAGTACACGACCTACGGCCGGCTGGGCCGATAACCGTCAGGCCACCTGGAACGACCGCTTCGACAGGCCCCACATGTAGCCCTCGATGGTGGTGGTGACCGGGGCCTCCGGGTTCGAGGCCGCGCCCAGGGTGATGAACGCGGGCACGAAGTGCTCGACCGTGGGGTGCGAGTAGGGCAGGCCGGGGGCCCGGTTCAGGTAGTTCATCAGCGTGTCCACGTCGCCGCGGGCCAGCGTCTCCTGCGCCCAGGAGTCGAAGTCGGCCGACCAGCCGGGGATCTTGCCGGCGAACGCCTCACGGGTCAGGAACGGCAGGCCGTGGGTCATGAAGCCGGACCCGATGATCAGCACGCCCTGCTCCCGCAGCGGGCGCAGGCGGCGGCCCAGCTCCATCAGCTTCGCCGGGTCGTGGGTCGGGATGCTGAGCTGGAGCACCGGCACGTCACCGTGCGGGTACATCACCTTCAGCGGAACCCAGGCACCGTGGTCGAGGCCGCGGTTGTTGTGCCGGTGCACGGTCTCCACGTCGGGCATCACCGACGTCACCAGGTCGGCCAGGGCAGTGGAGTCCGGTGTGCCGTAACGCATCTCGAAGTAGCGCTGCGCGAAGCCGCCGAAGTCGTAGACCAGCGGGGTGTTCGCGACCGGGCTGGACAGGCTCAGCGGCGCCGACTCCCAGTGCGCGCTGATGATCAGGATGCTCTTCGGCTTGGGCATCTTCAGCGCCCAGGCGTGCAGCTGGTCCATCCACGGGCCGTCGTCGAACAGCGGGGGTGCGCCGTGGGACAGGTAGAGCGCCGGGAGGGCTCCGTCGCCGGGGGTCCAGGACCGCTGCGCCCGGCTGGTGGCCAGCGCCCCGGGAAGGAAGGCATCGAACGCCGCGCCGGGCGCCGTGGGATCCACCGTGGTCGTCATGTATTTGAAGGTAAGACGATATAGTTGAACAGTCAAGTATCAGATCGCCCGGACAGGTGAGAACGGCCTCCCGCAGTTGGCTGCACACCTGTGCAATTCCTGGCACTCTCAGCGGATTCACCATGACGGCAGGGCATTCTCAAGCGTGAGAGAACTGCTGCCCCGGCAGCCTCGTTCCACCCTTCAAGATCACCCTCACCGAAAGGTCTGCCCACCATGCGTGCCACGCCCCCCGACGACGAGCGCCGTCCCGGGCCGTCCGGCACCGGCCGGCACGCGGCCCCCGCCGCCGACGCCGGCACCGGGCAGTCCCCGTCCGCCCAGACCAACCCGCTGCCGTCCGGCGACGGCGCCCGGTGGACGCAGCAGCGCGAGCCGCAGGACGCACGCACCGAGGGGGCGGAGCAGCCGCCCGGAACCGGTGCCGGCACTCCCCCGGCGCCGCCCGGCGGCCCGAACAAGAAGCTGCTGGGCGCCGGCGCGGCCGTCGTCGTCCTCCTGCTGGTCGCCGTGATCTTCGCGGTCAGCAGGGGCTCGGACGACGGGGACGGCACCGCCACCCCGACCACCTCGGCGAGCGCCACCGCGACCGCCTCGGACGGCACCGAGTACGGCGTGTTCCGGCAGACCAGCGCCGACGACGTGGCGTCGTTCGAGGAGTGGCTGGGGGCGGACGTCAGCTACGTGGTGGACTTCTCCGCCCGGGCCACCTGGGACAACATCGCCAACCCGGACTACCTGCTCGAGGAGTGGCAGAACACGCCGTACCGGCTCGTGTACGCCGTGCCGATGCTGCCCGACGACGACACCGGCGCCAGCGTGAAGTCCGGCGCGAACGGTGACTACGACGCCTACTTCCGCACCCTGGCGCAGAACCTGGTGAAGTACGGCCAGTCAGACGCCGTGCTGCGGGTCGGCTGGGAGTTCAACCTGACCGACTGGGCCTGGTCGACCGACGACTCGGACAGCTGGAAGTCCTACTACCGCAGCATCGTCGAGGCCATGCGCTCGGTGGACGGCGCGAACTTCACCTTCGACTGGAACGTCAACAACGGCTCGAACACCTACGACGCGGTGGACTACTACCCCGGTGACGACGTGGTCGACTACGTCGGGGTGGACGCCTACGACGTGTCCGGCGTCGCCTACCCGTACCCGGACGACTGCGACAGCGCCTGCTACGTGAAGCACCAGAAGCAGGCCTGGGACGAGTCGATCTACGGCGGCGACCGCGGCCTGGAGTTCTGGTCGGGCTTCGCCCAGGAGCACGACAAGCAGCTCAGCATCCCGGAGTGGGGTTGCTGGGCCCGCACCGACGGCATCGGCGGGCACGACGACCCGGACTACATTCAGCGGATGTACGACTTCATCACCGACCCGGACAACAATGTGGCGTACGCCGCCTACTTCGAGTACGACTACAGTGACGGCGAGGGCGGCCAGCACAGTCTGGAACAGTCGTTCCCGAACAGCGGCACACTGTTCAAGAAACTTTTCCAGTCGCTCTACGCGACGTCATCGGCGGCGTGACACCTCGAGTTGCACTCAGCAGTGGTCCGATCGGGCTAAGATCCTTCCGGACCTTTGTGAAGCAGTCGTAAAGATCCATTTCCCGGCGGGGCCTGCGTATTCGTCCCGCCCTGTGATGGATGGGGAAGTACGACTGCATGACGACCACAGGCCGTCCGTCGCGGCCCGATGCCGCCCAGCCGGAAAGCCTTCAGAGCTCCACCCCCCTGCGCGAGCTGCTGAACGCGATGATCGGGCTGCTGCTCGCGGAGATCACCGACGGCTCCGACAGCGAGCAACTCAAGCGATACGTGGCCCCGCTGACCATGTGTCTCGCCCTCGACCGTGATCTCACCGATCAGGCCGGGGTGGCACGGGAGGCGGTGGCGCGGGTGCAGGGCCAGCAGATGACCGATCTGGCCACCGGTGTGCTGATGGCCCGGCTGGGCTGCGACATCCCGGCGGCACGCAATCTGCTGTCCGAATGGCTCGGGCAGAAGGGGCTGGAGCCGGCGACGCTGACACCCGCCGAGATCCAGATGCTGCTCGAAGAGCCTGATTGGGGACGACGCTGAGCGCCCGACCCGCTCGGCGTCACTCCTGAGCGATGCGCCGAGAACGACGCAGCCCCCGGAGCCGGGTGACGGCTCCGGGGGCTGCTCCGGTTCTGCGGGCGATCTGCCTCAGCGGCGGTAGCCGGCCATCGCCTCCAGACGGGCGATGCGGTCGGCCATCGGCGGGTGCGTGGCGAAGAGCTTGGCCACGCCGCCACCGCGGAACGGGTTGGCGATCATCATGTGGCTGGCGTTGACCAGCTCCCGCTCGGGCGGGAGCGGCAGCTGCCGGGTGCCCATCTCCAGCTTGCGCAGGGCCGAGGCCAGCGCCAGCGGGTCGCCGGTGAGCTTGGCGCCGTCTTCGTCGGCGTCGTACTCCCGGGTGCGGCTGATGGCCATCTGGATCACACCCGCCGCGAGCGGGCCGAGGATCGAGAAGGCGATCATGGCCGCGAAGTTCGGCCGCTCGTCGTCGTCACCACCGCCGAAGAACATGGCGAAGTTGGCGATGAAGGTGATCGCGCTGGCCAGGGCCGCCGCGATCGACGCGGTGAGGATGTCGCGGTTGTAGACGTGCATGAGCTCGTGGCCCAGCACACCGCGCAGCTCCCGCTCGTCGAGGATCTGGAGGATGCCCTCGGTGCAGCAGACCGCGGCGTTTCGCGGGTTGCGGCCGGTGGCGAAGGCATTGGGAGCCATCGTCGGGGACACGTACAGCGCGGGCATCGGCTGCCGTGCCTCGTTCGAGAGCTCCCGCACGATCCGGTACATGGCGGGCTGCTCGGCCTCGCTGACCGGGCGGGCCCGCATCGACCTGATCGCCAGCTTGCCGGAGTTCCAGTACCCGTAGGCGTTGATGCCCAGTGCGATGACGAAGGCGATGACCAGGCCCGTGCGCCCGGCGAAGGCCCCGCCGATCAGCAGCAGAAACGCCGACATGCCGCCCAGCAGGACGGCGGTCTTGAGTCCGTTGAAATGACTATGACCCATTTCGGTGCTCCCTGACTCCTCTCGATCGGTGCCACAGGGCACCGTCAGGAACCTCAACGGTGTCCAGCTTGATCACGTTCCCTCCTGATCGCCATCCGGGGTGGCCTCCACCGGGCCGCCCCCGCGTGAACCGGTCATGATCTTGCCCGATCCACCTCGATACAACCGCCGGATCACTCGCCGGATCACTGCGGCAGGCCCGGCAGCAGGCCCGCGATCAGCTGAGCGCCGGCCGACAGCCCGAGGCAGCCCGCGGCCGCGGCGCCCAGCACGATTCCCTCGGCCGGGCGTACCCGCCAGCGCGGCGGGGTGCGGCCGGGTCCCGGCGCCACCACCAGCAGGGCGCTCCAGCGCAGGTAGTAGGCCAGGGCCAGGGCCACGTTCAGGGCGGCGACCACGGCGACCGGCCAGAGCCCGGCGTCCACCACCGGCCGCAGCGCGATCACCTTGGCGACCAGCCCCATCACCCCCGGCGGCAACCCGGCCAGGCAGGTCAGGGCGAACACCAGCACGGCGCTCGCCACCGGCTCGGTGCGGCCCAGGCCCCGGTAGGCGTCCAGGGTGTGCTCCTCGCCGGCCCGGTGGTGCCGGGCCACCAGCACCACCACGGCGAAGACCGCCAGGCCCGCCACCACGTAGGCCAGCAGGTAGCCGAGGGCCGAGGCGGCGGCCTCACGCAGGCTGTCGCGCGAGGGGCCGACCGCCGCGAACGGCAGCAGCACCCAGCCCGCCTGGGCCACGGTGGACCAGGCCAGCAACCGCACCACCACCTTCTGGCGCAGCGCCACCAGGTTGCCGACGGTCATGGTCAGCGCGGCCAGCACCCCGATCAGCGGGGCCCACACCTCGTGCAGCGGCGGCAGCCCGACGCCCAGGAGCACGGCCATGGCGGTCAGCCCGGCCGTCTTGGAGACCGTGGACAGGAACGCGGCGACCGGGAGCGGGGCGCCCGCGTAGGTGTCCGGCGTCCACAGGTGGAACGGCACCAGGGAGACCTTGAACCCGATGCCCGCGATGCCCAGGGTCACACCCGCCACGGCCACCACGAGCACCGGCCGGCCGGGGTTCAGCGACAGCACGGCGGCGATCCGGGACAGGTAGAGCGAGC